>DRKI01000100.1 GCA_011051875.1 Desulfobulbus sp. | reverse complement strand
GTCCGCATCCAGGACTCGGCCACCGTGGCCGCGGTGACGCTTTCCAGCCGCTACATCACGGACCGGTTCCTGCCGGACAAGGCCATTGACCTGATCGACGAGGCCGCCTCCAGGCTGCGCATCGAGATCGACTCCATGCCCACGGAGATCGATGAACTCGATCGTAAGCGGATCAAGATGGAAATCGAGATGGAGGCACTGAAAAAGGAGAAGGACGAGGCCTCCCGGGAACGGCTGGAAAAGCTGAAAAAGGAGCTGGCCGATCTCAACGACCGCCTCAACGCCATGAAGGGCCAGTGGCAGCTCGAAAAGGACGTGATCCAGCGGATCCGCCAGATCAAGACCCAGATCGACGAGGCCCACATGGAGGAACAGCAGGCCGAACGTGCCGGCGACCTGAGCAAGGTGGCCGAGATCCGCTACGGCAAGATCGTCGAGCTGGAGAAACAGCTCGAAGAAGAGAACAGGAAGCTGGCGGAGATCCAGAAGGATCACCATATGCTCAAGGAAGAGGTCTCGGCCGAGGACGTGGCCGCCGTGGTCGCCAAGTGGACCGGCATCCCGGTGGACAAGCTCCTCGAAGGCGAAAAGGAGAAACTGATCCATGCCGAGGAAGAGCTGTCCAAACGCGTGGTCGGCCAGAAGGAGGCCATCCGCTCGGTGGCCAACGCGGTGCGCCGCGCCCGGGCCGGGCTCCAGGATCCCGACCGGCCGCTGGGGTCGTTCATCTTCCTGGGCCCAACCGGCGTGGGCAAGACCGAGCTGGCCCGGAGCCTGGCCGAGTTCCTGTTCGATTCCGAGCACGCCATGATCCGGATCGACATGTCCGAATACATGGAGAAACACTCGGTGGCCCGCCTCATCGGCGCGCCCCCCGGCTACGTGGGCTACGACGAGGGTGGCATGCTCACCGAGGCCGTGCGGCGGCGGCCCTACTCGGTCATCCTGCTTGACGAGATCGAGAAGGCGCATCCGGACGTGTTCAACGTCCTGCTCCAGGTGCTCGATGACGGCCGCATGACCGACGGCAAGGGCAGGACCGTGGATTTCAAGAACACGATCCTGATCATGACCTCCAACCTGGGCAGCCATATCATCATGGAACTGGGCCAGACCGATCCCGAGGAGATGCACCGCCAGATCGACGAACTGCTGCACCGGCAGTTCAAGCCCGAGTTCCTCAACCGGGTGGACGAGATCATCACCTTCCACGGCCTGACCAGGGAAGACCTGATGCAGATCGTCGACATCCAGATCGGCCGGATGCAGAAACGGCTCAAGGAACGGAAGTTCACCATCGAGCTGACCCAGGCGGCCAAGGAGTTCCTGGTCGAGACCGGCTATGATCCCAACTTCGGCGCCCGGCCGCTCAAGCGGGCCATCCAGCGCTACATCGAGGATCCGCTGGCCCTGGAGATCCTGGAAGGCGTCTTCCGGGAAGGCGACCACATCGTGGTCGACAAGGGACTGGACAACAAGCTGGTCTTCAGGAAAAAATAACCAGTTCCCTAAAAAAAACCCTTCCGGCACTGCCGGAAGGGTTTTTTTTATCCGAAACAGAAAACAGGGGTCTGGCCGGTTTGCGCCTGCGGCGATCCAAAGGGACCCCCGCATCCAACGACTGTCCCCGCCATGCCGGGATATCAGCAGCTGAAACACCGAATCATGCCATCACAGAACAACAGCGACTGCGGGGTGGTCATCTCCCATGTCATGATGCCCTGCCACGCCAACCCGGCCGGCAATATCAACGGTGGCGTGATCATGCAGCTCATCGACGATGCCGCCTTTGTCATCGCCTCCCGCCATGCCAGGTCCAACGTGGTCACCGCCTCCATCGACCGGATCGACTTCCACAACCCGGTCCATGTCGGAGATCTGCTGATCCTCAAGGCGGGCCTCAACCTTACCCACCGTTCCTCCATGGAGATCGGCGTCCGGGTCGAGGGAGAGGAGATGCGCACCGGCCGCATCCGCCATATCGCCTCGGCCTACCTTACCTTTGTCGCCGTCGACCGACAGGGCCGACCGGTTCCGGTCCCTTCCTATCACCCCGACGGACCAGAGGCCATGCGCCGGCACCGCGAGGCCGCGGAACGCCGTCGCCACCGGCTTGAAACCAGGTTCGGGCCCAGGGGAGAAAATACGCAGTAACATGCCGGAACGCCAACAATATTTCTCCTGAGCCGGCAGAATTCAACCAGGAAAAACGCACGAATCAAACGCGCGGTCGAAAACGGGCGCGAAACTTGTATGTCCCATAACAGGCCACTCAGCTGTCAACAACACCATGAGGTCTAAATTGAGAGGTTTTCATTGGACCCCAAGATGCGAGTGGCATGGTGTTTCATTGCAGTATGCCTGGATGGAACACCGCAAGGCGAAGCAGATCGGGGAACAGTGAAAATCGCGGAAGGTTTCACCCATCTGCAGCAGTTGGAAAAAGAAGACCTTGTATCACATATCTTTTTCCATCTGCAGATAGCTGAAACGCTCCATTCAGGTGAGGTCCTGTCATGGATAGAGTGAAAGGAGCACTCCTGCTCTTCTGCACGGCGCTGCTGCCTGTTCTTCCCTGTCACGCCGCCGGTCCGGCGCCGACAGCCGGTGCCGGACCGAAACCTCCTGTCCCCCGTTACCGGCTCACCTACCGCAACGTCATCCGCAGCCTGCCCTGCCCTGATCTCGTCCGCCTGCAGGCCAGGATGAAAAAACGGTACAGCAAATCGGGTTCACCGGGAGAGCGCCTCTACTACCGGGAATTCCTCCAGGAAACCGAGAAAATGATGGACAGCAAGCTCTGCGCCGGCCCTGAGAGGTGACCCGGCGGCGGCAGCCGTGGCCTACCGTATCGGGATGGAGCGCAGCCCCGGACCCGATTCCTTCAGCTTGGGCAGCTCGATACGCAGGACACCGCGCCGATACTTGGCCCTGGCGCCGTTCTCGTCCACCCGGGCCGGCAGGGGGATGGCGCGCTCAAACCTGCCATAGGCGCACTCGAGCACATGGTAGCGTCCATGGCTCGACTCCCGTTCCATGCGCTTGCTCCCCCGGACCACCAACAGGTCGTCCATGACCTCGACCTCGAGGTCACCGCGCTTCATGCCAGGCACCTCCATGCGGACCACGACCCTGGAATCGTCGTCAAAAACCTCTGCCGCCAGTACGCCCCAGCCGACGGAGCGCTGCCTGAGTTCCGGCAGCAGGTCGTCATCCCTGTCCCTCGACGGCAGGGAGAACCTGGTCACCGCGCTGGCCGCCCGTTCGGTCAACCTCTGCCAGCCCTCCACCACCGACGACCACATCTCGCCCAGCCCCTGCCGCAGCTGCTGTAATGTTGCCATGCCTGCACCTCCCGTGATCATGATGCACGTGTTGATACGGTTGCCTGGCCGAGGGCCAGGCGCTCTGCCTGTTCTACCTGGTTCAGAAAAGATAGGCACGGCGGCAGGTGGCGTCAAGCCGTCCTCCGGCGCGGGCCGGTGTCTCAGAATGGAGGCCGGGAGCAGAAGACCAGCCGCTGGCGGGTAACCGGGTGGACAAAGGCCAACTCCGTGGCATGGAGCAGCATCTCGCCGCTGCGGGTGCCATTGCCGTAGAGGCGGTCACCGACAATGGGACAGCCGAGCCCGGCCGGATGGGCGGCATGGAGCCGCAACTGGTGGGTGCGGCCGGTAAGCGGCACGAACTCGATCCGGCTCCGGCCGTTTTGCCGGTCAAGCAGGCGCCAGCGGGTCACGCCGGGCTTGCCATGGACCGGGTCCAGCACCTGCCGGGGCCGGTTATCGGGATCGAGGCGGAAAGAGAGGCGGATGGTGCCGGCGCTGCCGCTGACCTGTCCCTCGAGGATGGCGACGTAGCGCTTGCCGACCCGGCGCTGCTGGAACTGCAGGCTGAGGTCACGGTGCGCCTGCCGGCTGCGGGCCAGGAGCATCAGGCCCGAGGTGTCCATGTCCAGCCGGTGCACGGCCGGCTGTCCGATGCAGTCGGGAAACAGCGCCCTGAGCCGGCTGACTACGCAGTCCTGCATGTCCGGTCCCCGGCCGGGCACGGCGAGCAGGCCGCCGGGCTTGTCCACCACCACGAACAGGGGATCGACATGGACCAGGATCAGGCCGCCGGTGTCGGTCATATTCTCTCCTCCAGGCCGCAGAGGAGGAAGCCGAGCAGGGGACGGCACTTGCCGGAACAGGGAGGATAGAAATGTCCGTGCTGCCGGCTCCGGGAACGGTTTTCCCGGCCCCAGTAGAACTCGGCCAGACCAAGGGGAAGGAGATTGTGGCGGGCGGCATGGTTGAGCAGCTTGGGTGCGCAGCAGTCACCGGCGCCGGTGGGGATGCCGGGCTCCAGGAAGGCGCGGGCCAGGGTACGCTGCTCACCCCGGAAATTGACCGGGCAATAGAGCCGGTGCAGCTCGCGCATGAGAGCGCGGGACAGGGCGCGGCGGCGGCGGACGAGGTCACGCCTGGCCCCGGAACCGGCGGCCAGGGTATCGATCCGCCTGCCCAGGGCCTTAATCCGCTCTTCCGTGGCCCGGCTTACGGCGGCGAACCTGCGGGCGGAAAAAAGGGGCCCCACCCAGCCCTCCACCTCCCACGTCCCTCCGTACTGGCCGGAAAAGGCGCGGAGCACTGTGCGGGAGCCGTCCGGCCGGCGACAGACCAAGACCCCGAACATCTTGCCCCGTTCCGGGCCAAAGAGCGGTGCCGTGGAAAAACGCGGCTCGGCCCCGGTCCGGGACCGGGTAAAGTCGATGCGACCTTCCCGGTCCAGGCGGGCCATAAGCTCCTGGCAGCAGGCAACGGCGTCTCCCGGTGGCAACCGGTGCTCCCGGCCGCAGTCACGGCAGAAACCCGCGCAGCCGGGATAGTCGGCACCGTCCGGACGGATGATCTCCGGAACCTGGAGCCGGTCTACTTCCTGAACAGCCACAGGAGCAGGGTCAGGACCAGGCTGACCACGATGGAAGAGGTCAGCGGAAAGTAGAAACGGAAGTTGTCGCGCTGGATGATGATATCGCCTGGCAGCCGACCCAGGGGCAGGTGTTTCAGCCAGGGCCAGAGCAGACCGGCCGCGATAAAGATCAGACCGATGAGAACCAGATATCTTGCCATCTTGCCTTCTCCGGGATACATTCACCCAAGTTGGGCGTTTCACCCATGTGCAAAAGAATAATAATGAATAATTATAACTGGTTTTCTTTTGTACACTATTGCAGACCGGTGCCCCCCGATTCAGGATTCAGGTTTCCTGCTCCCATTACCGCCGATCCCTGCCGCCGGCCCGTGGGCCGCATCCGCGCGGGTATCCTGGCTGAGCAGCACGCCGGCAAAGACGACCAGGCAGGCCACGGTCTGCCAGATGGTCAGCCGCTCCTGCAGGATAAAAAACCCGAGGATGATTGTAAACACCGGAATCAGATTGACAAAGACCACGGCCTGGCTGGCGGGCAGACGGCTGGTGCCGTAGTTGTACAGGCCGTAGGCGCCGGCGCTCACTCCGATACCAAGGTAGGCCACGGCCAGCAGCGAACGGAGAGACGGAACCGATGGCGGAAGGGAAAAAACCCGGGGCAGAAAGAGCACCGGCAGAAAGAAGAGCACTCCGATAAAACACTGCACCGCGGTCAGGAACAGGGGCGGCAGGCTCCGGCTGAGATGCTTGACCAGAATAATGTAACCCGTGGCGCTGACCATGGCCAGGAACTCGAGAAAGTTGCCCAGCACGGGCTCAGGAGCCGCCAGGGTGGTGCTGCCGGCCAGGCTCAGCCAGATGGCGCCGGCCGCGGCGATGAAAAAGCCGGCCACGGTACGCGGGCTGATCCGTTCGCCGAGCAGAAAGCCCGCTGCCAGGGCCACGAGGAGCGGCAGCAAGGTGGTGATCATGGCAGCCTGGGAGGCGCTGGTGTGCAGCAGGGCCGCCGATTCCAGCAGGAAGTAGAGGCAGGGCTCGAACAGCCCCATGGCCAGCAGGGGAAGAATATGATGCCGCCGCAGGGGCAACCTGATAAAAGAAGGCACAAAGGGCAGGAAACAGAGTGCGGCCAGGGCCATACGGCCGAAAATGACCAGCAGGGGATGGAGTTCACGGAAGGCGAACTTCATGGCCACAAACGAGCTGCCCCAGAGGATGGTCGCGGCCAGCAGCGCCAGGGCCGGCAGCAGCCGTCCCCCGGCAAAGGGATTGTCATACTGGAAAGGCATGGATCGTCACCACTTCCGGACCGGCCCCAACCGGCCGCCCATCGGCCGGACCGCAACCGGACCCGCACCATAACCATCATGCAGCAAACAGGCAAACACTCTTTTTTTCCTGAAAAATACCGTCCGGAGCGAGGCGGACAGCGCCCTTTTCATGGCCTGTTGCGGCGGGGCGCCAGAAACCTGGTGCAGCCATGCCGGCCGCTCCTGCTGCCTGCCCTGGTCTGTCTGCTCTGCCTTGCGCCGGTTCCGGCATCGGCCCGGTTCCGGCCGGAGGATGCAAGCTGGCGGCAGACCGTGGACATCTACCGCTTGGTCCCCTGCCTGACCGAGGACCAGTTGGCCTACGGCCGCGAAATCATCCGCGGCCTGGGGTACGGAGGTCAGCGGGTCTTCCGCAGGATGTGCCTCATGCCCGGCATCTCCTTTGCCAAGTCCATGCAGGCCTGGCAGAAGCTGCTTGAAACCGGCCTTTCTTTCGAGCAGGTGCTCTGCTTCGAAAAGTGGAGCCGGCTGCCCGGTGTGGACATCGACCTGGCCATTGCCGCCCTGCCGGAAATCAAGAAACTCTCCTACGAGGCCGGCAAATCCTTCCGGGCCTATATCGATCTTCCCCGGATCACGGCCCGTCACGCCCTGGACACCGTGCCCCTGCTCACCACCCTCGAGGATGCCAACAACAAGGCGGTGCAGGGATTCCTGGCCATCGAGGACATGGACGCCATCCACGCCCTGGACGGGCTGGTCGCCCTGGCCAGGCTCAAAGACAACCAGGCACGGGCCTGCGGCGCCTTTGCCCTGGTTGAGGGCATGGACACCAGGACCATGCTCGACGCCCTGCCCCTGCTCGGCCAGCTTCGCCAGGACGATGCCTGGAATGCCCGCTGCCTCTTCCGGCAGCCGGGCATGACCCGCCGGGAGGCCTGGCGTTGGCTGATCCGTTACTTCGCCCTGCCGCCGGAGATCCAGGAAAAACAGTATTACCGCCTGGAGACAACCAATCGCAGGCAACTGCTGCAGGCCTTTTACGACGGCGGCGAGGAACTGATCTGGAAGATCAACAACCTGCATGCCATCACCGACCGTTTCGGATTCGAGATCCCGGAGAGCGAGCTGCGCCGGTTCAGCCCGGAACAGCTCTACGACCGTTTCCAACGCCTCTCGCCCCAGGTGCAATTCCGCTTCGGGACAGCATTCTATCCCCTGATTTCAGCCGGTAACCGGGCACGGATGATCGCCATCCTGCGCCGGGCCACGGCTGCGGACCGACGGCAGACCGCGCGCGACCTGGTCTCGGCCGACATCTATGCCCTGCTCTCCCAGGGCAGCGAACTCTACGATTCCTCGTTTCGCGATATCCTGGTGCCGGTCCTGAAAAAACGGATCAAGGACGGCTACAACGACAGCCTGCTCGATTTCCTCAGGGAAACCGATCCCGGCAACATGCTGGTGGCGGATTTCATCGTCAGCCTGGCCCAGAAGGGCAAGCTGACCACCTTCTTTCCCGGGGATGACTCCCTGCAGCGGCAAATCCTGGAGCTGGTGGCGGCATCGGCCTTCCGCAATGAGGACTCCATCCTCCTTTTCTCCGCCACCTTCATGCACCTCCTGCAGGTGCTGACCCCCGATGCCCGTTCCTTCCTGATCCGGAAGATGGCCGCGGTGACCGACAGCGGCAGCAGCGGTTTCACCCGGCTGGTCAACGTCATCCTCCAGTACTATCTCCGGGAATACCCGGATCTGCTGTCGCAGGCTGACCGCGATCTCATCCTCCGGTTGGCCATCCGGCACGGGGCCGAGGACCTGAGCCGTTACCAGGTGACGCCCTTTGCCCGCTGGAAAAGCGACCAGCGGCTGGCCTCGATCTCCATCTTCCACCCCGACGACGACGGCCGCAGCTCCTTTCTCTCCAATGTCCGCACCCTGCTCCGCGCCGGATACCGGATCGAGCCAAGCGAGACCTACAGCCTGATACCGCCGGACGAGACGACCCGGCGCCGGGTGCGGCAACTGGCGGCCGAGGCCGGCAAGGGCGCAGCCCGTCCCCTGCTGTCACTGTTCAGGGCCATGGAGCATGACCATTTCGCCGTGGCCCTGGTCAAGGTGATCAATACCATCACCATCACCCATGCCCAGTACGTCTATAGTGGTGAGACCAACCAGGAGCGGCTGCTGGAACGGTTCATCAAGAGCGGCGACGAGATGCTGGCCCAGCGCGGCCACAGCTACTGGCGATCGGAACAGCTCACCGAACCGCTGGAAAAGCTGCGCCGGGAGCGCAGGATCAGCGACCAGGACCTGTCCGCCATGCAACGTTTCCTGAGTCTCGGCTCCTGCGGCGGCGTCAAGGCCTACACCCGGCTGACCAGGATGTTCCTGGGCCATGTCGATATCCTGGCCACCATCGGCACGGGTATGGCCATCATCAACGACCCATACAACAGGAACCTGTTCGAGGTGGTGGCCAGGGGTCCGGACACCATGACCTGGAAGGAGGTGGCCGACCGCTCGGCCTTTATCTTCAGGGACGGCCGCGGCCAGGACTACCTGCAGCCCGGCTCGCTCACCGCCATTCTGCACAAGATCATCGAAGACCATACCACCACCGGCGCCACAACGGACGACCGGCCCGGAGACCGCCATGCCGCTCTACACCCGTGACCAGGTACCCCGCCTGCTGAAGGCGGTGGAGAAAGGCGATATCGCGCCGGTCTATCTCCTGTTCGGCGAGCGCTATCTCTGCCGGGAGACGGCCCGCAGGCTGGAAGGGGTGCTCCTGGCCGGCGGTGGCGATGTACACCCGGTGGACGGCGACAGCGAGGATCCGGCCGCGACCATCGCCAACCTGCGCAGCTTCAGCCTCCTGCCGGGCCGGCAGGTCTTCCGGGTCAGCGACGCCCGCCTCTTCCATTCCCGCAACGTGACAGAATCGCTGTGGAAAAAAGCGGTCACCGCCTTTGAGGCCCGGAAGAACGACCAGGCAGCCAGGGCGCTGCGGGCCATGTTCGAGGCCGCGGGCCTCGATGGTGACGATCCGGACTGCGATCCGGCCGGCCTCTCCGATACCGCCTGGCGCGAGCTGTTCGGCTTTGCCCGGCCGGAAGGTGACCTGGCCTGGATAACCACGGTCCTTGCCGCCGGCCGGCCGACGGGCGGCAGGAGCCCTGCCGGCGGTTCCGATCCGGGCGAGCTGCTGCTCAAGACCCTGGCCGCCGGCATCCCCGGGAGCAATATCCTGCTCCTGCTGGCAGAGACCGTGGACAAACGCAAGCGACTTTTCCAGGTCCTGAAGAAAGAGTACGTGGTGGTGGATCTCAGTGTGGATACCGGCGCAGGCGCCAAGGCGCAGAAGGCGCAGAGGGCCGTGCTCCAGGAGATCATCGGCCAGACCCTGGCCGAGATGGGCAAGACCATGGCGCCGGACGCGGTGAACCTGCTGGTGGAACGGGTTGGGTTTCACCCGGTGGCGGCCAGGATGGAGACGGAAAAGGTGGCCCTCTACGTGGAGGAGCGCAACAGGATCGGCAAGGAGGATCTCGACGCCGTGGTCGGCCGCACCCGGCAGGAGGCGCTGTTCGAGCTCACCGGCGCCATCGGGGCCCGCAACACGGAACGCGCCCTGCTCATCGCCGACCGCCTGCAGGAAAACAACATCCACGCCCTGGCCATCATCGCCACCCTGCGCAACTATACCCGCAGCCTGCTCCTGTTCCGCGCCCTGCAGGAAGACCCGGGCGTGGGGTTCAGTCCATCCATGAACGCGGCCGCCTTCCAGCGGCAGTGCCTGCCCCGCCTCAAGGAACGGCAGGAGTGGAAAAAAGAGCTGCAGGGCCATCCCTATGCCCTCTACATGCAGTTCAGGACCGCGGCCTCCTTTCCCCTGACCGTGCTGCGCCGCTGGCCGCGGTTGCTGCTGGCAGCGGAGATGCGACTCAAGGGCTCGCCCCTGCAGGCCGACACCATCCTCCACCACCTGCTGCTCTCCATGCTGGCCGGCCAGGGAACCACCTCCTGACCAGGGCCCGGCAGGACCTGTTTTTCGCGTAATCCGGCTTGCAAATTCGCGCCGACGCATTACATTTATCATAGAGTTTTTACACCTTAGCCCCTTTTCCGTGGTATACTGTAACCAGCCGCCGGGGCCGCCGCCGGCCAGCCGGCAGACGGAGGCCTGCGGCAGCCGTCTTCGGACCCGGCCCCGGACATGACGGCCGGTGCACGGTCGCGGATTCAGGAAACGATCCAAGTGATGGCAAAAGTTCTGTACCTGTACCGATGGTTGCAGGTACACTCTGAGTAGAGCATCCCACACAGACACTATGGCAAAAGACAAGTCGAGCTACCAGGAAGATACCCTTACGAGAAGGCGGGAGGATCTCCAGGAGCCGCCCATGTACAAGGTGCTGCTCCACAACGACGATTACACCACCATGGACTTTGTGGTCATGATCCTGGAGACGGTCTTTGGCAAGAACACTGACGAGGCCACCCGGATCATGCTCAATGTCCATAACCAGGGCCAGGGTGTGGCGGGAATCTATACCCGCGAGATCGGGGAAACCAAGGTGGCCGTTGTCCACCGCATGGCCCGGAAAAATCAATTCCCGCTTAAATGCTCGCTGGAGAAGGTGAGCTGACCGGCGGGATCAGAGGTACCATAATATGTTGAGTAGAGAGTTGGAACTGGCCCTGATCAGGGCGATCAAGGAAGCAAAGAAAAACCGGCACGAGTACGTGACCGTGGAGCACATGCTCTACGGGCTGCTGCACGATGACCTGGCCCGGCATATCATCGACAAGTGCGGCGGCAACAATGACAACCTCAAGGAACGGCTGGAGCGGTTCTTTGCCGGCGGTATGCCGGTCCTCAAGGACGCCAATGCCGAACCGGCCCAGACCGTGGCCTTCAACCGGGTGCTGCAGCGGGCGGTCAACCATGTCCAGAGCTGCGGCAAGAAGCAGGTGGACACCGGTGACGTCCTGGTCTCCATCTTCACCGAGCCCGATTCCCATGCCGTCTATTTTCTCGGCACCGAGGGCATCGGCCGCATGGAGGTGGTGGAATACATCTCCCACAACCTGCCGGACAACCTGCAGAGCGAACCCCTGCGTGAGCCGCAGCCCAGGCCCCGGCAGCAGCAGAAAAAAAAGAAGGTCGGCCAGGATGCGCTGGAGCAGTTCACGGTCAACTTCACCCGCCGGGCGGCGGAGGGAAGCATCGACCCCCTCATCGGCCGCGACACCGAGATCCGGCGCATGATGCAGGTGCTCTGCCGGCGCAAGAAAAACAACCCCCTGCTGGTGGGCGAACCCGGAGTGGGCAAGACCGCCATGGCCGAGGGGCTGGCCCTGCGCATTCACGAAGACAGCCTGCAGCGGCTGGAGGAGAAGCCGGATCCGAAAAAGCTGGTCCCCGACCTGCTGCGCGACACCGAGATCTACATGCTCGACATGGGCACCCTGGTGGCTGGCACCAAGTACCGGGGCGACTTCGAAAAGCGGCTCAAGGACGTGATCGCCGAGATCGAGAAGAAGGACAATGCCATCCTCTTCATCGACGAGATGCACACCATTGTCGGTGCCGGCGCCACCAGTGGCGGATCCATGGACGCGTCCAACCTGCTCAAACCCGCCCTCCAGGCAGGGACGATCCGCTGCATCGGCTCCACCACCTACGAGGAGTACAAGAATCATATCGAGAAGGACCGGGCCCTCTCGCGCAGGTTCCAGAAGATCGACATCGAGGAGCCCTCGGTCGCCGACACCACCGGTATCCTGCGGGGGCTGCAGCCGAGGTACGAGCAACACCACCAGGTCCGCTATTCCAAGGCCGCCATCAAGGCTACGGCCGAGCTGGCGCACCGCTACATCAATGACCGTTTCCTGCCCGACAAGGCCATCGACGTCATGGACGAGGTCGGAGCCGCCTTCCGGCTCGCCGGGAGAACCGGCCGGACGGTGAGCGTGCGCGACGTGGAACGGATCATCTCCAGGATGGCCAGGGTTCCGGTGAGTTCCAAGTCGGGCAACGATCTCGGCGAGCTGCGCGGCCTGGAAGGACGGTTGAAGAAGTACATCTTCGGCCAGGACGAGGCCATTGACGCCGTGGTCAAGGCGGTCAAGCGGTCGCGGGCCGGCCTGGGCAATCCGCAGTCACCCACGGGTTCCTTCCTGTTCGCCGGTCCCACCGGCGTGGGCAAGACCGAGGTGGCGCGTCAGCTTGCCTCGGCCCTGTCGGTGCACTTCGAGCGGTTCGACATGAGCGAATACATGGAAAAGCACGCCGTGGCCCGACTGATCGGCGCGCCTCCCGGATATATCGGTTTCGACCAGGGAGGGCTGCTCACCGATGCCATCCGCAAGCATCCCTACAGCGTGCTCCTGCTGGACGAGATCGAAAAGGCGCATCCTGACGTCTTTTCCATCCTGCTCCAGGTGATGGACCACTCCACCCTGACCGACAATGCCGGCCGGCGGGCCGATTTCCGCAACGTGATCATCATCATGACCACCAATGCCGGCGCCCGCGAGATGAGCGAACAGGCCATCGGTTTCCTGGGCGATTCCAAGGGCAGGGAACAGAAGGCCATCAAGAGCCTCTTCTCGCCCGAGTTCCGCAACCGGCTCGATTCCATCATCACCTTCGGCGCCCTGGAACTCTCCACCGTGGAAAAGGTGGTGGACAAGATGATCACCGAACTCCAGGCGCAGCTTGCCGAAAAGAACGTCCGCATCGAGCTGACACCGGCCGCCCGCAGCTGGCTGGCCCGTGAGGGCTATGATCCGGCCTATGGCGCCCGGCCCCTGCGGCGGCTGATCATGAAGGAGATCGGCGACGTACTCACCGAGGAGATCCTTTTCGGTAACCTCGCCAAGGGTGGAACTATCAAGGTCGGACGGAAGAACAACAAGATGACATTCAGCATTCCCAAGTAACCCTCCTCGCCCGTGGCACGGCCGCACTGCGGCCGTGCCATCATTTCCGCTCCCCTATTCTGTTCTTTTTCCCCCTGGTACAATTTTTTTTACTTTTTGTCCTGATCGTGTTGACAAGGCCTCTCAAATACGATACTAATCCCTTCAAGGTTACCAGTGTTCGCGGGTTTCATGGTGCGATTGCCGCAGACGAGCGCGTCCGGCGGCGGCAACCACAGTGTGTGACCATCAGCATACAGAGATTGTCCTGAAATAATCCAACACCTAGGAGGAACAAGAATGGTCAAGAAATTTTCCATGCTGGCACTGGCCGGGCTGATTGCGCTGCCCGCAGTGGCCTCTGCCAGTGCCGGCAAGGCGCCTCAGGATCTGACGAGCAAGATCGAGGAACTGTCCCGTCAGCTTGACGCCCTGAAAGCACAACTTGCCAAGCAGAATGAGACCATCACCGAGTATGGCGACAAGGTCGATGACATGGGTGAAATGCTCGACGAGAAATCCGAGTCTTGGGATCTTGCGGCCAGGTTCAAGTTCTACGGTGATTTCAGGGCCCGGGCCGACTTCTACAAGGCCGACACGGTCTTTGCAGCCGGCACACCGCTGCTGATGAGCGGTGTCGATCCGGCGACCGGGGCGCCCATCTATGCCACGACAGCCACCGGTGACCTCTCCAACGATACCATTTTCACCAACCGCTTCCGTCTCAACATGCGGGTCAAGGCTACCGAGAACGTCGAGTTCAAGGCCCGCCTGGCCATGTACAAGGTCTGGGGCATGGAATCCGCCTTCCGGGATGATTCCGGCACCATCTTTCCGCAGTTTGACGGCAACTCCACCCGCAACCCGTCCGACAATGCCCTCCGGGTCGATCGCGCGTTCGTGAACTGGAACAATATCGGCGGGATGCCGATCTGGTTCTCCATCGGCCGCAGGCCCACCACCGACGGACCGCCCGCCCACCTGCGCATGGGCACCGACCAGCGCATGGGCACTCCCATCGCCTACATGGACTACCCCTTTGACGGAATCTCTCTGGGCTATGCCTATGCCTGGGGCAGCGAGGCCATGGGAACGGGTCGCTTCCGTTTCTGCTACGGCCGTGGTTTCGAGAACGGGCTCCAGGGCGACTCGGCTTCCAGCAAACTTGCCGACACCGACTTCATGGGCATTGACTGGGATATCATGAAGAAGGGTCCCAGATTCTGGAACTTCCAGTCCTTTGCCGTGACCAACATCTTCAGCTATCCCAACTTCCAGGATCCGCTGATCAACGAATTTTTCGGAACGGATGACATGTCCGGCATGGGCGATCGGAAGCAGCTTGGCAACATCTTCCACACCTCCACGGTGTACATGGACCGGATCAGCAACCTCAACTACTTCATCGCCGGTGGCTGGAGCCATACTGATCCCAACAGCAACGGTCTGTTCAATGACTTTGTCGGCATGCAGATGGGTACCACCGGTCCCAATACCGACTCCGAGGATGGCTACAACATCTATGTCGGTGTCCGCTACGACATTGATGACATGGGCCTCAAGCTCGGTGCCGAGTATAACTACGGTTCCCAGTACTGGATCGCCTTTACCCCGGGGCATGACGATCTCTACATGTCCAAGCTCGCCACCCGCGGCCAGGTCTTTGAGCTCTACCTGATCTATGACCTGCCCACCGGCGAGGCCATCTCCAAGTACGCCAAGACCTTTGTCCGTCTCGGCTGGCAGTACTATGACTACAACTACTCCGGCGGCTTTGACTGGAACGCCAAGCCCTACGATCTCGACGACGAGAAGTTCGAGCTCCAGGCCATGGGGTTGAATCCGGTCGAGAGTGCCAACCAGATCTACCTGACCTTCGAGGCCTACTTCTAACCAGAAGCGGCAGGTCTGCGCAGCAACAAGGGAAAACCCTGTCCGGGGTTTTCCCTTTTTTTATCTGCCGCGATCCTTTGCAACGACATGAACAGGCTTGCCTGGCGCACAGAAAACGGTCTCAGGTGGCTGGAAAGCAGGTTTTCCGCTGTCCGGGTGGCGATGTTTACCCGCCACGGCGGCACGAGCCCTGAGCCGTTTTCCTCCCTCAATCTCAGCTACGGGGTAGGCGACGATCCGGTGAGGGTTGCCGGCAACCGAAGGCGGGTATGCCGGGTCCTGGGCATCGAAGCCCTGGTCTCGGCCACGCAGGTCCACTCCGACCGGGTTCACCTGGTCACCGGCCCCATGAACGGGACCGGGATCCAGGGAGTGGACGCCCTGGTCACCGACCGGCCGGGCCTGGGCCTGCTGGTCCTGCAGGCCGACTGCCAGGCGGTCCTGCTCCACGACCCCGAGCACCGGGCGATCGGGGCCGTGCACAGCGGCTGGCGCGGTTCGGTGCGCAACGTCATCGGCCGCACCATCGCCAAGATGATGGCGGCCTTTGCCACCGATCCCTCCCGGCTGCTGGCCTTTATCAGCCCCTCCCTCGGACCCTGCTGCAGCCAGTTCATCAACCATGGCCAGGAACTGCCCCCTGCCTTTGCAGGCTTCCGTTCAGGCCGGGATTACTTCAACTTCTGGGAAATAAGCAGGTGGCAGTTGCAGCAGTGCGGGGTTCGGGAAGACAATATCAGGCTCGCCGGGATCTGCACCAGGTGCAGCAGGGATTTTTTTTCCTTTCGCCGGGCAAAGGTGGTGGGTGACGGCATCACCGGCCGCAACGGCTCGGTGATCATGCTGTCCGCCTGAAATCTTCAGGCCCTGGCCGGTCAGGCGGGTTGCAGCGCCCTGTCCGTCATTCCGGCCCGGGTGAAATCGCAAAGCAGCGGCGCATGGTCGGACAGGGTGACCGACGGGACCTGGAAATCGGTGACCCGCAGCTCCCGGGAGTGGAGAATGAAATCGAGCTGCCGTTTCGGAGCCCGGCTCGGATAGGAGGGAGCGCCCTCGTTATTGGCGGAAAGCAGACCGGTGGCGGCAAGAAACAGCTCCAGCTCCCGGTCTCCCCAGAGGACATTAAAGTCACCGGCCACGATCAGGGGGCCGTTTACCTTTTTGATGAGCTGATAGAGCTGTTCAAGCTGGTACTGGCGGTTACGGTAGGTTAGAGAGAGATGGACCAGGAAGATGGTCACGTCCTCCAGGCGGGCCTCGATGATCAGCCGTTTCACACCCTGTTTGAAATAGTAGTAGCGGTAGCTGACAATGGGCTGGCGGGTGAGCAGGGCGTTGCCCTGCTTGTTGAGCAGGGGCAGCCTGTTGGCCACGGAATCGACGCCATACTTGGTCTCCACCAGGTGGTTGTAGTTCAGTGCCTTGGCGATAACCTCGGCCTGGCAGTTGCTGTCGCAACGGAATGAGCCGTTGTCCACCTCGACCAGGCCGACAATGTCGGGCTGGATCGACCTTATGAACGAGATAATCCTGTCCAGGTTCCTGGTGGACCGCTTCAGGTAGCCCGCATAGGGGAGCGGCAGATGAAAATGGGCGCCGATACCGGCGCCGTAACGGATATTATAAAGCAGAAAACGCACTTGCAACAAACCTCGTCTGGCGGGGGCAACGGGATCAATGGTATTCTGCACGGGTAGTCGGCGGCAGAACGATTGCAACGCGGCGCAAGGTGACACAACCAGCCCCTCTCTGCACGGTCACGCCGGCCCGGAATCCCGGAGCACAATGAAAATCGCTTGATTCAGGTTTATTATAAGCCCTGACCGTCGGGATGCAAGGCGGGGCGAGAAAAAATCTCACCCTGAATCGGGGGACATCATCCTTTACGCAGGCCGAAGACACCGCTCTTCCTGCTCGAAAAGGCAGGGTTGATACCGCGCCTGCCCCTGGAGCGGCCATTGCCGGAGCCGCGGCCGCCCACGGGCGCGGCCTGCTCTTCGGCAGAGGTGTCGACAAAGAGGGCAACATCGACCTCTGCCTCGCCCCGCGCCTCCTGGTACAGCCCGTAGAAGCGGGAGCAGTCTGAGAAATAGCTTTTTTTCTTCAGCCACTTGGGCCATCTGCCATTGCGATGGTGCTGGCGGAAGGTGACCAGGTGAACCAGGAGGGTGGCAATGGTCTCCTTGGTCATCCGCTTGACGTTGAACTGTTCGCCAAAGACCTGGTCAAGCTCTCCCCTGATACTGCGCATGAGCTGGTTGTAAGCCGCTCCCTTGAGGGTCTGGATACCGGGCAGGTCAAAACGATGACAGGCCCAGGGCAGGAGCATGGCGGCAAAGAGCATGTATTCGGGCACATTGACCCGGCGGTCGCCGGCGGCGCCGTACAGCCGGTCCAGGGCCCCCAGCACCGCGAGAAGCTCCTCGCGTCCCTTACCGGCGTTTCTGCCGGTCAGCAGATCCCGGTAAAAGGGAAACAGGGTGAACCAGAGCCCCGAACGGATACAGATCTCGGCCCAGGGCCGGCTGGCGCCCGAGCGCAGATCCTTGAGCAGCTCGTCGCGAATACGCGACGGCGGGCAGAGGGTCAGTTTGTCCCGGTTGTCGACAATGGCCTGCCAGGTCTTCTTCTCGATGGTAAAACTGTTGCGGGCCGCGTGCCGCACCGCCCGCATCATCCGTACCGGATCCCTGATAATGCGCCGCTCCGGCTCCCCGACGATGCGGATTACGCCCCGGTCCAGGTCCTCCACCCCGTGCACGTAATCGATGATACTCCTGTTTTCGATCTCGTAGAAAAGCGAATTGATGGTCAGGTCCCGGCGGAAGGCGTCCTCCTCCAGGGTGCCGAAGGTGTTGTTGCTGGGCAGGACCTTGTCAGGGTCGTTGATGTCGTACTCGGACTGGGAACGGAGGGTGGAGACCTCGATGATCTTGTTGCCGCGGAAAAAGACCTGGACCAGGCGGAACCGTCGGCCGATGGTGCGGGAATTGCGAAAGAGCTTCCGCAACTGGCCCGGCCTGGCATTGGTGGAGATATCGAAATCCTTTGGCCGCTTGCCCAGGTAAAGATCGCGGACGCCACCGCCCACCAGGTAGCCGGAAAAACCGGCATCACGCAGACGGTAGAGGACCTTGAGGGCCTCGAGGTCGATATCCTGTTCCCGGATGGGATGCTCGGATTCGGGGATCACCCTGGCGGTCACGCCGCCACCATGGTCCGGTTCGCTGCTCCCGCTGTCAACTGCTGCTGTCATGGTCATCAGTGGGAAAAGTACCGGCTGCTCTGCAATGGGGATTCAACGGATTCAAGGGCTGGTTATTTTTCCCGGTATACCGATTGGGCATCCCGGACAAACTGGTCAAAGATCTCGCGCACCGGCAGGATCTCGTTCATGCGGTAGGTATTGGCGCCGGAGAAGACAAGCCCATGCTCCACGTCTCCGGTGCAGGAGGCCATGAGCCGGTCATTGATGCAGTACTTGTAACTGCATTTCTTGAGACACTTGAACTTGCATTCCTTGGCCGATACATCTTCACCCCGCTGCATCTTCTCGACAAACGGCGTTCTTATTGCCCTGCCCGGCATGCCCACCGGGGACTGGACCAGGATGATATCCTCCTTGCGCGCCTTGAGAAAAGTCTCCTTGAACTCGCGGGAGACGGAGCATTCCTCGCTGAGCACGAAACGGGAGGCGATCTGGACGCCGTCGGCGCCGTAGCGGTCCATCATCTCCGCCATCTCGAAACCGTTGGTAATGCCGCCGGCCGCGATCAGGGGAACCTTGGAGACCACCTTCCTGACCTCGGGAAAGATATCACGCAGTTTCCGGTCCGTGCCCAGGTGGCCGCCCGCCTCCGACGCCTCGACAACGATGGCCGCGGCACCGAGACGTTCGGCCAGCCTGGCAAAGGCCGGGGACGAAACAATGGAGACAATGGGAATATTGTATTTCTTGCCGATCTTGAAGATGTCACGGGAAAAACCGGCTCCGGTGATGATCATGTCCGCGCCGGCCTCGATGGACCCCATGACCAGTTCGTAGAAGTCCTTCATCGCGTACATGATATTGACGGCGATCACGCCGTCGGTAGCACGCTTGGCCTTGCGGATATCCTCCTGCAGTTCAGGGACCGGCAGGCCCGAACCGCCTATGGTGCCGATGCCGCCGCACTCGGCCACAGGCACGGCCAAGGCCGAGGTGGAGACCCGGATGGACATCCCGCCCTGGATAATGGGAATACGGGCCACCAGGGAGCCGATTTTAAGTGGTGGTAATTTCATCTATATCCTTTTCACTCAAGAACGTAGGGCCCAATAATGCCGCGAACACCCCGTGTTGTCAAGTCCGCTCTGCCCCGGTTGCACCGGGGCGTATACCTTTTCAATCAATACAGTATACCAGAAAAACGACGGGAAACCATGGGACAAATGGCATTTTGTCCATAACCCGCGCCAAGCGGGACAAGCGAGCGGGACAAGCCGCTGCAACAGCGGAAACAGGGGGCCGGATCCGATGTCGCCCGTGGCTGGGCAATCCCGTTCCTGTTCTTCTATCCACCTGTTTTCATTACCTCTTGTTCCTGGTACACCGAGAATGAACGTTTATACCATAAATCCGGCGGATCAGCTTGACTTTTTCCCCGTAATTCGAGTAAAATTTATAATTTTTATTTCTCTGACCCGGTGCCGGTTTTCCTGGAGCCCCAGGGACCGGCGAACGTCTTTTCTACAGACGGAGGACGACTTGAAGATCAGGGCCATCAACGGCTTCAAAGACATCCTGCCCGACGAGGCGCTCCGGTGGCAGTACATGGAGAAGGTGGCCAGGGACATCTTCGAACGGTTCGGCGCCCGCGAGATCCGGCTGCCCATCCTGGAGAAGACCGAGCTCTTTGCCCGTTCCATCGGCGAGGCCACGGATATTGTCGAGAAGGAGATGTACACCTTTGCCGACAAGGGCATCACCATGCGGCCCGAGGGCACAGCCTCCCTGCTGCGCGCCTTCATCGAGCATGGCCTGCACGTGCAGCAGCCGGTGCAGCGCCTCTACACCATCGGCCCCATGTTCCGCCACGAACGGCCCCAGAAGGGTCGCCTCAGGCAGTTCCACCAGATGGACGTGGAGGTCATCGGCGCTTCCGAGCCGCAGGTGGACGCCGAACTCATGGCCATGGGCCGGATGCTGCTCGACGAGCTCGGCATCACCGCCAGCCTGGAGATCAACTCCCTGGGCTGCCCGGACTGCAGGCCCGGATTCCGGCGCCGGCTGGTCAGCTTCCTGGAGGAGCGGCGAGACCAGCTCTGCCGGGACTGCAGCCGCCGCATGGATACCAATCCCCTGCGGGTCCTGGACTGCAAGAATCCGGGCTGCCGGGAACAGGTCCAGGAAGCGCCCTCCATCCTTGACGCCCTGTGCGGGCCCTGCGACGGCCACTTTGCCGAGGTCCGCCGCTGCCTGGACTCCCTGGCCATAGATCACCGCGTCAACCGGTTCATGGTCCGGGGCCTGGACTACTATACCCGCACCACCTTCGAGTTCATCACCGGCGATCTCGGGGCCCAGGCCGCCATCGGCGCCGGCGGCCGTTACGACGGCCTCATCGAACAGCTCGGCGGCCCACCCCTGCCGGGTATCGGCTTTGCCATGGGCATGGAGCGCATCGCCCTGCTCATGGCGCAGCAGGAGACATCGCTGCCCGGACCGCACGCGGACATCTTTGTCGCCGCCCTGGGCGAAGCAGCCGCTGCCTACGCGTTCGGGCTGGTGCACCAGCTCCGCCGTATGGGCCTGAAGGCGGCCATGGATCACAGCGGCCGCAGCCTCAAGGCCCAGATGAAGCAGGCCGGTCGGACCGGCGCGGCCTTCACCCTGATCATCGGCGACAACGAACTGGAACGTGGAAAGGCTACCCTGCGCAACATGGAGACCAGGGAACAGGAGAGCGTGCCCCTGCTGGCCGACGCCACCGAACAGGCGCACTCCCTGGCCTCCAGGGTGCGAGAAAACAGCTGACCTCTTCCCGCGCCGGGCAGGGGTCACACATGACGGAGTAGAGTACAATGGATGCAATGGGAGCGCTGCGGCGCACACACAACTGCAATGAACTCGGCCCTGACCAGCTCCACCAGGAGGTGGTCCTCATGGGCTGGGTCCTGCGCCGGCGGGACCACGGCGGAGTGATCTTCATCGATCTGCGGGACCGGTGGGGAATCACCCAGGTGGTCTTCAACCCCGCCATCAACGAAGAGGTGCATGCCAAGGCGCACCGGCTGCGCAGCGAATGGGTCATCGCGGTGCGCGGCAGGGTGGAGCGCAGACCACCGGACATGGAGAATCCCAAGCTGGCCACCGGCGCCATCGAGGTGCTGGTGGACGAGCTGCGCATCCTCAACACCAGCGAGACCCCGCCCTTTCCGCTGGACGAGGAGATCGAGGTCTCCGACAACCTGCGCCTGCAATACCGCTACCTGGACCTGCGCCGGCCCGAGATGGCCGCCAACCTGATCATGCGCCACCAGGGACTGCAGGCGGTCCGCTCCTACCTGAGCGACCGGGGATTCCTGGAGATCGAGACTCCCATGCTTACCCGTTCCACGCCCGAGGGGGCCCGCGACTACCTGGTCCCCAGCCGGGTCAATGCCGGCCGCTTCTACGCCCTGCCCCAGTCGCCGCAGCTCTTCAAGCAGATCCTGATGATCGCCGGCATGGACCGCTACTTCCAGATCGTGCGCTGCTTCCGGGACGAGGACCTGCGCGCCGACCGGCAGCCCGAGTTCACCCAGATCGACATGGAGCTGAGCTTTGTCACCGAGGAGGAGATCATCACCATCACCGAGGGCATGATCAAGACCCTGTTCGCGGCTACCCGGGGCATCGAGCTCTCCCTGCCGTTTACGCGCATGACTTATGACGAGGCCATGCGCCGCTTCGGCACCGACCGGCCCGACACCCGTTTCGGGCTGGAGCTGGTGGACCTGACCGGGACCCTCAAGGGCTGTGGCTTCAAGGTCTTTCGCTCGGTGATCGACAAGGGCGGCTCGGTCAAGGCCATCAATGCCCGCGGCTGCGCCACCTTTTCCCGCAAGGACCTGGACGACCTGACCGAGTACGCCGGTCGCTTCGGGGCCCGGGGCATGGCCTGGATCAAGATCAGGGAAGACGAGTGGCAGTCGCCCATCACCAAGTTCTTCACCGATGACGAGATCCGCGCCATGGGCGAGGCCCTGGACGTACGGCCCGGCGACCTGATCCTCTTTGGTGCCGACCGGACCGACATCGTCCACCAGGTCCTGGCCGAGCTTCGGCTCGAACTGGCCCGCCGCCTGGAGCTGACCGGCGATTCCGGCTTCGAGTTCCTCTGGATCACCGATTTCCCCCTGCTCGAGTACGACCACGATCAGAAACGGCACACCGCGGTCCACCATCCCTTCACCGCGCCCCGGGAAGAAGATCTCGACCTGCTGGCCACCGATCCGGGCCGGGTCAGGAGCCGGGCCTATGACCTGGTGCTCAACGGCAACGAGATCGGCGGCGGCTCCATCCGTATCCACGACAAGACCGTCCAGGAGCAGGTCTTCAAGGCCCTGGGCATCGGCGAGGAGGAGGCGCGGGAAAAATTCGGCTTCCTGCTCCGGGCCCTGGAACTCGGCGCTCCGCCGCACGGCGGTATCGCCTTTGGTGTGGACAGGCTGATGATGCTCCTCACCGGATCTTCATCCATCCGCGACGTCATCGCCTTCCCCAAGACCCAGAAGGCGACCTGTCCCCTTACCGATGCGCCGGCGCCGGTGGCCCGCAAGCAGCTCACCGAACTCTTTCTCAGGCCAGACTGGAAGGAGGAGTGAAACTACAGCTCCTGTTTTGATTCCGGGCAGTTGGACATCCTGTGACCGGTTACGGCCCTGCCGGGGAGGGGGTAAGGCCCGTCGTGATTGCGCACCATCGCGTTATCCTGTTCGCTCCTGCCGGAACTGGCGGGCACACGAGGTCCTGTTTACCCGGGGAACCCTCTCAAGCAGGGCCCTGACCTCGGGATCGTCCCCCAGCCAGGAATGCAGCCGCTCCAGCATCTCGCGCGCATAGACCGACCGCTCCCCGGCGGACAGGCTGTAGAGCACCCACTGTCCGTCCCGGCGCCGGTCCACCAGGCCCGCATCCTCCAGGATCTTGAGATGCTTGGAGACCGTTGACTGGGACAGGGCAAGCAGGCTCTGGATCTCGCAGACACACAGTTCACGCCCCTCCAGCATCTTCAGAACCCTGAGCCGGCTGCTGTCGGACATTGCCTTCAGCACCCGCAGGCACTCTTTCATCTCAGCGCCGGCCATGGTTCCTCCCCCGCACTGGAATCTGTCCGCTCTCCCCTGCCGGATCCGGGCAACCGTCCCGCCCAGGCGGGGATACCGGCACGATTACCGACTGTTGGCGCAGCCATCTAATCGACCAGCTCAAAACCTATCTTGACAATGGCCTCCTGCAGCCGCTCCCTGGGAACATCCCCATCGAAACGGGCCTCTCCCTTCTCGAGATCAACCTCCACGTTCCTGATCCCCTCCAGGGCCTCCAGGGCCTTTTTGGCCGATGCCTGGCAGTGCGGACACTTCATTCCCTTGATCCTGATAACCTGCATGCTGTCTGTTCTCCTTGGTTCCGGTGCAGCCCGGCAACGGGCCAGCACAACCTGTACTTGACTTCACGATGATATACCACAACCCTTGCCTGCCGCAAACGCTCTTCTGTCAGGAAACTCCCTGGTTGCGGATGGCCTCGATCACGGCCGAAGTCGAGACCTCGTGCTCAAAGGCGATCCGCTCCACCCGGCCGCCGGCGGCCCTGACCTCGGCCGCGCCCACGATCCTTTCCTCGGGCCAGTCCGCGCCCTTGACCAGGACATCGGGCAGCAGGGCCCGGATCAGGTCGATGGGGGTCTCCTGGTCAAAGATGACCACGAAATCGACGCAACCCAGGGCGGCGAGCACCCTGGCCCGCTCCTGCTCACCGTTGACCGGCCTGCCCTCGCCCTTGAGCTGGCGGACCGAGCGGTCCGAGTTGAGCCCCACCACCAGGCAGTCGCCGGTGCGGCGGGCCTGCTCCAGGTAGCTGACATGGCCGGCGTGCAGAATGTCGAAGCAGCCATTGGTGAAGGCGATCCTGCTGCCCTGGCGCCGGATGGCCGCCAGCACGGCCGGCAGCCGCTCCTGGCTGATCACCTTGTCGCGGTCGTACCGCAGCCACGGCCGCTCGCCCACACTGCAGAACCGGGCGCGGAGAGTGGTGAGCAGACCACTGTCCAGCTCACACTGCTCGGCGCCGGGCCCGCTGCCAAGCTCCAGCAGCGGCCGGCCGTCGGGCGCCACCACCATGGAGTGGCCGGCGAATTCGGTGGACGCGGTGCGGCCGCAACTGTTGCAGCCCGCGACAAAGACCTGGTTCTCGATGGCCCGCGACGTCAGCAGGGTCTGCCAGTGATCCAGCCGCGCCATGGGCCACTGGGCGCTGACCACCAGCAGGCCGCAGCCGGCGAATGCCTGGTCCCTGGCCAACTCGGGAAAACGGAGGTCATAGCAGACCAGGCCCCCCAGCAGGCCGCCGGGAGTGACCATGGGCCGCGGCCGGTCCCCGGGCGAGAAGAGCCGGTCCTCCTTCCAGAAGGCAAAGAGATGCTGCTTGCTGTAGCTGCCGGCCACGCCGTCCGGGCCGGTGAGAAAGAGTGTGTTGCGGGGCAGGCCGCAGGCGGACGGCTCGGGGAGGGAGCCGGCGAACCAAGTGCCCCTCCGGCCGGCCAGCTGCCGCAAGGCCCGGAGCAGGTCCGGCGTGGCAGCGGCATGATGCGCCATGCGGCCGCCGGCAAAACCGCAGGACCAGAGCTCGGGCAGCAGGACCAGGGTGCCGGATGGCGGCGCGAGCCGCCCGAACAGGGATCGGACCTGCTCCAGGTTGGCCTCCGGGTCGCCGGGCCGGACCTCGAACTGGAGCAGGGCCACACGGGAAAAGGGCACCATGGTCACGGGGCGATCCGGGCCAGGGCCTGCCCGGCCAGCCCGGCCACCGTGACCGTGCGCAGCACACCATCCTCGTAGAGCCGCACCTCGGCCTTGTCGGCCAGCATCTCCTGCAGAACCTGCCGGGCCCGGGCCAGGCCAAGCCTGCCGGCTGCCAGGGCGGCCATACCGCGCACACCGGGATCAGGGGACCCGAGATAGGGCAGGATCTCCTCCCCCACCCCGCGCTCCGCCAGCAGGGCGGGCCGGCGATCGGCCAGCCTGGCGATCCCCCAGAGCAGACCGCGCTGAAGCAGTTCATGTTCCAGGAAATTGCCGTCCTGCCAGATCTCCTCTCCATCCTCGTGCATGTAGGAGATGAGCATGTGCACATACTCCTCTGCCAGTCCCGCGTGGTGAACCATGATCTCGGCCATGGCCTCGGGTGCGCCCCAGCCGATGCCGCCCGACTCGTCGTTGAGGCTCCAGAGCAGGCGGCGCATGATGATCCGGGCCTCTTCCATGTCCTGGCCGGCCAGTCGCGCCACCATCTCTCCCATGGCGCTGATCCCGTGCCAGCGCACCAGCTCGTCGGTATGACAGATGGCGGAGAAGAGCACATTGACCACGTCCTTGGCAGGATACCGGCGCAGCCGGTCAAGGATCGTCTCCAGGTCCGGTTCCGCCAGCAGGGCCAGCACCTCTTTCTTCAGCCTGCGAGTGCTCACGTCCCCTCCAGCCTTCTAGGCCTCGGCCTGGGAGGCATTGAAGACCCGCTTGCCCAGTTCGGCGTCCAGGAAAAAGAGCCCCGAGGAGTCGTTGCCGATGAGCTCCAGCCGGTTGACGATCTCACCCACCGTGGCCTCTTCCTCCACCTGCTCGGTGACGAACCACTGCAGGAAGATGCCGGTGGCATGATCTTTTTCCCTGGCAGCCAGGTCCACCAGGTCGTTGATCAGCGAGGTCACCAGCTGTTCATGGCGCAGGATATGCTGAAAGGCGGCCAGGGGACTCTCCCAGTCGCGCTCGGGCTTGTTGATCGCGTTCAGGGTGACCCGTCCGCCCCGCTCGTTGACAAAATCGTAGAACTTCATGGCGTGCATCAGCTCTTCCTGGACCTGGGCCCGCATCCAAGCGGCAAAGCCGCCAAGACTCACCGACTGGAAATAGGACTCCATGGACAGGTAGAGGTAGCTGGAATACATCTCGGCGTTTATCTGTTCATTGAGGGCCTTGAGGATCTTTTTCTTCAGCATTGTTCCGTGGTCTCCTTGACAATTCTCAGGTGGCTCTCCCTTGGCATGCGCCGGCCGGAGAGGAATGATTGCTAGTATAACCATAAGCCCTGAAAATTCCAGGCTATCATTGAAAAATGTTGTTTTTTGAAATTAAACCTGTTTTCTTAGTCAATTACGACTTGACCCCCCCAGAGGCAGACATGAGCAAGACAATCCTCATCACCGGCGCCACCTCCGGCTTCGGCCGGGCCTGCGCGGAACGGTTCGCCAGGGAAGGGTGGCGGCTGATCATCATCGGCCGCAGGCAGAAACGACTGGACGAACTGGCAGGGCGGCTGGCCGCCACGCCGCTGCATGCGGTGCGGCTGGACGTGCGCGACCGCGACCGGGTCCGGGCCATGGTCCGTGCCCTGCCGCCGGCTTTCCGGCAGATCGACGTACTGCTCAACAACGCCGGTCTCGCCCTGGGCCTGGAAGGTGCCCACGAGGCGGACCCGGACGACTGGGAGACCATGATCGATACCAACATCAAGGGCCTCTGCCATCTCACCAGGACGATCCTGCCAGGCATGGTTGAACGTGACCGCGGCCACATCATCAACATGGGATCGGTGGCCGGTATCTATCCCTATCCCGGTGCCAATGTCTACGGCGGCACCAAGGCCTTTGTCCGGCAGTTCTCGCGCAACCTGATCGCCGACCTGGTGGCCACCAGGGTCCGGGTCACCAATATCGAGCCCGGACTGGCCGAAAGCGAGTTCTCCATTGTCCGCTTCCACGGTGACCGGACCCGGGCCGATCAGGTCTACCAGGGGACCGAGCCGCTCACTCCTGACGATATCGCCGAGATCGTCCACTGGGTCACCAGCGTGCCGCCGCACGTCAACATCAACTCTGTCGAGGTCATGCCCGTCTGCCAGGGGTGCGCCCCCTTTGCCATCCACCGTCGGCGGGACGCCGGGCCGGGCAGCCGGGACCGGGACGACCAGTCTCCATGACCATGCGCCGCGTCGTCATCACGGGCATGGGGATCGTCTCGCCGCTCGGCAACAGTACGGAGGCGGTCCTCGACTCGCTCAGACAGGGCAGGTCCGGAGCCAGGTACATCCCGCAGTACGAGGAGATCGGCCTGCGCTCCCGCATCGGCTCCTTCACCGACATCGATCCACGCCACTACATCGACAAGAAGATCCTGCGCTTCATGGGGAATGCAGCCGCCTATGCCTACATTGCCATGGAGCAGGCCGTCAGGGACGCGGGCCTTGCACCGGAGCAGGTCTCCAGCCCACGCACCGGCCTGATCATCGGTTCCGGCGGCACCTCGGCCGAAAACGTGGTGGCCACCACCGACATCATGCGCAGCCGCGGACTCAGACGGCTCTCGCCCTTCATGGTGCCGCGCACCATGAGCAGCACGGTCTCGGCCTGCCTGACCGGGCCGTTCCGGATCAAGGGGGTCTGCTATGCCATCGCCTCCGCCTGTGCCACCGGCGCCCACTGTATCGGTGCCGGCATGGAACAGATCCTGATGGGAAAACAGGACATCGTCTTTGCCGGCGGCTCGGACGAGGAACACTGGACCCAGACCGCGATGTTCGATGCCATGGGCGCCCTCTCCACCCGGTTCAACAAGACCCCGGAGCTGGCCTCCCGGCCCTATGATGTGGACCGGGACGGTTTCGTGGTCGCCAACGGCGCCGGTATCGTGGTCCTGGAGGAGTTCGAACATGCAAGGCGGCGCGGCGCCACCATGTATGGCGAGGTGATCGGCTACGGCGCCACGGCCGACGGCCACGAGATGGTGGTTCCCTCGGGCGAGGGCGCGGCACGCTGCCTCCGGCTGGCCCTGGCCGACGTGGACAGCCCCATCGACTACATCAATGCGCACGGCACCTCCACCCCGCTCGGCGACCTGGTGGAACTTCGCGCCATCCGGGAGGTCTTCGGTTCCCGCATTCCGCCCATCAGCTCCACCAAGTCCCTGTCCGGCCATTCCCTGGGCGCGGCCGGAGTGCACGAGGCCATCTACAGCCTGCTCATGCTGCGCGAGGGCTTCATTGCCGCGTCCGCCAACATCGAGAAGCTGGACCCCGGGGCCGCGGACATGAACATCGTCACCGAGATACGCGAGCACCCCCTGACCACGGTTCTGTCCAACAGCTACGGCTTCGGCGGCACCAATGCCTGCCTGGTCTTCAGAAAGATATGATGAGGATGGCCGAGGGAACACGGCATGGTGCTGACGGAGAAGGAAAAAGAATTCATGGCCCTGGCCATCGAACTGGCCGAGACCGGCATGCAACGGGGTGACGGCGGCCCGTTCGGCGCTGTCATCGTCCGGCGGGAAGAGGTGATCGGTCAGGGATGGAACCGGGTGCTGGCCACCAATGACCCCTCGGCCCATGCCGAGATCGTGGCCATCCGCGACGCCTGTACCCGGAGCAACAGCTACTGGCTGACGGGATGTGACATCTTTGTCAACTGCGAGCCCTGCCCCATGTGCCTGGCCGCCATTCACTGGGCACGGCTGGCCTCGCTCACCTTTGCCGCAACCCGTGATGACGCCGCGGCAATCGGGTTTGACGATGCGCGAATCTACCGCCAGGTCTGCCTGCCGCCGGACAGGCGCGACCTCCTCACCCGGCAGGGAGAGCGACAGGCGGCGCTCCGGGTCATGACGCAATGGCCGGCCCTCTCCGGCGGGACCAGGTACTGAACCTGCTCCGCCCACCTTCACCGCGCCCCGGCAACAGCCGCCCTTACGACGTCACCTCTTCTTCGTCGATCCTTTGCATTCCTTCCATGATCAGTCCCATGAAACCACCCATCACCGGCAGTTTCTTTGCCTTCTCCGGGATACCGGAGGTGTAGACAAAACGCCCCCGGGTCCTGCCCAGCAGGGCAAAGAGGGCATCCTTGCCCTGCAGGTCCCGGTACCGGACATCGACGACCTCGCCCTCGTGGAAGAGGACCTCGGCCTTGCCGTCGTCCAGGACCAGCTCCACCCGGCCGGTCTTCTGGCTGGAATTGATGAGCTGGAACAGCTCCACGGGATTGATCTCGGCAAGCTCGCCGGTCATGCCGGAGCTGATGGTGCCGGCCCGCAGGGTATTGGCCTGGGCCCGATCCACCAGCATGCGGTAGAAGAAGACCTGGAGTACGGGATACTTGTTGAGCACATGCTTGAAATCCTTGCTGGCCAGGCTGGCCAGCCTGGTCCTGGCCCGGGAATGGATGGAGGTGGTCACCGGCTCGCCGGAAAGCAGGCTCATCTCGCCGAAGATCTCGCCCTCGCCCATCTCGGAAAGGGTCTGGCCGTCGCTGCCGATGACCGCCACCCTGCCCTCGAGGATGATGTAGAGATGGGTTCCCGGCTCGCCCTGGCTGAGGATGATCTTGTTGGCGGCGTATTCCTTGAGCTTGAGCAGGGCGGAGAGGTCACGCAGGTTGTCGTCGTCCAGGGGTTCAAAGATATCGAGGCGCCGCAGCAGGCCATAGAACTTGTCGATATGCCGCATCCGGGCCCGCTGCTCGGCAGCGGCCAAGAGCTTCATCTGCAGGGTGGCGAACTCCTTTTCCTTCTTGTACTCGAAACGGATCATGCCGGTGCAGCCGCCGCACTCGAACTTGGACCGCTGAATCCCCTGCTGGGTAAACCGCTCGAAGCTGCGCTCCTCGCCCACGGCCTTCATGATCTCGCGGACCAGCATCAGGCAGGCCGGTTTGGCCTCGGGCACGGTGAGGCCCATATCCTCGACCTTGAATTCCTCGCCCACGTTGTAGATGGGGCAGGAGCGCTCCTCGGTGACCACGAAGATGGCATTGCGAAATTCCATGAAGACCTGCTGATCCTAGTCCGAGCGGCCAAAGAGAAGATAGATGATAATGCCCATGACCACGGCGCCGCCAAAGAGGACCGGCAGCACCTTGGTCACCTGCAGCTCGTCGCCCACCACCAGGGTCTGCATGTACTCGGTGCCCGATGCGAACCAGACCCCGAAGATCAGCGCCATGATGAGCATGTCGCGGAAGGCCATCTTGTAGATCTGGTAGGCGACCAGGCAGATGAAGGGAACAAGAAACCAGGGATTGGTAAAGAGGCCGACATAATCGACCTCACGGATCTGCTCCGGCAGGTGAGTGGACTGGACCCAGGTCCCCATCCTGTCGGCAAGGGATCCTGCCACATCACTGATTCTGCCCGCAATTGCTCCCGCATCCACCATTTCCGAACTCCTTTTCCAGATTGTGCTGTGAGCGGTTGAACACCTGGATGGCACAGTAGGAACCGCACATGGAGCAGGTGGGGCCCTTGTCGCTCTGTCCCTCCCGGCGGAACCGGGCCGCCTTGTCCGGGTCGATGGACAGCTCGATCTGCCCCTTCCAGTCCAGGTTGTTGCGCCGCCGGGCCATCTCGCGGTCCCGTTCCCGGGCACCGGGGATCCCCTTGACCAGGTCCGCGGCATGGGCCGCGATCTTGGAGGCGATGACCCCTTCGTGCACATCGTCGATGTCGGGCAGCTTGAGATGCTCGGCCGGGGTGACGTAACAGAGGTAGTCCGCGCCTGCGGCCGCGGCGATGGCGCCGCCGATGGCCCCGGTAATATGATCATACCCCGGCGCGATGTCGGTTACAAGGGGACCAAGAACATAAAATGGCGCACCCTTGCACATCTGCTTCTGCAGGAGCACGTTGGCCGTAATCTGGTCCATGGGCATGTGGCCCGGACCCTCGATGATCACCTGGACACCGGCGGCCCAGGCCCGCTCGGTCAGCTCGCCGAGATGGATCAGCTCCTGGACCTGGTTGCGGTCCGTGGCGTCGTCCAGGCAGCCGGGCCGGATGCCGTCACCGAGGCTCAGGGTCACCTCGTGTTCCCTGAGGATGGCCAGCAGGTCGTCGAAGTGCTCGTAGAGGGGATTTTCCTTGCGGTGGTGGCTCATCCACTCCAGGAGAAAGGAGCCGCCGCGGCTGACCACCCCCATCAGCCGTTTCTGGTGCAGCATCCGCTCCTGCAGATGGCGGGTGATGCCGCAGTGCAGGGTCATGAAATCCACCCCGTCCATTGCCTGCTTCTCGATGGTCTTGAAGATGTGGTCCTCGGTGACCTCGACGATATCCTTCTGCTGCTGCTCCACGGTCTCGGCCACGGCCTGGTAGATGGGAACCGTGCCCAGCGGCACCGGGCAGTCGGCCAGGATACCGCGGCGGACCGCGTCGAGGTCGCCGCCCATGGAAAGGTCCATGACCGTGTCGGCGCCGGCCTTGATGGCCACACGCAACTTTTCCAGCTCCTCGTCGAGGTTGGAGATATCCCTGGACGAGCCGATATTGGCATTGACTTTGGTCCGCGTTCCCCTGCCGATGGCCATGATCCTGTCGAAATCATGGTGACAGTTCCTGGTGATGGCGATACTGCCGTCGGCAACCCCGGCCATCAGTGTATCAACATCCATGTTTTCATTTGCGGCACACTTCACGAACAGGTCGGTCTTTCTGCCGGCCAGTGCATCTTCACGAATACTCATCAGATTGTTCTCCGGATAATGATCTGCTCCACCAGCGGCAGGGCAATGTTTCTTCCTGAATTGAGTGTTTCATCCATCTGCAAACGGAAAAAGATAAATGACTATACATGGTTTTTCAAAGTGTTGCAGTTGAGTGAAACCCTCCGGGATTTCCACTTTGCCCCAATCTGCTTCGCCTGGTGGTGTTCCCCATGCAGGCATACTGGATTGCGACACCACCAGGTGCGCATCCCGGGGCAAAATGAAAATCGCTCAGTTTAGGTTTACTGTTCTCCTTCGGTGCGGAGGCCCCGAAAAGGTACCCGTTCACCGGACGCCATCACCCTGGCATAATCTCCAGACTGCAAACGGTTACCAGAACACCATATCCGTTTGCAAGCGGTCACAGGGCACCCACCTGCACGCACTCGAACCTCCCGGGATACGGACTCGTGAAGTTCGATCACGCACGGCTGTGGCACCATGCAACCGCTTGCAAGTCCTGTATGGATCCGGGGTACTTGGATATCCCGTAATCGGTCACATCATTCAGGCAGGCCGACGAGTCCATGGCCTGCCGGGGGAGGAGGCCTGACCGGACGAAGATGGGTGCTGGTGACCGTTCACCCGAAAAGAACACACCACCACATGATAGCGAGGATACCAGCGGTTCCGCCCCCAGTCAATGTAAAACAGGGAAAGGGCGGCGGCCCGGACAGGTGCTGCCCGGCCGCCGCCACCGGCCGTGCAGAGCCCTGCCGGGCGGGTACCGGACCGCCTTGAAACACCGGCGCCCGGGGAACCGGCAAATATCTAACAAATTTGCAAGATGCTAAATCATACTACAACATTATTGTAAAACTTGTCCCTGGCCCATCTCCCGGGAACACCAGAACATGATCCAAACAAAATAATGTGGTTCCAACGAGTTAACAATAATGATCCCCAGGGAGCGCCACCTGGCATGTCGTTTGTTATGGACAGGACATGGAACGAATCTGCGCCATCACATATTTCATAAAAAGGAGAGCATCATGAAAAAGATCGAGACGATCATCAAACCCTTCAAGCTCGATGCCCTGAAGGAGGCCCTGCATGAGCTGAACGTGCATGGCATGACCGTGAGCGAGGTCAAGGGATTCGGCCGCCAGAAAGGCCATACCGAGATTTACCGCGGCGCCGAGTACATGGTTGACTTCATCCCCAAGATCAAGGTGGAGATCATCGTCCAGGCGGAACGGGTGGACGAAGTGATCGAGGCCATCATCAGCTCTGTCCGCACCGGCAAGATCGGCGACGGCAAGATCTTTGTTCTGCCCGTGGAAAAGGTCTGCCGCATCAGGACCGGCGAGACGGACAAGGACGCCATCTGACAGGCATGCCGGCGTATCGCGGCATTCGAATTTCTATAAAATATTCAGACAATCACGAGGAGAGAAACCAATGCGAAAGAAAACTTTTTTCCTGGCCCTGATCGTCCTGGCGGCTGTCTCAGCCATTCCGGCCCTGGCCGACGAAGAGGTCGTCAAGGTCACCGTGGAGGGCAATGCCGCCGCCGTGGCCGCGGTGCAGACCAACCTCAACTACGTATGGACCCTGGTGGCCGCCGCGCTCGTCTTCTTCATGCAGGCCGGATTCGCCATGGTCGAGTCGGGCTTCACCCGCGCCAAGTCGGCCTGCAACATCATGATGAAGAATCTGCTCGACTTCTCCATGGGCTCCATTGCCTTCTGGGCCATCGGCTTCGGCCTCATGTTCGGCGCCACCAAGACCGGATGGTTCGGTACCAGCGACTTTTTCCTGTCAGAGTGGAAGGGACCGGAGAGTGACCCGTGGGTGCTGGCCTTCTGGATGTTCCAGTGCGTGTTCGCCGCCACCGCCGCCACCATCGTCTCCGGTGCGGTCGCCGAACGTATCAAGTTCACCTCCTATATCATGTACAGCTTTGTCGTCTGCGCATTCATCTACCCCATCTTCGGCTCCTGGGCCTGGGGTTCCCTGCTCCATGGTAACGGCTGGCTCGAGGCCAAGGGCTTCATCGACTTTGCCGGCTCCACCGTGGTCCATTCCGTCGGCGGCTGGTGCGCCCTGGCCGGCGCCATCGTCCTCGGTGCCCGCAAGGGCAAGTACGGGCCTAATGGCGAGGTGCGTGCCATCCCGGGCCACAACATCCCCATGGCCGCCATCGGTGTCTTCATCCTCTGGCTCGGCTGGTTCGGCTTCAACCCGGGTTCCACCACCACCGGTGACACATCCATCGCCATGATCTTCGTCAACACCAACCTGGCCGCGGCCGCCGGCGTCCTGGCAGCCATGACGGTCTCCTGGATCATGTTCAGGAAGCCGGACATCGGCATGAGCCTCAACGGCGCCCTTGCCGGCCTGGTCGGCATCACGGCAGGCTGTGCCAACGTCTCCCCCGCCAGCTCGGTGATCATCGGCCTGGTAGCCGGCGTAATCGTGGTCATCTCGGTTGTCACCATCGACCGCCTGCACATCGACGACCCGGTGGGCGCGGTCTCGGTCCATGGTGTCTGCGGCGCATGGGGAACCCTGGCCGCCGGCCTCTTCAACATGGGCGGCACCAGCATGGCCATCATCACCACCCAGCTCATCGGCATCGGCGCCGCCTTTGTCTGGGCCTTTGGCACCGCATTCATCCTCTTCAAGGCCATTGATATCATCTTCGGCCTGCGGATCAGCGAGGAAGAGGAACTGATCGGTGTCGACATCGCGGAACATGCCGCCCATGCCTACAACGATTTCCAGACCACCAACTGACGCCAACCTGCCCGGGATGCTCCGGTCGGCGCCCCTGCCCTGCGCCCCCGGACATCCCGCAACATCCTCCCCAAAGCGGCTGCCTCCGCACCCTCCTCCAGGCGGGGGCGGCCGTATCTTCACAGACCAGTCCGGCCGGCCGCTCCTGTCGCTGCCGGCGGAAACCGAAACGCTACCTGCCCCTGCCCGGACCATGCCATGAGCAGAAAAATTCTCATTCTCCAGCACCTCGAGTGGGCCGGACCGGGCCGGCTGCTGCTGGACTCCCTGCCTGGCCTCCATACCCGTTTCCACGTGGTCAGGCTGTGGGAGCAGGCAGCCCCGGATCCGGCAGACTATGATGCCCTGATCCTGCTCGGCGGCCCCCTGGACCCGGCCAGCAGCTCCATGCGCTCGCTCCTCAGAGAGGAGAGACGACTGGTGCAGGCATGGCTTTCCCTGGACAGGCCATGTCTCGGCTTCAACCTGGGACACCTGATGCTCGCCGATGCCTTCAAGGCCTCCATCGGCGCCAACTTCGTGTCCGGAGTCGGCTTCCGGGAGGGACACCTGACCCACGCAGGCCGGATGCATCCGGTCTTTCACGAGATCGACACCCCCTTGCTGCTCTTCAAATGGCACGACCAGGCCATCCAGACACCGGTGCCCGCCGACATGGTCCCCCTTGCCACCTCCAGTCACTGCGTTGTCGAGGCCTTTTCCATCAGGGGGCGGCCCGCCATCATCGGCCTGCAGTGCGACAATTACGCAGCCCATCCCGATGATGTCACGCGCTGGCTTGCCGGCGGCCGGTCCATACCGGTGCCGGTTCCGGACAGCATCGCTGCCAGACAGCTGGTCGACGAGGCCCGGCATCACCTGCCAAAGACCATGGAGACCTTTACAAAACTGATAAAAAACTTTATCACCCTCACAGACCGAACGCGAAGAACAGACATCCCGTGACCGATCACGGGTTATGCCATTACCCGGATCGACACGGATCCCGTGGGCGGCCACAGAATGCCACAGCTGCGCGTGATCGAACTGCATAATGATACACCCCGTATACCGGGAGATGCGAGCGCGTGCAGACGGGGTGCCCTGTGATCGCATACGAAGCCATGACCCCGGACGCGGATGACCCCCTGCCATGAATATCCTCAACCAGAAATCCATCTTCACGGCCATGCTCCAGGACGGCCCCTTTGCCGTGGGCGAGACGCCGCCCTTTGCCCATCCCTTTTCCCGCGAGACCAAGGCCTGGGTTCGCGGCCTGGGCAGTGACCAGTTGTTGAAGACCAAGTACCGGGCCGTACGCAACCAGATATTCGACTTCCTGGGCATCTGCAACTTTGACGAGATCCTGCCCCTGATCCACGACCGGGAGCTGCGGGCGCGCAACGGGGAACGGGCCCACCGGCTGCTCGGCAACATGTTCGGCATCGAGGGCTCACCCCGCGAGGTGGTCCGCTACCTGCGCGACTATGCCCGTACCGCCGACGACGTGGTCAACTCGCTCTCGGCCAAGGTCCTGGCTCCCTACAGGGCCCACATCGAGATCACCAACGAGATCGAGACCACCTCCGACCCCATGCAGCTGCTGCTCATCATCTTTGATGACCGCTTCCACCGAAAGGCACGCTTCGAGGCCAAGCGCAAGCTGGTCCTCATGGGCCTGGCCGGATCCATCGACCAGCGCGAACGGGAGACCGACATCGAGACCAAGTTTGCTGATTTCCTGGACTTTCTCAATGATTACGTCTGGAGTCCGAGCCTGAAGATCGGCGAACTCGAGATCAGCTACCTGCACAGCTTCCACGACCCGGACGACTTCTCCTGCACAAAGGTCAGGGTGCTGGACGAAGAAGAGGCCCGAACAATCACCCCGGCCAGGGGAGAGAAACTGACCCTGATCAAGCGCAGGCTGTTCAGGGACCGGGACCGGGACATCCCGATTTACGTCACGATCCGGAAAAAACCACCCGCGGCCAAGGTACTCAAACTGCTGCGCAAGAACGAAAAAAACCCGGCCACCGCCGTGGATGACGAGCTGGGCCTGATGGCGGTTCTCAACTCGGTGGGTGACGTGAAGCGGTTCCTGCGCCATCTCACCAGGAGCGCGGTGCGGGCCGACTCGTTCATGACGCTCGAGGACATCTCCGACACCCTCACCGGCGGCGAGTATCGCTCCAGCGCCACCGGGAGCTCGCACAAGACCCCCATGCTCAAGTTCTTCGCCCGCCTGGGCGGCATGCGGGTGGAGTTCATCATCCACACCAACCGTTCCTACCTCAACTACATCTACCAGCGGGACGTGGCCCACGACGAATACGAGGTCAAGCGTCTCTTTGACACCGGTGTGGCGGAGTTTCTCTTTCCCCCCGATATCTACCACCTGGACCTGCGGGAGATCCGCGACCGGCAGATCCAGTGGTTCCGCAAACGGATCGAGGAGTGGTAACCACCGCCGCCGCTGCCCGGGCCACTGCGGGTTCCGGCAACCATGGCCGGACAGGCATACCGCCAGTCCGGTCAGTTACGCTGTATCCGTTCCATGAGCCAACCCTGCACCAGGGCACCGGCAAGGATATAGCCGCTGAGGACCAGGGTAAAGCGCAGACCGAAGGAATCGACCATGATCGGCAGAAGCGGCACCTTGATGCAGCGGGCAAAGAGGAAGACCACCACCAGGCCGTCCCGGCCGCCGTGACTGCGCAGATCCCGAACCATGGGATACCAGGCGTACATGGGGCCGTGACTGATCACCCCTGCCAGCAGGGCCAGCAGCCAGCCTCGCAGCCCGCTTTCCCGGCCCAGCCAGCGCACGATCAGCGCCGGCCGCAGGAAGTAGTTGACCGTGGCGATCAGGCCGATGACCACGGCAAAGACCGGCAGCAGCCGCAGGAGAAGCAGACCGCCCCTGCGCAGGGCATGGAACGCGGCCGGCGCATTGTACCAGGCGAGCACGAGATAGGCCAGCACCACCAGGAGCAGGAACAGCCGGCCCCGAAAAACAGAGGACTGCCGCCCTTTTTCCGTCTTCACGACAGCACCTGCACGGTGAGTCCGGTCAGCACCGCGATGAGCATGGTCCCGGCCAGGGCGAGCAGGTTGCGCAGGACCATGAAACGGACCCCGAACATCTCCACCTCCAGGGGCAGCTGGATGACCCCCAGCGTCACCCAGGAGAGAACAAAGGCGGTCACCGCGTAAAGCGAGATCCCCTGCTGCAGGAGCTCGCCGCCCAGCAGGTAGCTGACCACCGGGTTGCCGGTGGCCGCGGCGCCGGCAAGGGTGCCGACCAGGGTATCGGCCACGGGCCTGCCGCGGAAGAACGTGGCCAGCATCTTCGGCGTCACCAGGGTCTCCAGCAGCCCCACCAGGCCCATGATTCCGACCAGGAGCGGCGCCATGGACCAGAACATGAGCCCGCTCCGCTTCAAGACCCGTAGAAAAGGCGGTCTCTGCTCAGGCATCCTGTCCAGCCTCGGGCCAGGACTATCCTTACGCTCCCCTGTCATCAGCACCTCCCCCGGCCGGCCTCACCTGCCACCGCCACTGTTTCCCCTGCTCCCCCAATCCCACATGCACCTACAATTTTGTACAGAAATTTACATTCAGGAATTGTCATATTACAACAATGTTTAACTCACGACAGAAGACGTCATGCGTATCATTTCATGATACCCCGGTTTGCCTGGTGAAACAGCAGGAAAAGAATCCTTGCGCCGCAACGGTTTCCGCTGGCACACCCCTTGCTGTATCCAGGTGACAACATGCCCGGCCAGGGGCCGGGCCATGGAACAACCCGACATCATCACTATGCAAGGAGGAAACCCATGACAACACGATTTGCAGCCCTGCTCCTGGCAGCGTTCCTGCTGGCGGGAATCACCGCGCCGGGCCAGGCCCGCGCAGGCAACGACACCATCAAGGTCGGCATCCTGCATTCCCTCTCCGGCACCATGGCCATCAGCGAGACCACGCTCAAGGACACCATGCTCATGCTCATTGACGAGCAGAACAGGAAGGGCGGCCTGCTGGGCAGGAAACTGGAGGCAGTGGTGGTCGATCCGGCCTCCAACTGGCCACTGTTTGCTGAAAAGGCCCGGGAGCTGATCGAGAAGGATCACGTGGCTGCGGTCTTCGGCTGCTGGACCTCGGTGTCGCGCAAGTCCGTGCTGCCGGTCTTCGAGGAACTGGACAGCCTGCTCTTCTACCCGGTCCAGTACGAGGGTGAGGAGTCGTCGAAGAATGTCTTCTACACCGGTGCTGCGCCCAACCAGCAGGCGATCCCGGCCGTTGACTACCTGATGAACGAAATGGGCATCGAACGCTGGGTCCTGGCAGGAACCGACTATGTCTACCCCCGGACCACCAACAAGATCCTGGAGGCCTATCTCAAAAGCAAGGGGGTCAAGGACAAGGACATCATGATCAACTACACACCCTTTGGCTACTCGGACTGGCAGTCCATTGTCGCCGAAATCAAGAAATTCGGCTCGGCCGGCAAGAAGACCGCGGTGGTCTCCACCATCAACGGCGACGCCAACGTACCATTCTACAAGGAACTCGGCAACCAGGGCATCACCGCCGACAAGATCCCGGTCATCGCGTTCTCCGTGGGCGAAGAGGAACTCTCCGGCATTGACACGAAGCCCCTGGTCGGCCACCTGGCGGCATGGAACTACTTCATGAGCGTTGACACCAAGATCAACGAGGACTTCATCGATACCTGGCACGCCTTCATCAAGGACGACAACCGGGTGACTAATGATCCCATGGAGGCCCATTTCATCGGCTTCAACATGTGGGTCAAGGCGGTGGAAAAGGCCGGCACCACCGATCCGGACGCGGTGCAGAAGGCGATTATCGGCGTCACCGTGCCCAACCTCTCGGGCGGCTATGCGGCCATGATGCCCAACCACCACATCACCAAGCCGGTGCTCATCGGCGAGATCCAGGATGACGGCCAGTTCGAGATCGTCTGGCGTACCCCGGGCATGGAGGCCGGCGACGCCTGGTCAGATTACCTGCCCGGTTCCAGGGACCTGATCGCCGACTGGAGGGAACCCCTTGCCTGTGGCAATTTCAACGTCAAGTCCGGCAAGTGCTCCGGAAGCAAATAACGTGCTGAACCTACTCGGAACAGGGCGGTCGCATCTGCGGCCGCCACTTTCAAGAAACGATGCGGAGATTCCCATGACCGCTATCCATGCGCCGCGCATCCTGCGGCCGCACCCGTTGCCGGCCGCCCTGCTTGTCCTGCTCTGCCTGCTCTGCCTGCCGGGCCGGCCGGCTGCGGCCGCCACCCCCTTTGACCAAGGCATCACCCTGCTGGCGGCCCGCGACTTTCAGAGCAAGGCCCAGGCCATCGACCTGCTGGCCGACAGCGGCGATACCAGGGCCAGGTCCATCCTGACCGCCCTCCTGGCAGGACGCCTCTTCCATGTCAAGAAAACCGGCGCCCTGGTCCTGGCCGAAAAACAGGGCCGCGCCTACAGGATCACCGGCGCCCTTTCCGGAACCGCCGAAGGCACGGTGCGGAAGCGGGCCCTGCGCAAGGTGACCATCAACAACCGGCTCCGCAGACACATCAAGGCCGTGCTGGCGCGGCTGGACCTCACGGATCCGGACCCGGCGGTCCGGCTGGCCGCGGTCAATGCCATGCTCAGCACCCTGGATCCGGGCTCCATCGGCCTGCTGACAAAACTGCGGGCCGGGGAACAGGACCCCCGGGTCCGCGACGCCCTGGCCACGGCCATCGCCATCGGCGGCCTGCGCAGCAGTGACTCCCGGACCCGGCTGGACGCCCTGGCCGGGCTGGACGGCAACCTCAACCCGGCGGTGCGCAACGAGCTTGTGCAGCTGATCGCAGACGAACAAGACGAGGCGGTGCGTAGCCGCGCCCGCGCCACCCTGGCCTCCATCGAGACGCGCATCGCCTGGTCCGGCCTGGCCGAGACCCTCTTCTTCGGCCTCAGCACGGGCTCGGTGCTGGTGCTGGCCGCCATCGGTCTTGCCATCACCTTTGGCGTCATCGGGGTCATCAACATGGCCCACGGCGAGCTGATCATGCTCGGCGCCTACACCTCCTACGTCTTGCAACAGCTTCTGCCCGGCTCCGTCGGCCTGGCCCTGCTGCTCTCGGTTCCGGTCGCGTTCCTGGTCTCCGGCGGTGTGGGCATCGTGATCGAGAAAACCGTGATCCGCTTCCTCTACGGACGCCCCCTGGAGACCCTGCTCGCCACCTTCGGCATCAGCCTGATCCTGCAGCAGGCGGTGCGGACCATCTTCTCGCCGCTCAACCGCAGCGTCGCCTCCCCGGCCTGGATGAGCGGCATGATCCAGGTCAACCCGGTCCTCTCCCTGACCATGAACCGGCTCACCATCCTTGCCTTCACGGCCCTGGTCTTCAGTGGCCTCTACTGGATCATGAAGAAGAGCGCCATGGGGCTCCAGGTCCGGGCCGTGGCCCAGAACCGGGCCATGGCCAGGGCCATGGGCGTGCGTGCCGCCCGGGTCGACGCCCTCACCTTCGGCCTGGGCTCGGGCATCGCCGGCATGGCCGGGGTGGCACTGAGCCAGCTCACCAACGTGGGACCGAACCTGGGCCAGGCCTATATCATCGATTCCTTCCTGGTGGTGGTCTTCGGTGGTGTCGGCAACCTGTGGGGCACCCTGCTCGGCGGCCTCACCCTCGGCGTGGCCAACAAGTTCATGGAACCCTGGACCGGCGCCGTCCTGGCCAAGATCATGATCCTGGTCTTCATCATCCTCTTCATCCAGAAGCGTCCCAGCGGCCTGTTTCCGCAGAAGGGCCGCGCCGAGGCATAACCCATGATCCGCGCAGCTCTGTTCTCCAAAGACACCGGCGGCGGGATCCTGCTCATCCTGCTGCTTCTGGCCGCCGTCCTGGTGCCGGCGGCCAACCTTGCCCTTGACCCGGGCTCGCCCCTCTACGTCTCGACCTATACCATGGCCCTGGTCGGCAAGTACCTCTGCTATGCGCTCCTGGCCATCTCCGTGGACCTGGTCTGGGGCTACCTGGGCATCCTGACCCTGGGTCACGGCGCATTCTTCGCCCTGGGCGGCTATGCCATGGGCATGTATCTCATGCGCCAGATAGGGCCCCGGGGCGTGTATGGCAATCCGCTGCTTCCCGACTTCATGGTCTTTCTCAACTGGCACCACCTGCCCTGGTTCTGGCACGGCTTCAACTGGTTCTGGTTCGCAGCCCTGATGGTGGTCCTGGTGCCGGGCCTGCTGGCGCTCACCTTCGGCTGGTTCACCTTCCGCTCCCGGGTCGGCGGGGTCTACCTCTCCATCATGACCCAGGCCCTGACCTATGCCCTGATGCTCGCCTTTTTCCGCAACGAGATGGGATTCGGCGGCAACAACGGCCTCACCGACTTCAAGGACATCCTTGGTTTTCCCCTCCAGGCCGACACCACCCGCGCCGGCCTGTTCACGGCCTCGGCCCTGGCCCTGGCCGGCGGCTACCTGGCCTGCCGATTCATCACCGCCTCCCGCCTGGGCCGGGTCTGCCGGGCCATCCGCGACCAGGAGGACCGGGTGCGCTTTCTCGGCTACCGGGTGGAAAACGCCAAGCTCTGGGTCTTCACCTTCTCGGCCATGCTGGCCGGGATCGCCGGCGCCCTCTACGTGCCGCAGGTGGGTATCATCAACCCCACCGAGTTCTCGCCCCTGGCCTCCATCGAGATCGTGATCTGGGTGGCGGTGGGCGGCCGCTCCACCCTGTACGGGGCCGTGGTCGGGGCCCTGATGGTCAACTATGCCAAGAGTTTTCTCACCGCTGCCATGCCGGATGCCTGGCTCTTCTGCCTGGGCGGACTCTTCGTGCTGGTGACCCTCTTCCTGCCCGACGGTGTGGTCGGCCTGCTCCGCCGGCGCACCCGCCGGACCGGTCCCCGACCCGATATTCTGCCGGCCGCGCCGGGGGAGGAGACGCCATGACCATGCTCGACACCATGCGCTCCTACATGCGGCGTGACCAGGTCTTCGAGTTCCTCATCCCTGACACCCCGCCCGACCTGGACCTTACCCACGGCATGATCCTCTACCTGGAAGGGATCACGGTCAGTTTCGACGGTTTCAAGGCCATCGACGACCTGAATCTCTACATCCGCGATGGTGAGTTGCGCTGCATCATCGGTCCCAACGGCGCCGGCAAGACCACCATGATGGACATCATCACCGGCAAGACCCGGCCCGATGCCGGTTCGGCCTGGTTCGGCCAGCAGATCAACCTGCTGAAGATGAGCGAACCGGAGATCGCCCGGGCCGGTATCGGCCGCAAATTCCAGAAACCCACTGTCTTCGGCCGGCACACGGTGATCGAAAACCTGGAGCTGGCCATGGCCGGCGACCGGCGGGTCTGGTCGACCCTGGTCGCCCGCCTGGACGGAGAGCAGCGGGACCGGATCGACGAGATCCTCGACCTGGTCGGTCTGAGCGAGATGGTCCGCATCCGGGCCGGATCGCTCTCGCACGGCCAGAAGCAGTGGCTCGAGATCGGCATGCTGCTTGCCCAGAACCCGAAGCTGCTGCTGGTGGACGAGCCGGTGGCAGGCATGACCGGCCAGGAGATGGAACGGACCGCGGAGCTGTTGACCTCGCTGGCCGGCAGCCGTACCGTGGTGGTGGTGGAGCATGACATGGATTTCGTCCGCTCCATAGCCCGCACGGTAACGGTCCTGCACCAGGGCAGAGTCCTGGCCGAGGGTGACATGGACGAGATCCAGAACGACCAGCGCGTGATCGACGTCTACCTCGGAGACTGACCGCAATCCGCGGATAACCGCGCCTACGCGCCTCATGACCAATACGTGACCATGCTCCGCATCGAACATCTCCATCAATACTACGACGAAAGCCACATCCTGCGTGATGTGGGCCTGCATGTCCCCCATGGCCGCTGCACCTGCCTGATGGGGAGAAACGGGGTCGGCAAGACCACCCTGCTCGGCTGTATCATGGGCCTGCTGCGTCCGGCCTCGGGCCGGATCGATTTCCGGGGAACCGACCTGACCCGGGCGGCGGCCGAGCAGCGCGCCGGGCTCGGCATCGGCTACGTGCCCCAGGGCCGGCAGATCTTCTCCCGCCTCACGGTCCGGGAGAACCTCGAGATCGGTCTTGCCACCGGCCGGCGAAAAAAAAAGGGGATCCCGGAGATCGTCTTCGAGCTCTTCCCGGTCCTGGCCGAGATGCAGGGCCGGCGGGGCGGGGACCTGTCCGGCGGCCAGCAGCAGCAGCTCGCCATCGGCAGGGCCCTGGTCCTGGAGCCGGAACTGCTTATCCTGGACGAACCCACCGAGGGGATCCAGCCCAACATCGTCCAGGAGATCGGCGCCATCATCACCCGGCTCATCGACGAGATGGGCATGACCGTGCTGCTGGTGGAACAGAAGCTGCGCTTTGTCCGGGCCGTGGCCGACCGGTTCGCCATCATGGACCGGGGCAGCATCGTGGTCCACGGCGGGTTGGAGCAACTCGACGACCACCTGGTCCGCAGGTACCTGACCGTATGACCGCGCCTGTGCAATCCCGCCAGACAGCAGGATGGCAGGCCCGCCTGCGCCTGGTCTTCGCCCCGGGCCGGGACCGCACCCTGCTGGTCCGCAACCGGCACCGGGGTCCGCTCGTGGTGCAGCGGCCCCTGTATCCCGAGGCGCGGGTCTGCCACGCCTGCATCCTCCACCCGCCGGGCGGCGTGGTCGGCGGCGACCGGCTGCACACAGGTGTGCAGGTGGAAGAACAGGCCGCTGCCCTGCTCACCACGCCGGGCGCGACCAAGTTCTACCGTTCGGCCGGGGCCACGGCGGTGCAGGAGCAACGGCTGCAGGTCCGGGAGCAGGGCTGCCTGGAGTGGCTGCCCCAGGAGACCATCCTCTTTCCCGGTGCCCGGGCCGTCCTGGCCACCGAGATCGAGCTGGCGGGAAATGCCTCCTTCGTGGGCTGGGAGATCCTCTGCCTGGGGCTGCCGGTCAACCATGCCCGTTTCGACAGCGGCGCCCTGACCGCGACCCTGCGCGTCTCCAGGAACGGGCGTCCCCTGCTCCAGGAACGGCTCCGGATCAGGGCGGGCCGCGACCTGGACCGGCCGGCCGGCCTGCGTGGTCTGCCGGTCTGCGCTACCCTTGTGGCCACGGGCGCGGCGCCACATCACCTGGAGTCCCTGCGCCCCCTGCTCGCCGGACAGGGCCGGGCCATGGCCGGCGCCACCCTGGCCGACGACCTGCTGGTGGCCAGGTACCTGGGAGATTCGACCATGGAGGCGCGGAGCCTGTTTGCGGAGATCTGGAGCCTGCTCAGGCCCCGGCTCCTTGGCCGTCCTCCCTGTCCGCCCAGGATATGGGCCACCTGAACCGCAACTTCAGCACGAGGACAGAACACCATGGAACTGACACCGAGAGAAAAGGACAAGCTGCTCCTGTTCACGGCCGCGCTCCTGGCGGAGCGACGCCGCGAACGGGGCCTGAAGCTCAACTATCCCGAGGCGGTGGCCTATATCTCCGCCGCCATCATGGAGGGTGCCCGCGAGGGCAGGAGCGTGGCCGAGCTCATGGATCACGGCCGTACCCTGCTCTGCCGCGACGACGTCATGGAGGGCGTGGCCGAGATGGTGGAGGAAGTGCAGGTCGAGGCCACCTTCCCCGACGGCACCAAGCTGGTCACGGTCCACAACCCGATCTTCTGACCATTGTCAGCCCGGAACATAACGAGGACACCATGATCCCAGGAGAGATACGTACCCGCGAGGGGGAAATCGAGATCAACAGCGGCCGGACCGTGGTGCGGCTCGAGGTCGCCAACACCGGCGACCGGCCCATCCAGGTCGGCTCCCACTACCACTTTGCCGAGACCAACCCGGCCCTCTCCTTTGACCGGGAACGGGCCCGCGGCTTCCGGCTCAACATCGCCGCATCCACCGCCGTCCGGTTCGAGCCGGGCCAGCGCCGCGAGGTGGAGCTGGTGGCGTTTGCCGGCGCGCGCCGGGTCTACGGTTTCCGGGCCGAGGTCATGGGCCCCCTGGAGGAGGAACGATGACAACCATTTCCCGCAAGGCATACGCCGAGATGTTCGGTCCCACCACCGGTGACCGGGTGCGGCTGGCCGACACCGATCTCTGGATCGAGGTCGAAGAGGACCGGACAGTCTACGGCGACGAGATCAAGTTCGGCGGCGGCAAGGTGATTCGCGACGGCATGGGCCAGAGCCAGCGGTCCGCCGCTGACTGCGCGGACACGGTGATCACCAATGCCCTGATCCTGGACCATTGGGGGGTGGTCAAGGCGGATATCGGCATCAAGGACGGCAGGATATCCGCCATCGGCAAGGCCGGTAATCCCGACACCCAGGACGGAGTCGATATCGTGATCGGGGCGGGCACCGAGATCATTGCCGGTGAAAAATTCATCGTCACCGCCGGCGGCATCGACGCCCACATCCACTTCATCTGCCCGCAGCAGGCAGAGGAGGCGCTGATGTCGGGCATCACCACCATGATCGGCGGTGGCACCGGCCCGGCCACCGGCACCAATGCCACCACCTGCACGCCCGGCCCCTGGAACATCCAGCACATGCTCCAGGCCGTGGACGACCTGCCCATGAATATCGGCCTGCTCGGCAAGGGCAACGCCAGCCTGGCACAGCCCCTGGAGGAGCAGGTCCGCGCCGGGGCCATGGGCCTGAAGCTGCACGAGGACTGGGGCACCACGCCGGCCGCCATCGACGCCTGCCTGGCCGTGGCCGAAGCCATGGACGTCCAGGTGGCCATCCATACCGACACCCTGAACGAATCCGGCTTTGTCGAGGACACCATGGCCGCCTTCAAGGGCCGCACCATCCACACCTACCATACCGAGGGCGCGGGCGGCGGCCATGCGCCGGACATCATCCGGGCCTGCGGCCTGGCAAACGTCCTGCCCTCCTCCACCAACCCCACCCGGCCCTACACGGTCAACACCGTGGACGAGCACCTGGACATGCTCATGGTCTGCCATCACCTGGATCCCAACATCGCCGAGGATGTCGCCTTTGCCGAATCGCGCATCCGGCGGGAGACCATTGCCGCCGAGGACATCCTGCACGACATGGGTGCCTTTGCCATGATCGCCTCCGACTCCCAGGCCATGGGCCGGGTGGGCGAGGTGATCCTGCGCACCTGGCAGACCGCGCACAAGATGAAGGTGCAGCGCGGCAGCCTGGCGGGCGATCCTTCCCGCCACGACAACCTGCGCGTCCGGCGCTACATCGCCAAGTACACCATCAACCCGGCCATCTCGCATGGTATCAGCCACGAAGTGGGCTCGGTGACAGTGGGCAGGCTGGCCGACCTGGTCCTCTGGCGGCCGGCCATGTTCGGGGTCAAGCCATCGCTGATCATCAAGGGCGGCATGATCGCGGCCGCGCCCATGGGTGACGCCAATGGTTCCATCCCCACGCCGCAGCCGGTCCACTACCGGCCCATGTTCGGGGCCCTGGGCCGGGCCGGCAACGCAACCCGGCTCACCTTCCTCTCCCGGGCCGCGCAGGAGGCGGATATCGGCAGGCGCATCGGCCTGCGGTCGCGGACCGTGGCTGTCAGGAACTGCCGGAACATCACCAAGGCGGACATGGTGCTCAACGACCGCCGGCCGGTGATCGAGGTGGACCCGCAGACCTACGAAGTGCGGGCCGACGGCGAGCTGCTCACCTGCGAACCGGCGGCCACCCTGCCCATGGCCCAGCGGTACTTTCTCTTCTGACCACCTACAATGGTCGACCACGTGAGACCCGCGGAATTCATACCATGCGATCAGGGACGGCCATGCTCTGCCTGACACGGAAAGTAGAGAACGGGGAGCGCGAGGATGCCACCCTCACCATGACCCGGCGACAGCGGACCAGGAGCCGGCTGCGGGTGACCCTCGACACGGGCGAGGAGGCCGGCCTGTTCCTGCCCCGGGGCACGGTGCTGCGCCCCGGTGACCTGCTGGCCTCGGACGACGGTGTCCTGGTCCGGGTCCGGGGTGCGACCGAGGCGGTGTCGCGGGTGGTGAGCGATGATCCGCTGCTGCTGGCGCGGGCATGCTACCACCTGGGCAACCGGCACGCGGAGGTGCAGATCCTCCGCGGCGAGATCCGCTACCTGCGGGATCATGTCCTGGACCGGATGCTGGAAGGGTTGGGCCTGCGGGTGACCGCTTCCGAACAGCCCTTTGAGCCCGAGGGCGGCGCCTATGTGCCCCATGGCCGTCATGGATGAGCAGCTCGGCCTGGTCCGGCTCCTGCACCTGGTGAGCCCCGGCCAGCCCACCGGTGCCTTCAGCTATTCCCAGGGACTGGAATGGGCCGTGGAGGCCGGCTGGATCACGGACCGGCAGGACCTGGCCGCATGGCTCGGCGACCTGCTCGAGGAGAGTATGGCCCGGGTCGACCTGCCGCTGCTTCTGCGCATGCACCGGGCCTGCCGGGAGGAACAGGAAGGGGTACTGGCCCGGTGGTGCGACATCCTGCGGGCCTGCCGGGAGACCGACGAGCTGCGCATGGAGGAAAGCAACCGGGGCCGGGCCCTGCTCTCGCTCCTGCGGGTCCTGGAGGTGGAGCAGGTCGACCGCTGGCCGCACCTGTTGGAATCCTGCCAGCTGGCGGGCTTTGCCTGCGCCGCGGTCCACTGGCGGATCGGCCCGCGCCGCGCGGCCCTGGGTTATGCCTGGGCCTGGCTGGAAAACCAGGTCATGGCCGGGATCAAGATCATCCCCCTGGGCCAGAGCGAAGGGCAGCAGATCCTGCTCAGGCTCGGCCCGGAGGTGGTCCGGGCCGTGGAACGGGCAGCGACCCTGGCCGACGGAGAGATCGGCTCGGCCTGCCAGGCCCTGTCCATCGCCTCCAGCCGCCACCAGGATCAGTACACCCGGCTCTATCGCTCCTGAGGATGGAAGCCGGGGGAACAGTCATCACAGCGGAGAACGATTATGCACCAGAACCAACCCCTGCGGGTGGGTATCGGCGGGCCGGTGGGCTCGGGCAAGACCGCCCTGCTCGAGGCCCTCTGCCGCGCCATGCAGGCCACCTGTTCCCTGGCCGCGGTCACCAACGACATCTACACCCAGGAGGATGCCAGGTTTCTCACCACCAGGAACGTGCTGCCGGCCGAACGGATCATGGGCGTGGAGACCGGCGGCTGTCCCCACACCGCCATCCGCGAGGACGCCTCCATGAACCTGGCCGCCATGGAGGATCTCGGCCGCCGCTTCCCGGACCTCGAACTGATCTTCATCGAGTCCGGCGGCGACAACCTGAGCGCCACCTTCAGTCCCGAACTGGCGGACCTGTTCATCTATGTCATCGACGTTGCGGCCGGCGACAAGATCCCGCGCAAGGGCGGACCGGCCATCACCCGCTCCGACCTGCTGGTCATCAACAAGATCGATCTCGCGCCCATGGTCGGCGCCAGCCTCGGGACCATGGAGCGTGACACCCTGCGCATGCGCGGCAGCCGGCCCTTTGTCTTCACCAACATGAAGACCGGCCAGGGCCTGGAAGAGATCATCTCCTTCATCAACCACCAGGGCATGCTGGAGCAGCAGTAGACCGGTCCCGTGTCTCCGCGTCCGCCGCCACGGTTGCGTCTTCTCCTCTCTTCCGGTATCCTGGCCCGCATGGACCAGCAGCGAACAGGCATGAAAACACCAGGGCCGCCGGGCAGGGCACGCAGCGGCTTTGACCGCCGCATGACCAGGGAGGAGATCAACGCCCGGCCCATAAAGAAATGGACCGGACCCATCCACCTGATCCGGACCCGGGAGGAGGTGCAGGAAGCCGCCCGGCGCCTGGGGCGCGAACGGCTGCTCGGTTTTGACACCGAGACCAGGCCAGCCTTCAGGAAAGGCCAGCGCTACCTGCCCTCGCTCCTCCAGCTTGCCGGCGAGCAGGAGGTCTGGATCTTTCAGCTCAGGGCCATCGGCCTGCCGCAGCCCGTGCGCGCCATCCTCTCCGACCCCGCCATCATCAAGGCCGGCGTCTCCATTGATTTCGACATCCGCGAGCTGCAGAGGATAGCGTCCTTCCGGCAGGCCGGCTTCGTGGATATCGGCCGGATGGCCAGGAAAGCCGGCATCAGGAACCACGGCCTGCGTGGCCTGGCCGCCGTCCTCCTCGACCTGCGCATCACCAAGACCGCCCAGACATCCAACTGGGCCAGGGAGCAGCTCACCCCGGCCCAGCTCACCTATGCCGCCACCGATGCCTGGGTCAGCCGGGAGATCCACCTGGCCCTGGCACAAATGACCTGACCCGCGCCCTCTCCCGGCCCGGCGAAGTTTCAACCCCGCTCTCCTTCCGTACCGCTGATTCCGGAAAAAAAATTTGTTTGCCCCATCCCGAGCTGATATCATGACGGTATGGAAGTGAAATCGTAACCGATCACGGGATATCCAATTACCCAGGATCAATACAGGACTTGCAAGCGGTTGCAGGGTGCCACAGCTGTGCGTGACCGAACTGCACTGGCATACACCCCCTAGATTGTCTGCAGGCAAGCGAAGACCCCGATGCCCTTCTCTGCAGGCGATCGCGATCGCGCAAAGAGGTGAACGAGTGCGGCGAGACTCTGCGCGGCACCACCTGATCACGGATCACCAGACACTGTTTTTCAACAGGGAGCGACCATGACCCCGGCATTCATCAACAAGATCAGCGTTCGCTGGCGGCTCTTGTTTTTCATCTTCTTTCTGCTCCTTCTGCTCGTCGCATCGGGAGCGGGCGGCCTGCTCGGCATGCGCAGTACCAAGCAATCGCTCTCCAGGGTTTACGAAAGCCATGTCCGGCCCATGGAGGAACTGCGGCAGCTCAATGAACTCTTCAAGTTCAATGTCACCGGCAACGTCGAACGGGTGCTCTATGAGCAGATCTCCATGAAGGAGGCCGCCATACGACTCAAGAAAGCCAAGGCCGGCATCGAGGAAAACCTGAACGAACTGGAGAAAAACAGCGATGACCGGCTGGACGGCGGCGGCAACTGGTTCGCCCGGTCACTTCCCCTTTTCCACAAGGCCAAGTCACTTGTCAACAGCGCCATCATCGCCCTGGAGGAAGAGGACGTCGACAAGGTGGACGCCCTGTTTGCCGAAGAGCTCGAACCCTTTGAGCAGGAGTTCGAGAAAAAGGTCAACAACCTGATCATGGACAGGGTGATCACGGTACAGAAGGAGTATCTGCAGGCCGAGGAACGCTACGATCTTTCCCGCAAGGCCTTCATCATCACCCTGGCCACCGGCCTCTGCATCGCCCTTCTTGCCGGTTTTTTCCTGATGCGCAGCATCGAGGAACCGCTGCGCCACCTCACCGACGCCCTGAACCGGGTCATGCGGGGCGACCTGACCTACCAGCTGGAATATGATGCCAGGGACGAGTTCGGAGTCCTGATCAAAGGATTCAACCAGATGGCGAGCTACCTGGCCGAGCTGGTCAAGGAGATCCAGAAGGCCGGCATCCAGGTGACCAGCTCCATCACCGAGCTGGCGGCGACGACCAGGCAGCAGGAGGCCACGGCCAACGAGCATGCCGCCACCACCAGTGAGATCGCGGCCTCCACCACCCAAATCGCGGCCACCTCGGCCAACCTGATGTCGACCATGAAGAGCGTCAACAGCCTGACCAAGAACGCGGCCTATGCCGCTGAAAACGGCCATGCCGGGCTGAGCCATATCGACAAGACCATGGTCAAGATGGAGGAGGCCACCGGCTCCATCGTGGCCAAGCTCTCGATCCTGAGCGAGAAGGCGGCCGATATCGCCGGCGTGGTCAAGACCATCAACAAGGTGGCGGACCAGACCAACCTCCTCTCCCTCAACGCGGCCATCGAGGCGGAAAAGGCGGGAGAGTACGGCACCGGCTTTGCCGTGGTCGCCACCGAGATCCGGCGCCTGGCCGACCAGACAGCGGTGGCCACCTACGATATCGAGCAGATGGTCCAGGGCGTCCAGTCGGCGGTTTCGTCGGCGGTCATGGCCATTGACAAGTTTGCCGAGGATGTTCGGGTCAGTGTCACCGACATCCGGGAAGGAAGCGAACGGATCGAGGGCGTGATCGAGCATGTCCAGGTGCTCCGGCCCCAGGTGGCCACCATCAGCGAAGGTATCGAGGCCCAGTCCCTGGGAGCGAAACAGATCAGTGACGCCACCAGTCAGCTCAACGAGGCGGCCCAGCAGTCTGCACAGTCCATCAGCCAGATGAGCATGACCATCGAACAGTTGCAGCAAGCGGCCCTGGGCCTGCAGGAAGCCATTTCCCGCTTCAAAATCGCCTGAATCCGCCGGAGGCGACCTTATGCTGCTCCTGCTCTTTGAAACAGGCAATGGCAGGTTTGCCCTGGATTGCCGCGAGGTCGTCGAGATCATACCGCTTCTCCGGCTCAAGAAAATTCCGGCGGCGCCACCATTCGTGGCCGGGATCATAAACTACCACAGCCAGGCCGTGCCGGTGCTCGACCTCTGCGCGCTCACCGAAAACGTGCCCTGCCGCGAGGTCTACTCCACCCGCATCATCCTGGTCCACTATCCCCTCTCCGAGGAAGACGACAGACTGGTGGGACTGATCGCCGAACGGGTCACCGATGTGGTCAAGTCAAGCCAGAGCTGCCGGCGCACATCGGGGGTGCTCATCGACGAGGCATTGAACGAATATATTGCCCAGCCGGGAAGCGAAGAGATGGTGCAGTGGTTTGACATCAGGAAAATGCTCCCCCGGGCGACTATGGAGGAGCTGCTCTACCGTTGAGACGGAACCGGCGCCGCACCCGGTGACACGGAGTGTTGCCGCCCGGCCCGTTTGTTACCCCGGCTTCCGGTTTCTTGCAGGCGAATGTCAATGGATCCCGCCAGACAGCACATCATCGACCGTCTCGAGCAGAGCATCGGTCTCAATATCGAGACCGTGAGCAGCTCCACCTTCGAGCGAGCCATCCAGCGTCGTATGGAGGCGCTGGGAGTCGACGATATGGTCGGTTATGCGCGGCTCCTGGCAGGATCCGCGGAAGAGCTGGACAGGCTGATCGAGGAGGTGGTGATCCCCGAGACCTGGTTTTTCCGGCACCAGGAACCCTTTGAGATTCTGGTCGACCTGGTACGCACGGCAAAAATGCAGAACCAGCCCCTGCCGTTCCGCATCCTGAGCCTGCCCTGCTCCACCGGGGAGGAACCCTACTCGGCGGTCATGGCCCTGCTCCTGGCCGGCATCCCGCCGACCCATTTCGAGGTCACCGGTGCAGACATCAGCGAACGGGCCCTGGAGATCGCCGCCCGCGGTATCTACGGCAACAATTCCTTCCGTTCTCCAGACATCTCCTTCAGGGACGTCTTCTTCGCCAGGACCGACAAGGGCTATCTCCTCCGGGACCAGGTCCGCAGCCTGGTGCGCTTCTGCCGCGGCAACATCCTCGATACCGGGTTCACCGACCGGCTTGGTGTCTTCAATGTCATCTTCTGCCGCAATATCCTGATCTATCTCAGCAGGGAAGCCCAGGAAAAGGTCTTTACCAACCTCTTCCACCTGCTCGTCCCCGGCGGCACACTGTTCACGGGCCATGCCGAAGCAAACCTGTTTCTGAACACCCCGTTCAGCCGCTCGCCCGACGTGAGCTCCTTCGCCTTCCGCCGGCCGACGCAGAAAACCAGGCTCCCTGCCGATCCGCCGCCGCCGAGGCAACAGGACGGACAGCCGTTTACCGCCATACAACTGAATACCTGGCCCGGGCCGGCAAAAAAACCTGTCCCGGCGCAGAAACCTGTGCCCGCCAGGCCGGAGGACGATTCCTTTGACCAGGTCATGCACCTGGCTGACACCGGCCGGCTGGCCGAGGCCGCGGCCCTGTGTGAGCAGCACATGGCCGGGCCGAACGATCCCTCGGCCCGCTGGTACTATCTTCTCGGCGTGATCCGCGACAGCCAGGGACAACCGGAGGAGGCGGTCCGGCTGCTGCGCAAGGCCCTGTACCTGGACCCGCAGCACGAGGAGAGCCTGGTCCTGCTCGCGCTGCTGGCGGAACAGGCCGGTGATCATGACAGGGCCCGCCACTACCGGCGAAGGGCCCGCAAGGTTCTGGAGCGAGGATAAAGAGACGTGTCAGACCAGCATCTCAGAGAGGAACGGACACCGGTCCAGGACTGCTGGAACCAGGTCGGCATCTGGGGGGAAGGCAAGGAGCGGTGTCCCAGGCTTGCCGAACTGGGTCATTGCCGGAACTGCCCGGTCTACTCCCACACCGGCCGCCGCCTGCTCGAACGCGTGATCGATGACGGAGACCGGATTGAATGGACCAGGGCCTTTGCCCGGCCCCCGGAAAAAAAGGTCTCCACCATCCGCTCTGCCTTCATCTTCCGGGCCGGAGGTGAATGGCTGGGCCTGCCGGCGGGCCTGATCCAGGAAGTGGTGGACATGGGCAAGATCCACAGCCTGCCCCACAAAAGCAACAAGGTGCTCCGGGGCCTGGTCAATATCCGCGGCAAGCTGGAGATCTGTTTTTCCATCGGCGCGGTTCTCGGTATCGACCGCTTCGAGAAACCCACGACCTGGCAGCGCTACCTTTCGCCCGAACGGCTGGTGGTGGCGGCCAGGGAAGGCCAGCGAATCGTCTTTCCGGTCAGCGAGGTGTATGGCACTTTCCGCTATGCCGAGGGTATGCTGCAGCAGCTCCCCATAACCGTGTCCGGATCCAAGGCCGCTTTCAGCAAGGGAATCCTCTGCGTCGAGGAATTTGAAGTCGGCTTTCTCAATGACAAGATCCTTTTTGATACCCTGATGAGATACCTATGAGCAGCCAGGACCTCAGTGCAATGTCCATGCTGGATCTCTTCCGCATGGAGGCTGAAAACCATTGCGCCACCCTCTCCGACAATCTCCTGGTCCTTGAGAACAATCCCGGCGACGCCGATGCCCTGGCATCGTTGATGCGGGCGGCCCACTCGCTCAAGGGGGCGGCCCGCATCGTCGACCTCGCGGCCCTGGTCAGCCTGACCCATGCCATGGAGGATATCTTCGTCGCCGCCCAGGACGGCCGGCTCACCCTCGATGCCGATGCCATCGACCTCCTGTTTGCCGGGGTCGACCTGCTGGGCGAGACCGCCACGGTCACTGGAGAGGAACTGCCGGACTGGCTCGAACAGCAACGGTACAAGGTGGAGCAGCTCGAGGAGAACTACAGAAAACTGGCCTCCACCGGTACGGCCGCCCGGGAGGCGGAGGAAACGGCCGCGGGACCGGAATCCCCGGCCCATCCGGAAGCGGCCCCGGCCGAACAGGACGAAAACGCCCCGGCCGACCTGAGCGCCATGTCCATGATGGACCTGTTCCGCCAGGAAGTGGAGGGCCACAGCCAGGCGCTCAGCGACAACCTGCTGCTCCTGGAACAGGACGCCTCGTCGCAGGAGGCCATGGTGGCGCTGATGCGCGCCGCCCATTCCATCAAGGGCGCGGCCCGCATCGTGAACCTCGATCCCGTGGTCAACCTGGCCCATGCCCTGGAAGACCTTTTCGTGGCCGGCCAGGAAGGCAGAATGGTCCCTGACAGCGAAACCATCGACCGGCTGCTGGCAGGAGTGGACCTCCTGGCCGAACTGGCCCGCCAGGACGATGCCGGCCAGCAGCAGTGGCTGGATGACAACCTGCAAACCATGGCCGACCTGGCCAGGGCCTACCGGGAGGCGGCCGCGGACCGAAACAATGGATCCCGCGGCGGCTCGTCCCCGGCGGCACCCGCTCCTGCCGCCCAACCGGTAGCCACTGCGTCGAAAAAACCCACCGTGGTGCCGGAGACCCGGGCGCCGGACCAGTCACTGCGCATCTCGGCCGAGGGCCTCAACCGCCTCATGGGCCTGGCCGGCGAGGTCCAGGTGGAGGCACGGTGGCTGCCCACCTTTGCCCTCAAGATGCTGCAACTCAAGCACCGGCAGGACAAGATATACCGTCTCCTCAACAACCACCTGGACACCCTGTACTTCGGCGGCCATGCGGCGCTGCCGGAAGAGAACAACGTGCGGAGCCTCCTGCGTGGCATGGATGACTGCCGCAAACTGGTCAATGAGTGCCTGGTGGAGATCGAGGACCATGCCCGCCGCTCCACCGAGATCTCCCATCACCTGCACCAGGAGGTGATCGCCAACCGGATGCGTCCCTTCTCCGACTGGACCCGCGGTTTTCCCCGCATGGTCCGTGATCTTGCCAGGGAGCTGGGCAAACAGGTCCAGTTTGAGATCATCGGCGCCGACACCCTTGTCGACCGGGACATCCTGGACACGATCGAATCACCCCTGAACCACCTGATCAGAAACGCCCTGGACCACGGTATCGAGTCGCCCGAGGAACGACGCCAGGCCGGCAAGCCGGAAAAGGCGCTGCTCCGCCTGGAGGCCAGGCACAGCGCCGGCATGCTCAACATCGTGGTCAGCGATGACGGCCGCGGAGTCGATCTTGAAAAGCTGCGGCGAACCATCATTGCCAGGAAGATGATCGCCGAGGAGATGGCCCGGGAACTCAACGAGAGCGAACTGCTCGAGTTTCTCTTCCTGCCCAACTTCAGTACCCGCGACCAGGTGAGCAAGATCTCCGGCCGCGGTGTCGGCCTCGACGTGGTCCACAGCGCGGTGCACGAGGTGCGCGGCATCATCCGCACCACCACCGGCGCCGGCCGGGGCACCACCTTCGAGATGCAGCTGCCGCTCACCCTGTCGGTCACCAGGTCGCTGCTGGTGGAGATCAGCGGCGAGGATTACGCCTTTCCCCTGGTCGCCATCGACCATGTCCTCAAGCTGCGGCCCGAAAATGTCAGGGAGGTGGAGGGGCGCCAGTATGTCACCTTCAACCAGGAACGGATCGGGCTGATCTCGGCCAGGCAGGTCCTGGAGAAGGATGAAAAATCGGAGCCTGACCCGGAAGGTCACATGCCGGTCCTCGTCCTCAGCGACCGCCACAACCGCTACGGCCTGATCGTGGATTCCTTCATCGGCATCCGCGACCTGGTGGTGCACTCGCTGGACCGGCGGCTGCAGAAGATCCAGGATATCAATGCCGCCGCCATCCTCGAGGACGGCACGCCGGTACTGATCGTCGACGTGGAGGACATGGTCCGCTCCATCGACCACCTGATCTCCGGCAACCGCATCCAGCGCATCGACCAGGAAGAACAGGTCGTGGGCAGCCGCCGGAAACGGATCCTGGTGGTCGACGATTCCATCACCGTCCGGGAGGTGGAGCGAAAGATGCTCTCCGGCAGGGGCTATGACGTCCGGGTGGCGGTGGACGGGCAGGACGGCTGGAATACGCTGCGCAAGGAGCCGTTCGACCTGCTCATCACCGATGTCGACATGCCGCGCATGGACGGCATCGAGCTGGTGACCACCATCCGGGGCAACAAGGAATTCCAGATGCTGCCGATCATCATTGTCTCCTACAAGGATCGGCAGGAGGACCGGAACAGGGGACTCGAGGCCGGGGCCGATTATTACCTGACCAAGGGCAGTTTCCAGGACGAGACCCTGGTCAGGGCCGTCGAGGAGCTGATCGGAGGACCGGAACCGGACTGACCCCGCATGAGCCGGCAGGAGCCGTCCGGCTCCGTGGCGGGCCGTACAGACACGGAAAAACGTAAGTTGTCACGGGCGCGCCGGCCCCGCATAGAGGGCCCATGGCGAACCGGCACGCCGGCACAGAGACGGGGCACCTGTGCCGACGTACAGTTCTGAGGATTGAAAACACCGGGATAGCAACCTGCGACCTGTTACGGAGAAACAGTGAAGATAGGAATAGTCAACGACATGCCCATGGCGGTGGAGGCACTGCGCAGGGCCCTCCTCCCATCGGATCACCAGATTCTCTGGACCGCGGAAAACGGTGCCGTGGCCGTGGCAAGGGCTGCGGAAGATCCGCCGGACCTGATCCTCATGGACCTGGTGATGCCGGTGATGGATGGTGTCGAGGCGACACGCCGGATCATGCAGGCCAGTCCATGCAACATCCTGGTGGTCACAGCCAGCGTTTCGGGCAACTCGGGCAAGGTCTTCGAGGCCATGGGAGCGGGCGCCCTGGACGTGGTCGCCACCCCGGTCCTGGGCGGCGGCCAGAACGGGGCCCGCGACCTGCTGCAGAAAATCGACCGGATCGCCAGGATCTCCGGCCTGCCGGGCGGATCCAAAAGCGCATCGCCCGCCGGAGTTCCGGCCAGCCTGCAAAGGGGCACGGGTAAGCACTGGCTGGTGGCCATCGGCAGCTCCACCGGCGGCCCCCAGGCCCTGCTCAGGATCCTGAAGCGGTTGCCGGCCGACCTGCCGGCGGCGGTGGTGGTGGTCCAGCACATGGACAAGCAGTTTGCCGGCGGCCTGGCAGAATGGCTTGACACCCAGGTCTCCATTCGGGTCAAGGTGCTGGAGAACGGGGAGCGGCCGCGCACGGGGACGGTACTCATTCCTGCCACCGCCGACCATGTGGTCATGACTCCCAGCAACAACCTGACCTACTCGGTCGACCCGAAGGACAACTTCTATCATCCCTCGGCCGATGTCTTTTTCAAAAGCGTGGCCCGGTACTGGCACGGCAACTGTATCGGCGTCATCCTGACCGGCATGGGCAGGGACGGCGCCGAAGGGTTGCTCGCCCTGCGCAAAAACAGCCACTACTCCATTGCCCAGGACAGGGAAAGCTGCGTTGTCTACGGAATGCCCAAGGCGGCTGTTGAGGTGGGCGCGGTCTGCGAGGTCCTGCCACTTGAAGATATCGGCGCAAGAATACTTGAGCTATTGAACCCGCAAAGGGGAACATGTAACCATGACTGACGAGCTGCAGGATATAGATCACTCTCTTCACGAGATCCAGGATTACAGGATCACGGTCCTGCTGGTGGATGACCAGCAGATGATCGCCGAGGCGGTCCGCCGGGCCCTGGCAAGCGAGGAACTCGATTTCCACTACTGCCAGAACCCCACCAAGGCCGTCGAAATGGCCACCAGTCTCGAACCAACCATCATCCTCCAGGACCTGGTCATGCCCGAGCTGGACGGCCTGACCATGGTCAAGTTCTTCCGTGCCAACCCGGTGACGGCCCAGGTGCCCATCATCGTGCTCTCCACCAAGGAGGAGCCGGAGATCAAGAGCAAGGCATTCGAGCTGGGCGCCAACGACTACCTGGTCAAGCTTCCTGACCGGATCGAACTCATTGCCCGAATCCGCTACCATTCCCGGGCCTACATCAGCCAGAAACAGCGGGACGAGGCCTTCGAGGCCCTGCGCCGGAGCCAGCGCAAACTGGCCGAGGCCAACAAGGTGCTGGAACGGCTCTCCTCCCTGGACGGCCTGACCGGGGTGCCCAACCGCCGCCGGTTCGACCAGCTCCTGCGCAAGGAATGGCAACGGGCCATCCGGCACGGATCCTCCATATCCATCATCATGCTGGACATCGACTTCTTCAAGCTGTTCAACGATACCTACGGCCACCAGGGCGGCGACGACTGCCTGCGCCAGGTGGCCGGGATCCTGGAACAGTCGGTCCGGCGGGAGACCGACATGGTGGCCCGCTACGGCGGTGAGGAGTTTGCCGCCATTCTGCCGGAGACCGGGGTCAAGGGCGCCCTGGCCGTGGCCGAGGAGATGCGGGCCAATGTGGAGGCCCGGCAGATCCCTCATGAAAACTCGAAAATCACCGATCACGTCACCATCAGTGTCGGGGTGGCCACCACGGTTCCTGAACAGGGTTCCCGGCCTGACGACCTCATCGCCGCCGCCGACCAGGCCCTCTACCAGGCCAAGAACAACGGCCGCAACCGGGTGCAGAGCACCGGCTTCCACAGCGACAGCGCGTAAGTTGTCACAGACACCCCGTTTCTGCACGGTCGCACCGGCCCGAGTTGCGACAGCGCACCGAACTGGGGCCGGGAGACCGGGGCGGCCGGTCCCTATTCCCTGGTCTTGTGAAACCCGATACCGGGCGAGAGCTCCATGATCCGGGACAGCCGCCACTCGCCATCGGCCAGGATCGCCAGGTGCCCTTCCGCGTCCACGGCAAGATCGGCCTGGTTCTTCAGCCTGAATTCCTTGAGCAGGGCCGGGTCATCACAGGTGACCCAGCGGGCGGCCCCATACTTCACGTCCCGGTACACCGCGTCCACCCCGTACTCCGCCCTGAGCCGAGCCATGGTGACATCGAACTGGAGCACCCCGACCGCGCCCAGGATATAGTCGCTTCCCATGAGCGGCCGGAACAGCTGCACCGCTCCCTCTTCCGCCATCTGCACCAGCCCCTTGTGCAACTGCTTGGTCTTGAGCGGATCATTGAGGAGCACCCTGCGAAAGTGCTCGGGTGCGAAACTGGGGATACCGCTGAATTTCAGGGGTTCCTTTTCCGTGAACGTATCGCCGATCCTGATGGTGCCGTGGTTGTGGATTCCGATGATATCCCCGGCATAGGCCTCTTCGACATTGGTCCGGTTACGGGCCATGAAGACCGTGGCATTGCCGAGCGAGATCTCCTTGCCCAGCCGGTGGTGCCGCACCTTCATGCCCCGCCGGAACCGGCCGGAACAGATACGGAAAAAGGCGATCCGGTCCCGGTGGGCCGGGTTCATGTTGGCCTGGATCTTGAAGGTGAACCCGGAAAACTCCTCTTCCTCGGGCCGAACCAGCCGGGTGGTGGTGGGCCGGGGGCCGGGCGGCGGCGAGAGTTCGACCAGGGCGTCCAGGAGCTCGCGCACGCCGAAGTTATTGATGGCGCTGCCGAAGAAGACCGGTGTCTGCCCGGCCTTCCGGTACTCTTCCAGGGAAAAGGGATTGGCGGCTCCCTCCAGTAGTTCGATGTCTTCGCGCAGTGTATCGGCATCCTCCCGGCCCAGCATCTGCTTCAGCACCGGGTCATCCAGGTCACGGACCACGACGCAGTCCTCGGGCCGGGTGTCGCGGCTGGGGGTGAAGAGATTGATCTGCCTGCGGTGGAGATCATAGACTCCCCTGAACCGCTTGCCCATGCCGATGGGCCAGGAGAGCGGAGCGCATTCGATCTGCAGGGTATCTTCAATATCGGCCAGGATGTCGAGGGGATCCATGCCATCCCGGTCCAGCTTGTTGATGAAGGTGATGATCGGCGTGTCGCGCATCCGGCAGACCTCCATCAGCTTGCGGGTCTGGGGCTCCACCCCCTTGGCGGAGTCGATCACCATGAGTGCGCTGTCCACCGCGGTCAACACCCGGTAGGTATCTTCGGAAAAATCCCTGTGGCCCGGCGTGTCCAGCAGGTTGATCTCGAAATCGCGATAAAGAAACTTCATCACCGAGGTGGTGACCGAGATGCCGCGGTCCTTTTCTATGGCCATCCAGTCGCTCATGGCGTGGTTGGCCGTCTTGCGTGACTTCACCGCCCCGGCCATCTGGATGGCACCACCAAAGAGGAGCAGTTTCTCGGTCAGGGTGGTCTTGCCGGCGTCGGGATGGCTGATTATCCCGAAGGTACGCCGCCGTTCTATCTCTTTCCTGATATTCCTGTTCATGAGTATCCTGTGGCCCGGCCGCGGCATGTCCGCTGGCCGGATGGTTTTGCAACGTCATCTTTTCCCGAAGGGAACCGGTGCAGTGTTCCGGTTCTGTCAGGTGGTCGGAGATTTGTGTCCGCCGGTCCGGGCATGCCGCTCACCCAGGAGACGGGGACATTCGGGTTCCCGGCCATCCTGCCTGCACTCCCGCCACATATCCTGAAACACGGGGCACTGGCGGCAGTCGTGGGTCTTCTCGGCAAAGGTACCCATCACCTTGCCCTCGCAGAGGGTGCCGGCAATGGCCCAGCAGATTCGGCCGAAATAGGGATAGGCGGGGCAACTGCGGGAGGGATCGGACTCGATACCGCAGTGAAGGTATTCCCAGCAGGGCTTCTTACCGTCCTCTTCCTCGGGCTGGTAGGGAAAATAGAGGGTAAAGGTGGTGCCCTCACCCTTTCCGCCGCTTTCCACCTGGACAAAACCACGGTGATCTTCCATGATCTTGTGGACAATGGCAAGGCCGAGCCCTGTGACCTGGTTGGTCCGTTTGGTGGAATAGAATGGTTCGAAAAGCCGTTCCATTTGCTCTTCCGGGATCCCGGGGCCGGTATCGTGTACCGAGACGGTCACCCAGAGGATCTCGTTCTTGAACCTGGTGCCCGTACTGATGGTGATAACCCCTTCGCCCTCAATGGCATCCACGGCATTGCACACCAGCTGTCCCATGACCTGCCGCAGCTGATCTGGCTCCAGGTAGACCCGGGGCAGGTCGGGAGCATAGTTTTCGACCAGGCGGACACGCTCTCCCTCCAGGCAGATGGTCCGGGCATAGCTGACCGCCCCGGCGATGACCCGGTTGATATCATCGCGCTGCAGGTGTTCACCCACCATGGTCAGGGTGACGATGTCCCGGAGAATAGCCTCCAGCCGGTTCACCTCCCTGGCGATGGTCTCGGCATATTTGCGCTCCTTGCTCTCCGGAGGAAGGGTCTTGAGCATCCGCCTGTTGAGTCCGCCCAGGGCAGAGAGCGGATTGCGGATCTCGTGGGCGATGTCCGAGGTCAACCGCCCCAGGGCCAGGAGTTTTTCGCTGCGGACCATCTTGTCCTGCATCCGTTCCAGGCTCTCCAGGGAATCGGCGAGCTGCCGGTTCAGTTCTTCGATCCGTTTCCGGTCCTGCTGCATCTTCTGGGAAATGAAGCCCAGCGGCAGCGCGATCAGAAACAGGAAACTGACCCGGATTCCGAGCTCGGTCCAGTGGACCTGCGCCGCGAAAGGCAGAAAGTTCAGACTGTAGAGTACGGTTGCCAGGGCCGCGGCCAGCAGGCCGAACGAAATACCGAAATAAAAGGAGTGCAGCGCGACCAGCAGGTAATAGCCCAGAAAGAAGCTGTTGGCAAAGCTGTTCTGCAGGTGCACCATCCAGTAGATAAAGAAAAGATCGAGAATAAGGGAGAGGCCATAGACTTGGCGGATTCGGGCCGGGTTGAGAAAGATCAGGAGGTAGATAAAGAGGGAATAGAAGAAAAAGACGATGAGCGATTTGAACAGGTCGATGGCATCTGCCGAGGACAGAGGCGCGGCAAGCAGCCAGATATATCCGCCCAGGACGGTTGACAGGCGCAACAGAAGAAAGCTGACGTCGCTTGCCGTGAAAACGCCGCGAAAACACCGCCAATGTTCCCGTAGAAATCGCATCGCTGTATCACATGTTTCCGGACGGCCGCAGCATGGACACAATCCGTTCCAGCTGATCCGCAAGATCCCGGATCTCTACTTCCCAGTACTCCCGGGTCCCGAAATTCATCATGACCGGCGCCTGACCGTCCTCGGCGACCTGCCTGGCGCACCAGGCAGCATAATGGATGAAACGCATGGCCCGCAAGGGCTCGATAAGCCGAAGGCTTCGGCGGTCAAACATACGGAAGGTCTCGTAACCCTCGAGAAAGATGTCCAACTCCACAGACGCCTCTTCCGGCTCTCCGGGCAGCAGCATCCAGATATCCTGGACCGGTGGTCCGACCACCATGTCGTCAAGGTCGACCAGGAAAAAAGATTCATCCGGACGATAGATGAGATTGGCGCTATGGCAGTCCCCGTGGATGCGGATCAGTTCCGCATCCTCGAACAAAGGCCCGGTTTCATCGATGAGCCGGGCGGCCAGAGATGAAAACGACCCGATCAGATCGGACGGGATGAAGCCCCCGCCCACCAGGTAATCCACCTGGGCCCTGGTGGTCTGCCCCGGGACCAGCAGGGGCCGGTCCGCAGGACTCCGGGCAGCCCCAACCATGTGCACACGGCCGATCAGCCGTCCCAACTCCAGCCACTGCCCATCACTGTACTCATCTACCAGGCGGCCACCCTTTTTCGGGAAAACGGTAAAAAACAGGTGGCCATCACTGCCCAGGGTTGAACCGTTCCGCATGGAGAGCGGCGCGATGACCGGAACTTCCTGGTCGGCTAGCTCGAGAAGGAAATCATGCTCGTCCTGCAGTCCCTGCCTGGACCAGCGGCCCGGACGGTAAAACTTGACGATCAGCCCCCGGCCATCCTCGTCTTCGAGCTCATAGACCCGGTTTATATAGCTGTTCAGCGGGCGGCACAGGTTGACACATCTCCTGCCCAACGCGCCTTCCACCAGGGAAAGGACCCGGTCCGGAGTAAGCGCATGGAAGGGCCCCTGCTGTTCCGGCTCATGTATATTCATTGAAACTCCCGTGATGTCACGACACTCTCCCGGCATCGGGGACCCGGCGCCGGCCACCCATTCGATAGCATGTTTTCCCATAATCTGCTACTGTGGACAAGAGAGTTTTCCGGCCCGCCGGGAGAGCGCCGCATGTCGGTTCAGTGGCCGGAATCCACGGCAACAGCACACAGCAGGAGCATATGCCATGATCATCGGTGTACCGGCGGAAACGAAAAAAGACGAGTACCGGGTGGCCATGCTGCCGGTGGGTGTCCAGCTGCTGACCGACGACGGTCACCAGGTTCTCTTCCAGAAAGGCGCGGGTCTGGGCAGTGGATACGGAGACACGGCCTATGAACAAGCCGGTGCCATCCTCATCAGGGATGCGGAAGAGATATATGCCAGGGCCGAGATGATCGTCAAGGTCAAGGAACCGCAACCCGGGGAATGCGCCCTCCTCAGGCCGGGCCAAATCGTGTTCTGCTACTTCCACTTTGCCGCCTCACGCCGCCTCACCGAATCCTGTCTTGAACAGCGGATCGCGGCAGTGGCTTACGAGACCCTTGCCGACGGGAAAGGACACCTCCCGCTCCTGACGCCCATGAGCGAGATCGCCGGCAAGCTGTCCATCCAGGAAGGCGCCAAGTGCCTGGAAAAACCGATGATGGGCCGGGGCATCCTGCTGGGCGGCGTAGCGGGGGTGGCGCCGGCAACCGTCCTGGTCATCGGCGCCGGCGTGGTGGGTACCAATGCGGCCCGCACCGCGGCCGGGCTGGGCGCCAACGTCACCATCATGGACATCAACATAGATCGGCTCCGTTACCTGGACGAAGTCATGCCCGCCAATGTGACCACGGTCTATTGTGATCCGCATGTCGTGGAAGACCACGCTGTCAGGGCCGACCTTGTTGTGGGAGCGGTCCTGATTCCGGGCGGCAAGACCCCGGTGCTCATCAATCGGCGCCTCCTGTCGCGCATGAAGAAAGGCGCGGTCCTTGTGGATGTCTCCATCGACCAGGGAGGCTGTTTCGAGACCAGCCACCCCACCACCCACAGCGATCCGGTCTTCGTGGTCGACGGCGTGGTTCACTACTGCGTCTCCAACATGCCCGGCGCCGTCGGAAGAACATCCAGCCGGGCCCTGTGCAATGCCACCCTGCCCTTCTGCCGCCAGCTCGCAAGCCTGGGCCTCGACGGCTTCATACGCCAGGGCAAAGGATTTCAGGCCGCTCTCAACATGCGTGACGGCCGGATCACGTGCAAGGCGGTGGCCAAGGCTTTTCCCGATCTACCTTCCAATCCGCCCACCTGGCACGTCCCGCCAGCTCGATAATAATGGTGAGTGGCCAGGAAACTGAATGCCCGATGGGATATTCTCGAGTAATGCCTATTATCGAGTGCCCAGCCCCAACCACTCAAACCGGGTATTCAGAATAAATTGCGGGTAAATCGAGCCCCATGCCCGTTTTTCCGTAAGCCTTCACAGGCACCCCGCCTCTGCACGGTCCCGCCGCTCCGCATACCGGGGGTATAGCGGATCGGCGCGCCTGCACAGATTCGGGGCACTGGTGCAGGCGTACAGTGTTGAGGCGGTGACAACAACGAGTTAGTATCCCTGTGATGTCGGGGCCGCAAGATTATGACAAGCACAAGAAAAGCCAATAAAATCAAACCGTATTGTTTGATTTTATTGGCTTGATTTTGGTACGCCAGGCAGGATTCGAACCTGCGACCTACGGCTTAGAAGGCCGGTGCTCTATCCAGCTGAGCTACTGGCGCTGACCTGTGGTCTGCAATGTACCGGGGAGCTGCCGAGAAATCAACCGGATTTCCCGCCCTGGTCAGTCTCCCTCCCCGGACTGCTCCCAGACCGGCCCGGAGACCGTGTCGTGGATGGTGACGCCCTTGCGGAGCAGTTCCTCGCGCACGGAATCGGCTGCTGTCCAGTCCTTCTTCTGCCGTGCCCGCTCACGCTCCCGGATCAGCCGGTCGATCTCCGGTGCCAGGGGACAGTGCTCCAGGCGCAGGACCCCGAGCACGGTGTTGATCCGTTTCAGGACATCAAGAATCTCGTTTTTCTGTTCCCGGTCCAGGCTGGCCGCCTGCAGGACCGGGTTGGTCTTCTTGATAAAGTCAAAGAGCGCCCCCAGGGCGGCCGAGATGTTGAGGTCGTCATCCATTGCCCGGCAGAAACGGCGCTCCAGGCCGGAGATGTAGACCGCCACCTCCGGGTGGGGCAGGCCGGGTGGCTGGCAGAGGAGCTTGCGGGTGAACTCGTCGATCCGTTTGAGTGCCTTGCGCACCGCGTCGAGCCGCTTGTAGGAAAAACGCAGTGGCTTGCGGTAATGGACGCCCAGCAGCATGAACCGGATCTCGCGATCCGTGTAGCCACGGTCCAGGACCTCCTGCAGAGTGACCACGTTGCCGGCCTCGGCCGCCATCTTGCGGCCGTCCTTGAGCAGCAGGCCGGAGTGGAGCCAGTAATTGGCCAGCGGCTTGCCGGTGAGCGACTCGGCAATGGCGATCTCGTTCTCGTGGTGGGGGAACACCAGGTTCTGGCTGGCGGTATGGATGTCCAGGGTCTCGCCGAGATAGCGGGTGGACATGGCGGAACACTCGATATGCCAGCCCGGCCGCACGTTGCCCCAGTCGGTCTCGAAAAAGATCCCCTTTTTCAGCTCCGCCAGGGTGGAACGCTTGAGCAGGGTGAAATCGCGGGGATTGTCCTTCTCGTAGTCGTCGAGATCTACGGTCCGCCCCACCCTGATCTTGCTCAGGTCGATCCCGGACAGCCGGCCGTAACGCTTGAACTTCGAGATATCAAAGTAGATGGAGCCGTGCTTTTCATAGGCATATCCCTTGTGGATCAGCTCGTGGGCGATCTCGATCATGTCCTGGACATGGACCGAGGCCCGGGGATAGCCGGTGGCCCGGCGTACGCCCAGGGTATTCATGGCCTGCATGAACTCGTCGATGTACTTCTCGGTAAACTCCTGCAGGGGCAGGCCGGCGGCCTCGGCGCCGGCAATGGTGTTGTCGTCGATATCGGTGAAGTTCATATAGGACTCCACCGTGTAGCCCTTCAGCTCCAGGTAGCGGATGATGAGATCGGCAACGATGAAACGGCGGCAGTGGGCAAGGTTCGGGGACTCGTAGGCCGTGGGCCCGCAGGCATACAGGGTGACCCGGTCTCCACGGATGGGCCGGAAGATCTCCTTCTTCCGGGTCATGGTGTTGTAGAGCTTGAGCTCCGGCGCCCTGGGACTGCTTTTTACCTGGCGCACGAAAAGAGGCGTGCTCAGGTAACGCTCGCCGCCGTCGGGGAAGATGGTGACGATGGTCCCCCCGCTGATCTCCCGCGCCCGCTGCATGGCCGCGAACATGGCGGCGCCGCTGCTCATTCCGACCAGGATCCCCTCCTTCCTGGCCAGCATGCGGGCGGTGCGGAAGGCATCCTCGTCCGGAACATTGACGATCCTGTGCGGCAGGGACTTGTCGAAGATCCCGGGCCGGTAGGACTCCTTCATGTTCTTGAGCCCCTGGATCTTGTGGCCGTAGAAGGGTTCCACGGCAATGATCCGTACCTCCGGATGATGGTCGGCGGCCCACTTCGACAGGCCCATGGCCGTACCCGAGGTACCCAGGGTGACGATGATATCGGTCACTTCACCCCTGGTCTGCTCCCAGATCTCGGGACCGGTGATGTGGTAGTGGGCCTTCCAGTTGTCGGGATTGTTGAACTGGTCGGTGAGGAAATAGAGGTCCGGGTGTTCCCGCGCCATGGCATAGGCCTTCTCGATGGCGCCGTCCGTGGACCGCTTGGCCGGGGTGAGGATGATCTCGGCGCCATAGGCCTGCATGATCTGGCGCCGCTCCACCGAGGCTGACTCCGGCATCACCAGCTGGCAGCGATAGCCCTTGGCCGCGCAGACCATGGCCAGGCCGATGCCGGTATTGCCGCTGGTCGCCTCGAGCAGGATCTTGTCCCGGGTCAGCTCGCCGCTCCGTTCGCCCGCCTCGATCATGGACAGCGCGATCCGGTCCTTGACCGATCCACCGGGATTGCGGGACTCCAGCTTGCCGAGAATCGTCACTCCCTGCACCGGGTTCATGCGGGAAATCAGGACAAGGGGCGTCCCGCCGATCAGCTCTGTAATCTGTTTGTACTGGGGTCTCATCGGGTTCACCGGGGCTCGGAGTAAGGCGGAAACGGAACAGGAACAGGAACAGTGACTGTACGCCGGAACAGCATATCCACGCTGGGCAGCCCGAATCAGGCAAGGTCGTCATGCCGGGCGGCCGCTGGTGCGAAAATGGACACCGCCGCCTGCCCGCCCCCTCTGCTGGCCGGCATCTGTCCCCATAGCGCCATAACCGGATCAGGCAACCACAGGGTATCATTTCTCCCGCCCTGATCACTGGCCGGTCCGGGCCGGTTTTTCAACGCAGTTTCCATCTCATGTGGCAAAACGCGCGCACAATCTGATAGAATATACCATTTCTCGGGCAAGGGCAAGGCAGGACTTGTTCATTTCTCCTGCCCGGGATCCCGCTGAAAAGATCGCCACAGGGCCAAAAGTGCGGCCCGGCACTCCGGATCGGCCACTGTGGAGGCCATCCTGCGGAAGGCCTCTTCCCGCTCCGGATCGGGCGCGGGCCCGCTGGGCCGCCAGTCCCGCACGACCGGTTCCGGCAGGTCGGCCGGCTCCAGCATCCAGCGGATATCGCTGATCGCGAGTCCCTCGAGCCGCTGGTTCACCGCTTCGATCAGTTGTGGTTTCTGCATCTGGGCGTACTGCATCATGGCGGAACTGCGTACATACACCCAGAGCACGTCCCGCCGCAGATAGGCCGGCATGCTCTGGCCGGCGATCTCCGGCCCGGCGATCTCCGGCCACTCCCGGACCAGGGCGAAGATCTGCCACGGGTGATGCCATCCCCTGCTGCCATATATCTGTTCCATCTGCCGCCCCAGCAGGCGGGGGCCCTTGTCCCTTTCCATACCAATCATGTTAGTCCATTTGCGACATCTCTGCCACCTGCTCGGAAAAAAATCAATAAAAACCCGGAACACTTAAAAAAAACCGCTCAACATTTGACCGGCGTCCAAAAAGATGAGAAGATATTCCTGATGGACTCCCAAGAGAGTCATCACCCCGCAACGCATGCGCAAAGCCCTTCGCTTCGATACACAAGGCAGGGCAGACACGGCCTGCCCCCAACAGCTCAACAGCCACCCCCGGTACCGATGAAAAAACAACACCAGGCCTCCACCCCGCGCCGGCCCACTCGACGCCATTCCCTGTCGGCCCGGGGCCAGTGGGTGCGTTTCGGGAGTAGAACCGCCCCGGCAGCCCTGGGGATGCTCCTTGTCCCCGCCTGCCTCCTCCTGTTCACCGCCACCCTCGGCGCTGAAACCCTGCAGGAGGCAGTCCAGACCATGATCACCACCAATCCCGACGTTCTTTCCGCCGGCTATAACCGGCTTGCCCGCGATCAGCAGCTCCGGCAGGCCAGGTCAGGCTATTTTCCGGTCCTCGACCTCATCGCCGGTGTGGGCAGGGACCATGTGGAGGAACCCTTTGCCGACGATCTCTCGCCCCGGGAACTGCGCCTGAGCCTGCGCCAGAATGTCTTCACCGGCATGGCCACCAGAGGCGAAGTGGAGCGCCAGGAGGCCCGGGTACGCTCCCAGGCCTTCCTGGTTCGGAGCGCGGCCGAGAACACGGCCCTCAGGACAGCCAAGGTCTACCTGGAGGTCCTGCGCAACCAGGCCCTGCTCGAGCTTGCCCGGGAAAACCTGACCATCCACCAGCGCATCGCTGACCAGATCAGTCTGCGCAGCAGATCGGGCATTGACCGCAAGGCGGACATGGACCAGGTCCGGAGCCGCCTCAACCTTGCCCATGCCAACGTGGTGGTCGCGGAACAGAACCTGGTCGATGCCGAGACCAGCTACACGGCCGTGGTTGGGCACCGTCCGGCTGACCTCGCCAGGCCGGACATCGATAACGGCCAGATGCCGCCCTCGCTGGAAGAAGCCAGACGCCTGGCCGTGGAGAATCATCCGACCCTGAAATCCGCCCATGCCGATCTCGATGCGCGCAAGGCCCAGGACAAGGTCGCCCGCAGCCCTTTCATGCCGGTCATCGACATCGAGGTGGACCAGATCCACGAGGATGAAACCAACTACACATACCAGGAAAGAGACAATCTGCGCGCCATGCTGCGGCTGCGCTACAACCTGTTCCACGGCTGGAAGGACCAGGCCAGGAAACTGGAAACCATGCACCTGGTGAACGAGGCCCGGGAGATCCGCAACCATACCCTGCGTCAGGTAGAGGAGTCCATCCGCCTGTCATGGATGGCCTATCGGGCCCTGTCCGGCCGGCTGCCCTTCCTCAGGCTGCGGATGCAGTTTGCCACGGTCACGGCGCAGGCGTACGGCAAACAGTGGAACATCGGTAAACGGACCCTGCTCGACGTGCTCGACTCGGAGGCGGAACGTATCGACGCCAACAGGGAGTATGTCAATGCCGAGTATGACGAGATCTATGCCCGGTGCCGGGTTCTCAACGGCATCGGCAGGTTCGTGCCCGCCCTGGGACTGGCATGGCCCCGGGAGAGCCGGGTCGAAGGAGGAAAGCGGCAGCGGCCGCCGTAACCATCCCCATCCGCAGACAATTGACCTCCCGGCCGAAGGACGAATGTCTCCGCCCCCGGCCATCATCCCCTGTTCCCGAACCGATTTGAGACCCTGCCCCATCAAGCCAACAACAGGACAACCCGGCCGGCACCGCACCCTGTTTTCCAGGGACAGCCTCCCGGCCATGGTCGTCTCCTGCCTCGCCCTGCTTATCCTTGCCCCGGCTCTTCTGCCTGGGAAACAGCCTTTTACCATTGACCGGCAGATCCTGCAGAAGGCCGAAAAAAGCTACGGTCCCGGTGCCCGGAACCGGCTGCTGGCCTGGCAGCGGCTCATCCGCGAAGGAAACCTGGGAACAGAGAGAGAAAAACTGGAGAGGGTCAACCGATTTTTCAACCGCATGCACTTCATTGATGATACCATCCACTGGCGGCAGGAGGATTACTGGGCCACGCCGGTGGAATTTCTCGCCAGTAACGGCGGCGACTGCGAGGACTTCGCGCTGGCCAAGTACTTCACCCTCCGGGCCCTGGACGTGCCCGAGGACAGGCTCTATCTCACCTATGTCAAGGCCATTCGCCTGAACAGGGCGCACATGGTGCTTGCCTATTATCCCGAGCCGGGTGCGGTTCCCCTGGTCCTCGACAACCTGACCGGGGCCATAGAGCCCGCCTCGAAGCGGACCGACCTGGTGCCGGTCTACAGCTTCAACGGCAAGGGGCTCTGGCTGGCCAAGCAGCGCGGCCGGGGCAGGAAGGTGGGGGGAAGCGACCGGCTCAGCCGCTGGCAGCAGCTTCTCGCCCGGATGCCGGACACCCTCATCCGGCCGAACCATGCCAGGTAACTCGCAACGGACAGAAACCGAGCACAGGTGACTTCCATGACACTTTATCGCCAACTCCTCCTCTTCACCCTGACCCTCCTCTTCTTCCTGTTCACAGGAACCTGGGCCACAAGGCTGCACTCCACCCGCGCCTTTCTCCAGGACCAGCTCGCCTCCCATGCCCAGGACACGGCCACGGCCATGGGCCTGTCCCTCTCGACCCACATGGCGACAATGGACGTCCCGGCCATGGAGGCCATGATCAATGCTGTCTTCGACCGGGGATACTACCAGGTCATCCGCCTCAGCGACCTGGCGGGCAGGCCCCTGGTCAACCGGTGTCTCCAGGTCCGCTACCAGGGGGTGCCCGCCTGGTTCATCCGCTGGCTGCCCCTGCAGAGCCCGGCCGCCACCGCCACCATCATGAACGGCTGGCGCCGCACCGGCACCATCTATGTGCAGAGCCATCCCGGCTATGCCTACCGCACCCTGTGGGAGACAGTGGTCAACACCACGCTCTGGTTCTCCCTCACCGCTGTCCTGGTCGCCCTGGCGGGCGGGCTTGGCCTCCGCTTTCTCCTCAGGCCCCTCAAGCGGGTGGAACAGCAGGCCCTTGCCGTGTGCCAGCGGAGCTACCAGGTCCAGGAACGGCTTCCCCGGACCAGGGAGCTGCGGCAGGTGGTCCTGGCCATGAACAGGATGACGGCCAGGATCAGGGAGATCTTCGCCGACCAGGCCCGGGTGGCGGAAATGCTCCGCAGGAAGGTCTACCAGGATTCCCTCACCGGCCTGGGCAACCGCCGCTATCTCCGCGGCCAGGTGACCGGTTCCCTTGCCGCCGGTGACGGCACGATCAAGGGCGCGCTCCTTCTCGTCCAGATCAACAACCTGCAGGAGCTGAACCGGGAACAGGGTTTCCAGGCTGGCGATGAACTGATCCGCCAGGTTGCCGCCATCCTCCGCAGGCAGTGCCACGGCACGGAAAAATGCGGCCTGGCCCGGCTGACCGGGGGCGACTTTGCCCTGTTCCTCCCGGACAGCGGCAGGACAGAGGCCGAGGCGACCGCCCGGGCGATCGCCACAGACTTCACCCGCCTGGCGGCCATCCAGCGTGATCCGGCCAGGGGGATCGGCCACGTGGGCGGGGTGGTCTATAACCGGGCCGCAGGTTTCGCCGACCTGCTGGCCGCGGCGGACACGGCCCTGTCGCGGGCCAGAACTGAAGGGGCCAACAGGGCAGTGGTCCTGCCCCTCTCCGAGACAGGCGGGAACAAGAGCAGGGGTGAGCAGCAATGGAAGGAGATGCTGGACAGGACCCTGGCAACGCGATCCGTCCGGCTTCACCTCCAGCCGGCGATCCGCTGCGACGACCACAGGAAGGTGGTCCACCGCGAGATCCTGGCCAGGATCGTTGAACCTGGGGGCACGATCCTGGACGCGGCCCTGTTCATCCCGCTTGCCCAGCGGCTGCAACGGATCAGCGCCCTGGACCGGATGATCCTGGAAAAGGTCCTGGAACTCGACGGACAGGAAGAGGATCTGGCCGTCAACCTGTCGCCCTTCTCCCTCGGGGACCGGGAATTCCGGGTCTGGATCCTTGAGGCGCTGCGGAATCGGCCGGCCGGGGCGGCCAGGATCAGTTTTGAATTTGCCGAACTTGGCGCCGTGGCCCACCTGGAGCTGGTCCGCGAGTTCGGCCGCCAGATACGCCACCTGGGTCACGGCCTTGGCATCGACCATTTCGGCCAGGGCCTGACCAACTTCGGCTACCTGAGATCGCTCCGGCCCGATTATGTCAAGATTGACGCAGCCTACACCGCTGAGCTGACCGAGCGGGAGAGCGACACCTTCTTCTTTGTCTGCTCCCTGTGCAGCGTGGCGCACAGCCTGGATATCGAGGTGATGGCAGAGGGGGTGGAGACCGAAAAGCAGTGGCGGATGGTGAAGGAGCTGAACATGGATGCGGCCAAGGGCTTTTTCATCGCCAGGCCCGAGCCGGCGGAGAGGGCTTCATGACCGTGCGGAATCATCCCCCGGGCCGTTTAGAGAATATCGTCCACCATGATCTGGTCGTGGCCGATCCGCCGCCGCATCCGCTGCCGCTGCCGGATCTTTTCCTGGGCCTCGGCAGGCAGGTCGGTAAAAAGGATGACCTTTTTTCTTACCAGGACATCGACCAGGTCCTCGAGCACCCGGATAATCGAGGCATCGGACATGGAAAGCACCTGCGCCAAGGCGTCAATCTCGCCCGAACCCCGGAGAAAGGAGAGCACCTCCTCGTCCAGGAGCGAAGCCGGTTCCAGGCCGTCCGCCGCCTGTCCCTGGCGGATGGCGACGATGTGACCGTCCTGGTCCCGTTCGATATAGAGCATGGTTCCTCCTGTGAATACATTGACCCGCAAGGCTTTCCTGTGATTGTATATCAATAAGGGGAGCGCGCACGACGAGCCGCCGGTGCCGCTCCCGTCATCTGCCCGCACACGGTCATCTTAGCACAGATGCCCCTGCTCCCACAACCGTACCGCCCGAAAGGATACCGGCCATGACCGCACCCCGCCCTGCCGGCGACTGGACACCGGGGAACGACAGCGACCTGCTCGACGATCCCCTTGCCGACTGCCTGGAAACCCTGACACGGCTGCATGGCCGTCCGGTATCCCGCACCGGTCTGCGGGCCGGCCTGCCGCTGGTCGACAACCGGCTGACCGTGGAGATCTTTGCCCGCGCCGCCGAACGGGCCGGCATGGCGTCCAGGGTCCTGAAGAAGCGCCTGGATGCCATAAGTCCCCTGGCACTGCCGGTGATCCTGCTGCTTGCCGGGCACCGGGCCTGCATCCTCATGGACATCGACAGGGAAGACGCCACCTGCACCCTGCTCCTGCCCGAGACCGGCATGGGCGAATCCCGCATGCCGCTGCGGGAACTGGAAACGATCTATAGCGGCCATGCCATCTTTGTCCGCCCCCGGTTCCGACTTGACCGGCAGGAACGGGCCAGGCCCGCCGCCTCCCGCGGCCACTGGTTCTGGAGACCACTGTTCTCCTCGTGGCGCATCTACCGGGACGTGCTGGTGGCCTCCCTCCTGATCAACCTCTTCGGCCTTGCCAGCCCATTCTTCACCCTCAACGTCTACGAACGGGTGATCCCCAACTCGGCCTTCGAGACCCTGTGGGTGCTGGCCACCGGCGTGGTGGTCATCTATCTCTTCAACCTGCTCATGCGCGTACTGCGCGGCTACTTCATCGACAAGGCAGGCAACAAGACCAATCTCCTCATCTCTGCGACCCTGTTCCAGAAGGTGCTCGGCCTGCGCATGGAGGCCAGGCCGCAGTCCGTGGGCGCCTTTGCCCGCAATCTGCAGCAGTTCGAGAGTATCCGCGATTTCATCACCTCCTTCTCGGTCACCGCCCTCATCGACATGCCCTTTGTCTGCATCGGCATGGTCGCCATCTGGTACCTGGGCGGTTCCATTGTCCTGATCCACATCAGCGCCGTGCTCCTGCTGGCCCTCTATGCCCTGCTGATCCAGGGACCGCTGAAAAAGACCATCGAAAAGAGCTTCCTGGCCTCGGCCCAGAAGAACGCCATCCTGGTGGAAGGACTCTCGGGCATCGAGACCGTCAAGATGCTCGGCGTGGAGAGCCAGCTCCAGCGCGCCTGGGAAGAGGCCGTGGGCCACATTGCCCGCTGGAATGCCCGCTCCCGGCTCTTTTCCGCCTCGGTCAGCCACTTCTCCAACTTCATCTTCAACATGACCGTGGTGGGGGTGGTCATCGCCGGCGTCTACCGGATCACCCGGGGCGAGATGTCCCAGGGCGGGCTCATCGCCCTGGTCATGCTGACCCGGCAGGCCGTGGCGCCCATGTCCCAGGTCATCAGCCTGGCCGCCCGCTTCCACCAGGCCAGGATGGCCATGCAGACCCTGAGCGACATCATGGCCCTGCCCGTGGACCGACCGGACGACAGGACCTTCCTCCACCGCAGCCGCTGCCGCGGCCGGATCGAGATGAAGAACCTCTCCTTCGCCTATCCGGGCCAGGCCACCGAGGCCCTGCGCAACATCAACCTGGTCATCGAACCCGGCGAGAAGGTGGCCTTCATCGGTCCCACCGGATCAGGCAAGACCACCCTGGGCAAGCTGGTCCTGGGCCTCTACCAGCCCACCGGCGGCATGGTCTGCATGGATTCCACCGATATCCGCCAGATCGACCCGGCCGACCTGCGCCGCTTCATCGGCTGCGTGCCGCAGGATATCGTGCTCTTCCGGGGCACGATCCGGGAAAACATCATCCTCGGCGCACCCCACGTGGATGACGGGACCATCCTGCGCGCGGCCGAGCTGTCCGGGACAGCCGAGTTCGTGGGCCGCCATGCCATGGGCTTTGACATGCCCGTTGGCGAGCAGGGCCGGGGGCTCTCGGGCGGACAGCGCCAGAACGTGGCCATGGCCCGGGCCATTCTCCACGATCCACCGATCCTGATCCTGGACGAGCCGACCAGCGCCATGGACAACCGCGGCGAATCGCGGCTCAAACAGCGGCTGCAGGAAATCCTGCCGGACAAGACCCTGATCCTGATCACCCACCGCGCCTCCCTGCTCGACCTGGTGGACCGCATCGTGGTGATCGACAACGGGACCATCATCGCCGACGGCCCGCGGGACCGGGTCCTGAGCGCACTGCGCAACGGCCAGATCAAGACATGACCACAGCCATGGCAAAAACGACGGAAAAAAGCGACAGGGGCACACCGGAGAAACGACAGGGCATCTTCCGGCGCCTGCCGGCACCCGATCCCGGCCAGGCAACGGACATCAGGGCCGCCATCCTGGCGCAGTCGCCGAGAGGAGGCCGGATTATCCTCTGGCTGACCTTTGTTCTCTTTCTCCTCTTCCTCTGGTGGGCAGCAACTTCC
>DRKI01000099.1 GCA_011051875.1 Desulfobulbus sp. | reverse complement strand
CCCCGGCTACGCCTTACCGACAGCAAACCAACTGAATCGGTATTCAGAAAAAAACAGTAATATATATAGACCCGTACTGTGAGAAGTCAAGGAAAAAAACCTTATCTGCCCGATCGAAGCAATCCATAAATTTCATGAATAGAGAGAGGGAATGGTGATGGTATCCGGAGGGACGGCTCTGCCGGAAAGAGGTATCCGGTTATGCAGGCCGCTGGTCACACTGCATAACCGGACAGGAAAGGAACGAAGAAAACAGCTAAAATTCCGCGGCCGGGGCAGCCCTGCGCAGCAGCGGCAGAACAACCCCTGCCATTTTCACATTTTCAGGGACAAGACCGCAGTGAACCTGACAATCCACAGAGCACAGAGGAACGCGAAAAAGGCTAACGTACGCATTGCGTAACGAGGAGGCACCCCCTGAAGAGACCTTCAGGGGTATCCCCATCATTACGTGGTCGCGCCCGGCGCATGGAATGCGTCACCCCGGCCGGTGACACCTGCACATAATCCCGCCCGGGGCGTCAACTGCGTCATCGTCTATCTAGTTACGCCAGACGCCATCCTGGAGGATGATCTCTGTTTTTCCGGGCTGCCTGGCCCGGGTAGGCGTCCTGACCTCGGTCCGCATATCCTCCTTGCCGGGTTTGAGAAGGTAGACATCGGTCAGCAGACTCTGTTCCGAAAGAAAACCGACAAATTGACCAACCCGGAAAGCAGAAAGACCGCACTCCTTGCCATTCCTGCCGTAATAACGGGTTTTTTTCGTGGTGCGGTAGGACATGTCATCAATAACTAATGTTCCGGTATCGATCTGATCGATCCATCCCCTGCGCAGGACAGGATGCGTTCCTCCCCCATCCCTGCCATAACCGGGCTGTGGCAGGAGCCCCTGCCAGGCCATGGTCATTGCCACTGCCAGGACCAGGATCGAAAACAATGTGTATCGCTTCATGAACCACCTCTCATGGTTAGACTCTTTCTGCTTTCCGATAAGGTTTTGACTGGTCGGGGCCTGCCGCCAGGGAACCAGGGGCCAGGCCGACCTGTTTCCCTGCGACGAAATCCGGCCGGCCGCCAACTACTCCACCTGCTGCCAGAAATAGACACCTCGACGCTCCGCCCGTTCAGTCAGGGTCTCGATGGTTCCGCCCGAAGAACTGAAGTACTTGGTCTCTTCCGGATGATCGTCTCCTGACTGCGTGCTCTCACGCAGGATAGCCGGGTTGTGGAGCCGCCCCTCGTATGACTTGTCCGTCGGCACACCACGGACAACATCGTTATCGTCAATTTTCCCGTCACCATTCACATCCTCATTGACCCGAATATAGTAGGCATCATTGCCATTGACCTCGCCGTCACCATCGACATCAAAGGCGGGCTGTTCCAGCATGCCACCGGTGTCCGGGTCACGCTCATTGACAAAGGAGTAGGCGCCGGCATTACACCGGGTACCGGTGACACCAAAGGATATCATGATCGCCTTGCCATCGCGGATAATAGTATCGCTGACCACCCGCTCGCCCGGCATACGCTCATCAATGATATCGTCGCCATTATCATCTTCGTCGACAAGACCGTCCTTGTCATTGTCCTGCCCGTCACCCACCAGATCGAGCTTGCCGGGCAGGTCAAAGTACCACCCCACGTTGGCCACCGGAATCCTGTCATGATCGTCGACAGAGCCGTCACCGTTGAGATCCCGGTTGTAAAAACGGTGGCCCGGGGGCAGATCCTTTGTCGCAATGGTGTCCCAGTCACCCTTGTAGTCGGAGGGTATACGATAGTAGGAATAGGTATCGATCTCCTTGTTCCCGTTGGAATCCTCTTCCACATCCAGGCGGCCATCTCCGTCCACATCCTCACCAGGATCAAGGACACCATTCTTGTTAAGATCCTCGTCGACATCCAGATGGCCGTCTCCATCCGTATCCTCGGTTATCACGCCCTCGACCCGGATGACCTGTTTCAACAGGGTATGGGTCGCCTGGCCTCCACTGGTATCGGTTTCCGGCCAGTTGGACAGGGTAGCCACGGACGGGGTTGTCACCGTATCCACCCGGACACCATTATATCCGTCATCCGTGTTGTCCGGGGCCCAGTCCCATATGCCATAGAGTGACTGCACCGCGAAATTGGTGAGATCCGGCTCGCCAATATATTTACCAGTACCAAAGATTACCATGTACCCCGGACCACCGCGGTGGAACATGACATCCGGAGCCCCGGTGATGGCCTGGTTGGCCAGGCCGCCGAACAGGGGTTCGGCGGTGAACGAGGGGACCGGATCATCGGTGTCATCCAGGTCGTCGGTGTCCTTGCAGTGATCGGTCGGGCTGGCATTGTCACAGAAGGCGACCTGCCAGTCCGCGTGGTCGCTGCTGGTGAGATCGAACTTCCACATGTTACCGAGCAGATCGCCGGCATAGACATAATCGGCCTTCAGATCATTGTTCACGTCAACGATCTTGGGAGTCGACAGGCCATTAAACGGCCCGACACGGGTCTTGATCTTTTTGATCACACTGCCATCCAGGGGATTGAGAATATAGAGAACAGCGTTTCCGTTTTCGCTGGAATAGCCATTGCCGAAGATGACCACGTATCCCTCCAGATCTGTGCCGGCATTGATGGTGGAGTCATATGTTTTCACGATATAGGCCTTGCTGAAGGAATATCCCATGTCACGGTCACTGGTTGCCGCTGTAATGGTGATATCCTCGCCGTCACCGTAGCCATTGATCAGGCTGCCGGCCTCAAGCTCGATGGCGCTGCCATCCCCGGCCACGGCCTTGATCCGGTACGTGCCGTCATTACTGCCGGAGTTGCTGCCATCGTTGTAATTGGCGCCGATGACCGTGATCCATCTGCCGACCTCGAAACCATTGGCAGCAGTGAAACCGTGGGCGCTGTCCCTGATCTCGTCGGCGCCGTTGGTGCCGGTACCACTGGAAAAGGTGAAGGTGGTTCCGGACACCAGGGTGGCCGGAGGGGCCGGGTACTCCCACAGGACACGGGAGGCCAGGTCCGCCTCACTGCTGATGGAACCGGCGTCGGTGATATTAAGGCAATAATACCCCTTGCCACCCTTGCCGAGACCGCCGACCAGCAGCGTTGTATCGCCGATCTTCTTTGTATAGGGAGTGTTGTCCACATAGAACTTGTGACCATAGAGCGGATCACCGAGCTCCCGCAGGTTCTGGTATACCAGGCCAGGCACGTAGGCAAAGAGCTCCTCGCCTCCGTTCGCATCGGTGGCCGAGAAGGCATGCAGCATACCATCGTTGCCGCCCACGTAAAGGATGCCATCTTCAAAGCGGGCCTGGGAATGGACGAAATCACCCAGTGGATGCTGCGGGTCCCGATCCCTGAGGCTTCCCTCATTGCTGGCATCGCCGCGGAGATAGTTCAACATGTCTTCAGCTGTCAGCGACTGGGCAAAGTAGGGTTGCAGCATCTTCTGCTGCCATGCCGCCAGGTACGGATTGCCATAGCCGTCCAGCCAGCGGAATGGTACACCCTTGTGGCCGTCATAGGTGGCGATGATCCGGGCGTCGGGACCGCTCGTCATGAGCAGGTTACGCAGCTTCTCCTCCGCCGACCAGACAGGACTGTTCTTGAGTACCTCGCCGGTGGTGGTGTTCAGCTGGTAGGCCCTCAGGTCACCATGCCAGTCGCCGGAGTTGTAGGTGGTCTGGAACATGCGGACCTGGCCGTTGACGTTTTCATACATCTCGTCGCCGTTGACAGAGACCGACGCTCCCGAGCCGATGCGACTGCCGATATCGGTCATGATATCCAGCAGCGAGGCAACCAGTTCGTCAGGCCGGGCCGCGTTCATGTATTTGCCGTGACCGTTGACCGCCGCATGCCAGAGATCATCGACACGGGCCTCATCGCTGGAGGTCGGATTGGGCCAGTCGGGATAGACACCGTTTTTGAAATCATAGTCGTCCGGGTTCAATGTCCCGTTGACCCCGAAGGCCACGGTATAGGTTATCATGTGCTGGTGGGTGTTGGTGCCGTCAGGAACCAGGTCGTCCAGGGTCGAAAGATCTTTTTCAAAATAGTGCATGGCGACATCGGCCAGCGTATTGCTGAAGCCATCGGCATAGGGTGCGCCATTGTCACCGTCGGCGTTGCCGACGCCCGGACTGTCACCGTTCCAGTAACCATCAGTCATGACAATGGTGAAAGCCTGCTTGCACTCGTCACCATCCTCCCGGGCATGGAAGGGAGAGGTGCCAATGCCGCCGTCCGCACCGCCATCGGTGTCGTCATAGTACTGGCCCACGGCGTTGAGGCCGTTACGTAACGGCGTGCCATAGGCATCAATCTGAAAATCATAGAGGATCTCGAGCAGGCGATTGGTCTGATCGCCGACACCCGAAACCTTGACCGGCAGCACGGACTGGCTGAACCCGTAGCCGCCATTTTCATAGCCACCGTTCCGGTAGTTGATGGTCCGGTAGCCGACCTCGATATCTTCCATCCGTGCGATTACCCGGGCCACAGCGGCGGTGGCGGAGTAGATCCTCTTGCGATAGTAGGAGAACCAGTCGGCCCAGTTCTGCCGTTCCTTTCGCCAGGCGTCCGGATCCGTGGGCGAGGCAAAGGTCTTCACCGTTGCGGGAACCTTGTCCGCATCCACGCGCTGAAGATTTGCCGCACTCACGTTCTGGCTGTTATCAAGAACCCGGTAATACTCGATGGGGTCGGTCAGGTTGACCAGCCAGATATTTTCGTTCACTGTCTCATTGACGTCCAGCTGGCCGTTGTGGTTGCTGTCCACGAAGTCAATAACACCATTCCCGTTGACATCCTCCCAGGTAAAATAATGGGCATTGATGATTCCCTTTGAGGGTGGCGGCGGGTTCGGAAATGTATTGCTGCTGCCGGTGAAGGCCAGGTCAAGGATATAGGTACCGGTTCTGTTGCCGTAACCACGGACATCGATGTAGTAGGTGCCGGCGGGAACATTGGTCAGGAAGATGTAGGGGTCCTGGTCGCGACCGCAGCTCAGGTCACACCAGGAATCAGGCCCGCAGTCGTCCGCATAGGGGTTGTCCAGGTACTGGTTGTAGGGAGCATAATCCGAGTACCTGTAGGTGTTGCCCGACGAATCAAGGATCCTGGCCTCTGTATCGGTACACTCTGAGGTACGCAGGGTCCGCACCAGGAGGTCTCCGGGGCTGGTGAGCTCGATCCTGAACACATCGTGGTCGCCCGCTGTCTCCAGATCAGCGGTGTAGCTGTTATTCAGGCTGACCGGGGTCGCGGTACCGATGGTATCGCCATGGTCATCACTTGCGCCGTCCAGGGACAGGAAGGTGCCGTCCATATCAAAGGTTTCAGTGTTGCTGCAGTTGGCCAGGTTATCCGGCGTCTTACCCAGGGCCTTGTTCAGGGCCTCGGTACAGTCCTGGCTGTGCCAGGGATGATACCGCGGCCGGTAGATATTGGCATGGGCCTGGCCATCGGCCTGCCCGGCGATGGAGCTGTCCGCCGCCGGCAGGTTTGAGCTGGGCGTTCCGGTAAATGTCGGCCAGGGGACATACTCAACATCAGGATTGTAAAACATCTTGTTGACCCCGGCCCACTGGGACCGCCACTCATCCTGTTCTCCATTGGCCTGGATACTGTTGTTTGAATACACCCGTGCCGCATCTACGGTAGGATAGCTGTAGACATAATACCTCCCATTGAACAACCCATTGCCCGGCACGATGAATTCCCAGTCCATACTGCCCGAATCATCGAGAACGAACATCAGGGACGCGGGTTTCGGGCGTAACCTGGCATCAAGGGGGACATCAGATATGGGGCTTGTATCATAGTCCTGAACCTCAAGCCGGTGTCCGACCTCGACGTTGGTGAACCTGACCTCGAGATAATCATCTGCATTGTTGATAAGGGTGAAGGCAGGATAGATGACCGTGTCACCGGCTGCAGGGATCGGATAGGAGATATTGTCGATCAGGATACCCATGACCGAATGATCCGGGTCGTCCAGGTCCACGTAAAAGGAGCTGGTGTCGTGGTAGGAGACTTCCCGGTCCGTTGCCACCACGGACTGGGCTGCGGTATCGTACACGGTGCCGAACCTGGAAACAGGCTTCAGGGTAAAGGTATCGATACTGAACCAGACCTCGTAGGTATGGTCTTCATCGTACATATCGCTGAACGTGTAGCTCTCCGGCTGCCCCACCGGCGTTCCGTCAATCTCCACTGCAGAGACATGAAAGCCGGGGTCTGGAACCGCGGTAATGGTCGGACTGTCATGGGCATCAACCTCCAGCGAGCCAGTGGTTGTGACCCCCAGGGGATCCGTGGTGCCGTTACCGTTCACTGTCATATCGATATAGGAGGTGAACAGGGCCTCGATGCTGTGATCAGAGGTTATATTGCTGAAAGTATAGCTGTAGGTGGTCAAGCCACTCCCCTTTACCCCGGGGACGGAAGCGCCATCCACAATGACATCGGAAATATGGTGGACCTGGCCGTCGTGGCCGAGCCCGTTGGGACATGACGAGGCGGCGGTTATATCAAATGTCAGGTTATCGCCGTAATTCACCTCGATGGGAACCTTGCCCGCGGCAGGTGTTATATCACCAAAGGGCGAATCCTCCGTTACCGTGATCAACTGGGTATAGGCGACCTCGATGGTCTGGTCCGAGGTAATGGTGCCGAAGGTATAGGTATAGCTCTCCTGTCCGGCTGCGGCCGGGACATCGGCACCGTTGACCTTCAGCCACGAGATATGGTAGCCGGACTCGGCCTGGGCGATATAGGCATAACCACTACTCCCGCAAGGGACCGTCTGGGTCGGGGTAAGGGTACCGTGCGATCCAAGGACAGTGGCGGTAATGGTATAGGTATTACGGGCAAAATCCACACTTATACTGTGATCAGTGGTCACTGGCGCAAAGGTGTAACTGGAAACGGCTCCCTGGGAGACGCCGTCAACCGAGAGATCGTCAATGTGGAAACAGGTGTCTGTAATTGCGACATCAAAGGCAGGGGTTGCCTCATGATCCACCTGCACGGTGGTCGTGCCGTCGGAGATGGATGCACCGCCACCGTACGCGGTGGACAGGGTACCCTGCGAGCCCGCACTCATGGTGATCAGGTGTTCATCATTGAGTATCTCGCCTGTTCCCACCCGGTTGCCGAGAGATCCGGATGTGGCGGGACTGGGCGTATCCAATGTAATGGTAAAGGTCTCGTCGGGCTCGATGACCGTATCGTTGACGAGGTTGATCGTTATATCCTGCGAGGTCGTGCCGGGTGCAAAAACCAGGGGAGAAGAGGCCGCATCCGTATAGTCGGAACCCTCGAGAGCAGTATCCGCGGAGCCGGCATTGAAAGTATATGGCACCTCGACCTGCCACTCTACGGGATTGCTCAAGGTAACGGTCCAGACAAGGGGCCCCATGTCTTCAAGGGCCGACTTGAGGGTGGCATCTATGGACACGGTAAAACTGTCGTCATTGAGAATGGTGCCCAGGCCGGAGCTGTCGACGATCGATGCGCCGGCAGTACTTGAAGGGATGGTGGGGTTGCTGATATCAACGGTATAGGTCTCGTCGGGCTCGACAGTGACATCGCCGGCCACATCAACCGCTATCTGCGCCGTGTTGCCACCGCTCAGGGTCACGGATCCGGCCAGCGTGCCGCTCAGGTCCCCTGGCTCCGTATCGACAGCATTGACAGCGTAATCAAAATTCACCGCGGCATCCGAGGCAACCTGAAGGTCACTGGTGACAGTGAAGGTCATGGTGGTGGTTCCACTGTCCCCTTCAGACTTGGCAACATCGTCGATGGTCAACTGGGGACTGTCATCATTCAGAATGACGCCACTTCCCGATGGGTCCAGGAGGACAGGGACAACGCTGCTGGAAGAGATAACGGGATTGCTGAGTTCGACAGTATAGTGTTCGTCGGTTTCCACAATCCGATCACCTGCATAGGTCAAGGGTATCGTGGCCGTGGAACCGTTGCTGATGGTGACAGTCCCGGATGTGGAACCCGAGAAATCATCCGCCTCCGTTGTGCCGGCGGAAACAGCATAGGTAACAGTGAGGCTCGCATTGGCAGCCACAGGCAAGGAACTGCTCACAAGAAAGGAGACAGGGGTGTCGGTACCATTACCCTCTGCCACGGCGGCTGCATCGCTGATGCTTATGTCTGGAACGTCGTTATCGGTGATGGTGGCTGTTCCTGTGCCGTCGGCAATGCCGGCGTTGGTACTCGTATTGCTCAAAAGAACGTTGAAGGTCTCATCTCCCTCGACAATGGCAGGGCTGTCTTCGAGAATGGGGACCGTAAATGTGGTCCGGTCACCATCACTGATGGCAAGGTTTCCAGTGGTGGCAGTGTAATCCTCCCCGGCAACGGCGGTGTCGTCCTGGGTGGCAAAATCAACGGTTACCGTTGCACTGCTCTCGATGTACCGATCGGAACTCACCGTAAACTGCACCGTGCCATCTCCTTCGGAGACAGTGACATCATCGATGGAAAGCGATGCCGTATCATCATCGGTTATGGTGGCCCGGGCACTGGCGCTGGCCGTCACATCGGAATCACTTGTTCCGGTCAGGGTCACGGTGAAGGTCTCGTTCCCCTCCACGTTGCTGTCGTCAATGAGGGGGACGCTGATCACTCCACTGGTGCCCGTAAAGGGAACGCTGCCGCTGCTGGTGGAGACATAGTCACTGCCGGCTGTCGCCGTGTCACCGACCTCGCTGGCTGCCCGGTAGGAGACCGTCAGGTTGGCAGACGGCTCGACCGTCGCGCTGGAGGTGAGGGTAAAGGTTGACGGACCCGCATTCTCGGCCTGCGCGCCATCGCTGG
>DRKI01000098.1 GCA_011051875.1 Desulfobulbus sp. | reverse complement strand
GCTCGTCGCTGCGCAGTGTCCAGTCCAGGACCCCGTACCCCACGTCCACGCTGTAGACCCTGGCTGCGCCATGCTGGAGCAGGCAATCGGTGAACCCGCCGGTGGAGCAGCCGACATCGGCGCAGATCCAGCCGGCAGGGTCGACGGCAAAGTGCGCAAGCCCGGCCGCAAGCTTGTCGCCGCCGCGGCTGACATAGGTCTTCCTTTGCTCCAGCTCCAGGCGGCAGTCGGCCAGGACCCGGGTCGCTCCCTTGCCGGCATAGGTACCGTTGACCAGCACCCGCTGCCCGGCAATCAGGAGCCGTGCCTCCTCCCTGTCCTTGGCCAAGCCCCGTTCCACCAGTAGGGCGTCGAGCCGCTTCCTCGCCGCCACGGCCGATACACGGACTAGAGGTTCTCCAGCCGCTTGCGGGCCGTGGCCGCCTCGGGGCTGCCCGCATAGTCCTTGATCAGCTTCTTGTAGATGATCTTGGCCGTCTCGTGATCGGTAAGCTTTTCAAACGACATCCCCTGCTTGAGAAGAGCCGCCGGTGTATGGGGATCCCGGGCATGATTGGAGATCACCTTCTGGTAGTCCAGGATGGCCAGGTCATATTCGCCCTGGTTGTACAGACACTCGCCCATGTAAAACAGGGTCTCGGCTGCCTTGGCCCCCTTGGGGTTGCCGGCCAGGACCTGCTCGAACATCCGGTAGGCGTCCTTGTACTTCTTTGCCTTGTACAGGGCCATGGCCCGGCTGAAGGGGCCGGCGGTGGTATCCGGTGTGGTCACCACCTGCACCGAACCCTGACTTTTTTCGACCGACGGCGACGGGGCCGGACCGGAGCTCCCGGTGGCGGTTGTCCCGGCCGCGGCCGAAACCACCTTGCCGGAGCCTACCCTGACCTTGCGCCGCTCGGGCCTGACCTTTACCGGCGAGCCGGTGGCAGCGACCACGACCCGCTTGCGGGCCGCCTCGGCCCGCCTGGCCGCCTCGCGGGCCCGCTCCTCGGCGGCGCGGATCCTCTCCTGCTGCACCTTGGTGAATGCAGCGCTCAACTGGTCGACCTTCTGCTCCAGTGCCCGGATCTTCTCCTCGTTCTCCGCCCGAAGCTGTTCAACGGCCTTGTGCAGGGCAGCCAGATCCTGACCGGTCTTTTCCCGGAACTGGCCGGCCAGGTGTTCCGATTCCTCGAGCCGGGACTTGAGGCGGAGAGTCTCCTCCTCCACCTGGTCGATCTTGGACACCGAGCTTGCCTGCCGCTTCTGAATCGTGCCCACGGCCTTGGTCCGGACCTCTTCCACCTTCTGGTTGACGGCCCGGATCTGGTAGTTGAGTTCCCTGACCTCATCCTGGGTGGCACACTGGGTAAGCAGCAGGACCGAGCATCCTGCAATGGCAAGGTTTCGTATCATCTTCATAGGCATTCCTCTTTCATCATCAGACATCGTGCAAAACATAACCCGCAAGGGAAGAGTGCGAAGCCGGCACCACCGCGCCATGGCCAAACCAGGCCGGGGAACCGTTACCTGGGGCGTGGCGACCACTGCGGATAGGACTGGTTTCCTTTCAACTTGAAGAGCACACGCAGGTCCTTGCCGTTTGCCAGGACCGCGCATATCTCGGAATGGCCGTTCCGGCGCCGGGAAAAGGCGATCTGCCGTCCGTCGGGCGACCAGGTCGGGGACTCATACTCACCCCAGCTCGAGGTCACCTGGCGCGGCGTGCCCCCGGCCGGATCAATGGTGAAGATCTGGTAATGGCCGTCGACGAGGCTGGTGTAGGCGATCCGGTCACCCTTGGGAGACCAGGACGGTTCACTGTTTTCCGATCCCCGGAAGGTCAGCCGGCGGACCTTGAGGTTGCCCATGTCCATGATATAGAGCTGGGGCCTGCCGCTGCGGTCAGAGACAAAGACAATGGACCTGCCGTCCGGGGCAAAGGAGGGTGAGACATTGATACCCGCCCTCCGGGTCAGTCGCTTGAGGATCTTGCCCTTGCGGTCAAGCAGGTACAGATCAGGACTGCCGTCCTTGCTCAGGGTCACCACCATGGTCTTGCCGTCCGGGGAAAAGGCCGGGGCCAGGTTCATCCCCTTGCGCCGGGACAGGGCCCGGGTGATCCGGTTCTGGCGCAGGTCGGTGATGTAGAGGTCCTGGTTGCCGCGATGATAGGTGGTATAGGCCAGAAAGTTACCGTCCGGCGTGAAGCGGGGCGACACGCAAAGGTGGCGGTGGCGGGTCACCTGCCGCCTGCTGCGGCCGAGCACATCACTGATATAGATCTCCTTGCGGCCTGTCTCGTCGGAGACATAGGCGATGGAAGTGCGGCTGATACCGGGCTCGCCGGTGAACTCCTCCACCAGGGCGTCGCAAAAACGCAGTATCATGTCATCCTGCTGCCGCTCCAGGCCCCGATAGCGCCTGCCGGCCAAGAGCCTGTCCTCGGCCACGTCGAACAGCCTGCCCTCCACGGTCAGCCTGGTGCCGTCGAGCTGGTAACTGCCGCGAACCACGTAGTCCACCTCCAGCTGCTTCCAGTCGGCATCCTGGAGGCCACCGTAACGGGCCGGGTCAATCAAGCGGACAAATCCGTGAAAATCAAGCCCCCTGGCCAGCAGCTCGGCCATGCGCAGTCCCCGTCCGCTGGTATCAGTACCCGTCTTGTCGACAAACGCGGGTACCGCCACCACCACCTTGCGGACGTCGGAGGCCGTGATATCGAGATAGACCCGTTCGGCGGCCGCGCCGCGGGACATAGCAGCCAGGAGGAGGCAGCTGGCAAGAACAGCCAGGGAAAGCCGATGGGAAAAACGATGCAACCACATGGAAATAATATCTCTTTTCATAAACTCAACAGAAAGGGCCCCCGGTTCATCCTCCGGACCCGGTTTCGCGAGGATGGTGCCTGCCTGCGGCAGCCGCCTCTGGTTCTACATCGACAGTTTACCGGGCCGGAACCGCAACCCGACCTCTATGGTATCCTGTGGCATCAGCTTGGAAAATCTCGGCATGGGAGAGGCACTCTGGATAGTCTTCATGACAAACTGGTCAAAGAACGGATCCCGGGATCGTTTTTCAATGGAGGTATGCACCACGGTACCGTCCCGGCGGATGGTGAGAACGACCACCGCCTCGAGGTCCGGGTCCCAGCGCCGCATCTCGGGCAGAACCCAGTAGGCGTGCACCCTGTCGTAGAGCGCTGCCAGGTATTGTTTGAAGACAATGGAGCGGACCTGCCTGCCACCGGACGATGAACGTCGGCTGGTCGCCGGGCCGACCGCATCACTGGTCCGGATCAGGGCGGCCAGTTCCGCCACTGCCCGGCGCCGTGCCGCTTCGGCCTTCCGTTCCTCTTCCCTGGCCCGGGCCAGCGCCTTCTGTCGCGCCAGTTCCCTCTGTTTCCGCTCCCTGATCAGGCGCTGCTGTTCCTTTTCCTCGGCCAGCCTGGTATCGCGAGCCTTCCTGACCTTTCGCTTGAGCGGTCTGATGGAGATAGGCCTGGCCGGAGCGGCCGGTTCCGGTACCACTTCCGGTTCCGGTGCCACGGCCACCCGGGCCGGCTCAGGTGACGGTTTCGGCTCCGGAGGGCGGGACGGGGGCGCAGGGGCCGCCTTCTGCACAACCTTCGGCCGGGCCGGGGCCGGGGCGGCCGGCTCGGGCAGCGAGACCAGGTCCACGGTGACGACCTCGTCCAGCAGGGGCCGGGGCCTGATCATGCCGGGCAGGTAGAGCGCGCCGGCAAAGACCGCGATGTGTACGCCGACAGCCAGGTTCAGGGCCAGGACCCACCACCTGTCGGCCGATTCCTGCTCCTCGAAGAACTCCCTGTCGCTGAACCCTGCGCCATCCATCAGCAAACCGCCATCCCGGACGTCAGCCGTCCCGTTTTTCCGACGGCTGGGTGATCATGCCCAGCTTGGTGAATCCGGCCCTCTTGATGGCCGCCATGGTGGCAACGACCTGGCCATAGGGGACCTTTCTGTCGGCCCGGAGGTAGATGGACTCTTTTTTCCGATCCGGCGGCAGATTTTTCAACTGCTGGACCAGGAGCGACTCCTTGACCCTGACCCTGCCCAGAAAGACCTCACCCTTGTCGTTGATGGTGACCACCAGGGGTTCCTCGTGCTGCCGCAGGGCCTTGTTCGTGGTCCTGGGCAGTTCCACATCAATCCCCTGGGTCATCATCGGCGCGGTCACCATGAAGATGATCAGAAGCACCAGCATGACATCCACCAGCGGTGTCACGTTGATCTCCGCCACCAGGCCTCTGCGGCCTCTGTCCCCCATTGGTCCCATAGCTTCAGTGAGTATACCAGAAAATCATCAAAAACGAAGCCGGAGATGCGAAAATTTCCATCCTGCGGAAAAGACGGGCCGCCATGCAGGCGAAGCCCGTGCTTTCCGCTGCATCCGCCTAGCCGCGACTCAGAATATCACGTTCGATCAGGTTGAGAAAATCGGTGGAGAAATTCTCCACGTCAGACTCGAAATCTGCCTGCCGGTTGGAGTAGAAGTTGTAGAAGATGACCGCCGGAATGGCGACGGCCAGGCCGGCTGCCGTGGCGACCAGGGCCTCGGAGATTCCCGGGGCCACCACGGCCAGTGACGCCGAGCCGCGCACCCCGATATCCTGAAACGAGGTCATGATGCCCCAGACCGTTCCGAACAGCCCTATGAAGGGCGTGGCACTGCCCGTGGTGGCGAGAAAGGCAAGGGAGCGGCCCAGCCTGTCACTCTCGATGAGCTGTGCCTTCCTGACCGCCCGCTTCAGGTTGTCCATCACGGCAAGATGCATCTCCAGCGTCTCGGCCCGGCCCTGTTCGCTGCGGGCGGCGCTGATCTTCTTCAGCTCGTTGAAGCCGGAGACAAAGACCGCGGCCTCGGGACTGAGTGTATATTCGCGGGCCGCATCAAAGGCCTCGTTGAGGGTCCTGGACTCCCAGAACCGCTCGAGGAACTCGTCGGATGCCCGTCGAGCCCGGGTGAACATCACCTGCTTCATGATGATAATGGACCAGGAGACCACGGAAAAGACCAGCAGGGTGATCATGACCAGCTTGACCATGAGCCCGGCGCCGGCCATCATTGAAAAGATTGATATTGTCACGACCGGATACCTTTACGAAGTACAGGAAACAGGGGGGCGACAGGTGGCATCACCTTGGCCGCCGATGATGGATTCCTGCCGCGGGCAGAGAATCCTGTTTTGAGGTTCACTGGTATTTCCGCCTCCGGAACATGTGCCGAAGGAACAGGAACGGGGGTGTCGCGGCCGGGCGTCACAGGGCGTTATTCATCCCCGGACGTCGCGTCCCCGGAAAGCAGGCGGCAGACCTTGTCCTTCCATGCGTCGATCTGCTCTTCATAGGCCGTGGCCGGCAGTTCCTGTCCGCACGCCGTGCAGACGACCCGTGCGTTGTGTCAGCGACCGGCGAGATGTGCCGGGCCCCCGCAGAAGTGACACCGCAATCCCATCTCTGCAAGATCGCTGCCATCTTCCCCACGGTCTCCAGCACCGACCCGGGTGCCGGCAAGCGCCGGAACCGCGGAATCCATGGCCTGTTCGATGGTCTGAGATTTTTTTTCCACAGCTTTTCAGTATATCTCATATAAATTATTCTGTCGACCTCGTTCTGCAGATAGTGTACAGATTCAGGGACGAAATTTCCACGGTCGGAAACAGGGGGGACTGGTTCCGGACCGGTCGCCGACAGACGGCAGGGCCCGCCCCCTGCACCGAAGTGATCCACCCCAGGCAAAAGAAACCCGGACTGGGCGCTTCACCTGTCTGCCAACAAAAAAACAAATTATCACAGCAGGTTTTTTTGGTACAGTGTTGCAGCGGCGTGAAACGCTCGATTCAGGAGAGACACGAAGGAGGCAAATCCCATGGCAGAGGACATCTATGACGTGGTGATAACCGGTGTCGGGCCGGCCGGGATCCAGGCAGGGATCCACGCGGCCCGCAAGAAGACCAGGGTCCTGCTCCTCGGACGCATCGAGAACAGCGCCCTCTATGGAGCCCACATTGAAAACTACGCCTTTGTCGATGGAGTCAGCGAGGGACGGGAGATGCTGCAGGTGGGCCTCTCCCAGGTCAGACGGTTCGGGGCCGAGATCTCGCCCGAGGACGTGCTCAAGATCGCAACCGGAGACGAAAACCTGTTTCTGCTTGAGCTGGAGAGCGGCAGGACCATCCGCAGCCGCAGCCTGGTCCTCTGCATGGGTGTGGCCAAGAAGAAACTGGCCGTGCCCGGCGAAAAGGAGCTGGCCGGCCGCGGAGTCAGCTACTGCGTGGACTGCGACGCCAACTTCTACCGGAACCTGACAGTGGCTGTTGTCGGCAACAGGAGCGCAGCGGTCGACGGTGCGCTCACCCTGCTCGACTATGCGAGCAAGGTCTACCTGGTGGCCGGAAAGATCGAGGTCTCCGATGAACTGGGAGAACGACTCAAGGCAAGTGACGTCCAGGTTCTGGAGGGAACCTGGGTCAAGGAAATCCAGGGAGAGAACGCGGTCACGGCCATTACCCTCGACAACGGTGAGGTCCTGGCCGTGGACGGGATCTTCATCGAGCTGGGCTCCAAGGGCGCCCTTGAGCTGGCCACCCAGATCGGGGTGGCCCTGGATACGGAGACCTTCAAGTACATTGACACCAACCGCAAGCAGGAGACCAATATTCCGGGTGTCTATGCCGCCGGTGACATCGTCGGCCCCCCCTACCAGATGGCCAAGGCCGTGGGCGAGGGCTGCGTGGCCGGCATGGAGGCCGCGACCTATGCCCGACGGATGAAACGGAGATCCTCCGACTGACCCGCCCCGGCCGCAGCCTGCCGACTCCGATCCTCCGTCCTGCCCGGTTCCGGGGAGGGCGGAGGATCGGCAACCCCTTCCCGCGCTTCCCGTTCCCGGCCCGGCCGGTGCTGGTCCGACCACTTTTGCTTGCCATTTTCAATAAAATCTGATACGCTGTATTGCTGATATCCAAAGCAGCATCCCGCACACCTTCTTTCCCTGGCAGGCCTCTCCTGGCAGGTTTTTTTACAGGTCGCCCCTGTTCAATCCATTACACCTGCGCACCAGCAAGGCCCGGATCCCGATACGACACGGGAAGGCTACAACTGCAGCCGATGGACAACAGGAGTACTACGTCAACACCAGCGATGAGATGGACCATTGAAAACGAAAATTCTAGTTGCCAACCGTGGTGAAATCGCCATTCGAATTATCCGTGCCATCCAGGAACTCAACTACGATGCCGTTGCCATCTACGAGACGCCGGACCGTGATTCGCGCCATATCCGGATCGCCAACGAGGCGATCTGGATCGGTGACGGCCCGCGTTGCGACTATCTCAATATCGACAAGGTGATCGACGCCGCCCTGCGCTCGGGCGCCGTGGCCATCCATCCCGGCTACGGTTTTCTCGCCGAAAATCCCGAGTTCGCCAGGGCCTGCGAGGACGCCGGCCTCATCTTCATCGGCCCCTCGTCCAGGACCATCGAACAGCTCGGCAACAAGGTCACGGCCCGCCGGATCATGGCCGAGGCCGGTATTCCCATGGTGCCGGGAACCGACAACCTGCCCGCCGGCGAGGCCGGGCTGCAGGAGGCCATCGCCTTTGGCCGCAAGTATGGGTACCCCATCATGCTCAAGGCGACCTCGGGCGGCGGCGGCCGCGGTATCCGCCGCATCGAGAACGAGGACGAACTGGCCGAGCAGTATCCCATTGCCCGCTCCGAGGCCAAGGCGGCCTTCAACGACGACTCGGTCTACCTGGAAAAGGTGGTGGTTAGACCCAAGCACGTGGAGGTGCAGATCATTGCCGACAAACAGGGCAAAACCGTGCACCTGGGCACCCGTGACTGCTCCATCCAGCGGCGCAACCAGAAACTGATCGAGATCGCGCCCGCATTTCACCTGAGCCCGGAGCAGAGCGAGGCCATCTGCCAGACCGCGGTCAAGGCGGCCAAGGCAGCCAACTACTTCAATGCCGGAACGGTCGAATTTCTCCTGGATTCCGACGGCTCCTTCTACTTCATGGAGATCAATACCAGGCTCCAGGTGGAACATACCGTCACCGAAATGATCACGGGTATCGATATCGTCCGTACCCAGATCAAGCTGGCCATGGGAAAGGACCTGCTCTTTGGCCAGGAGGATGTCCAGCCCAGGGGCCATGCCATCGAGATGCGGATCAATGCCGAAGATCCACGCAACGACTTTATGCCCGAGGGCGGCAAGACCATCACCGTCTACCGCTCGCCCGGCGGCTACGGCGTGCGCCTGGACGGCTTCTGCTACCAGGGTTTTACGATCCCCGAGGTCTATGACTCCCTGCTGGTCAAGCTGACCGTTTTCGGCTGGTCCTGGCACGAGACCGTGGACAGGCTGAGGCGGTGTCTCACCAACTTTGTCATCACCGGCCCCAAGACAACGATCCCCTTCTACCTGAACCTGATCAATGATCCCGACTTCCAGGCCGGAGAGTTCGACACCTCCTTTCTCGACACCCATGATCACCTGTTCGAATACGATGAACAGGTAAGCGAGGTCACCAAGCTGGCCCGGCTGATCGCGGAGATCCACTACAAGAGACAGAACACCTACGCCGCTTGATCAGCCAGCCGACAGGTGTCGATACCAATTTACCACGAATCACCATAGAATCGAGGAACAAGATGACACGCATAACCCAGGGCATGGCGCCTTCCGAGGTCCTGGCCATTCTGCGCCAGGCAGACGGATACTATATCACCAACACGGCCAGGGACATGTCCCAGTCCGACTACAAGAACCGGATCCTGCTCCATACCGATCTTCTGGCTGCGCCGGCCCGGGAGGCGGCCGGCTACTTCTCGCTGGAGATCACCGGCGGCGCCTCGGTACACGTCGATATCCTGCGCAAACAGGTGGATCCCTTTCTCAAGCTCGAACTGCTGCGGGAAAAGATGCCCGACACCATGTTCCAGACCCTGTGCCGTGGCGTGAACCTGTTCGGCTACCGGCCCTACCCCCAGAACGTGATCCGGCTGACAGTGCGCGAGTTCGCCAAGTACGTGGATGTCTGGCGGACCTTCGACTTCATGAACCACATCCCCAACATGCAGGCCGTGTTCGAGGAGGTGGCCAAGGCGGGCAAGATCAACGAGCCCTGCATCTGCTTCTCCACCGGCCCGGAGCACACCAATGAGTATTACATCGGCAAGGTACGCGAGATCCTGGATGTGACCGGCGACGAGATCATCCTCTGCATCAAGAACCATGGCGGCCTTGGCACGCCCAGGCGCATCGGCGAGCTGGTGGACGCCATCAAGCAGGCCTATCCCGACCTGGTGATCCATTACCACGGCCACAACACGGACGGCAACGATATCGGAAGGATCACGGCCGCGATCCTGAACGGCGCCACCATCGTCGACGCCTCGGACCACGCCTTCACCGGGTTCTACGGGCCGCCGCCGATCCTGACCGTGATCCAGACCATGAAGGATCTCGGCAGGACGGCCATCGGCATTGATGAAGATGCGGTGATCGAGACCTCGGACCTCATCCGGGACGAGCGTCCCCACTATGCCCAGTTCGAGGCCCAGATCAAGGGATTCCTGCCCACGGTCCAGATCCACAAGCTGCCCGGCGGCGCCATGGGCTCCAGCCTGGAGCAGGCCTCCAAGGGCGGGTTTCTCGACAAGATGCCCGACATCCTGCACAAGGAGCTGCCGCGGGTCCAGATCGAGCTGGGCAACTGGTGGAGCGTGACCCCGGGCTCGCAGATCCTGTGGACCACCGCGGTCTCCAATGTCCTGGAAGGCGACCGGTACGGCAATCCGTCGGGCGACCTCAAGAACCTGCTCCTGGGCAAATATGGCCCTTTCCCCTTCTACCGGCCAGAGGACTGGATCTACGAAAAGGTGTTCGGCAGCGACTGGCAGAAGATCCTGGAAGAGGAAGGCGGGATCGAGCAGATCGAGGACATGGACATCGAAAAGGAGCGGCAGACACTGACCGAGCGGCTGGGGGCCGAGCCCACCGAACAGCAGCTGGTCCTCTACCTGCAGCATCCCAACGACGCCGTGGACTTCTTCAAGTTCGAGGAACAGTTCGGCAGGGCCTATGTGCTGCCGCCCTCGATCTTCCTGCGCCAGGGCGGATTCCAGCTCGGAGAGACCCTGGTCTTCCGGGACGATGCCGGCAAGGAGCATGTCGTGGAGATCGGCCCGGCCCAGCAGAATGACGATGGCATGACCAACGTCTATCTCAACGTCGATCACGATCAGCAGCTCTTTGTCTTTGAACCCGAGGTCCAGGAGGGGACCGCGGCCGTGGCCCAGCTCTCCAAGGAGGAGATCGCCAAGCTGGCCAGGCAGGGTGATATCCGGGCCCCGTTTGCCGGCAACCTCTATGCAATCAGTGTCGAGGTCGGCCAGGAAGTGGCCGAGGGCGATCAGCTGGTGGTACTGGAGGCGATGAAGATGCAGACCCCGGTCCCCAGCGAAGTGAGCGGCACGGTCACCGAGATCCACGCCAAGGTGGGCCAGGCCCTGCAACCGGGCGACAGGATCCTGTCCATCGAGATCCCGGAAGACTGAACCATGGTCTGCCTGCCCGTCTCCCTGCCGTCGTGGATGGAGGGGAGACGGGCGGCATCCCCTTACCGCAGCCGGCCTGCCGGACAGGCCTCAGCCGGCTTGCTTCGGTGAAGCAAAGGTCGGCCGGAAAAACCCGCCTGCATCAAACCAGGGCCGGGTCACGTCCAGGCCGGTAATTTCAAACAGCACCACCTCCATGACCAGGTAGACCCTGGTGTCCGTGCGCACGCATCCGGTCAGGGTCTCGCCGTGGTGCCCCATGGCGGCATGGAGATGGATCTTCGGTTCGCCGCCCTCCAGGAAGACAGATCCCGTGCCCAGGACCTCGCGGGTCTCGGCCAGGTGTTCCCACACCGGTTCCGGCGGCACGGTGGGCTCCTTCGGCCCCGTGACCACCCCGGCCCCGGCCAGACCGCCGAAGAGGTGAAACCAGGCGCAGCTGATCTTTTCCTTTTTCGCCAGCCGGACCAGGCCCTCCATCAGGTCATCGTCGTGATCAAAACGCGCATAGACCACCCTGCCCACTGTTGCACACTGATATTCCACTCTCCCCCCCTCCATGCCGGCTGTCCGGTTGCAGCCCCATGAATTGAACGTTATTTCCCTGTTCAGTACTCCTTGTCCCGGCGCGTGGCGCCCGCGTCACCGACCCTCTGCTGCAAAACGCTCCTGCTCACGGGCGGCGCGCAGCAAACGGAAGATCTCCCGTCCATACTTTTTCTGCCTGGACCTGGTGTAGAGCCAGGCCAGACGGGTAAGGGCCCGGGTGTCGATGGCCGGAAAGCGCTCACCGATCTCCGCCGCCACCCGGCTTGGCCACTCTTCCTCCCAGTCCGCATCCCGGTGCCGATGGAGCTTTTGCTGCTCCAGGGCCTCGCCAAGCAGGGCGTCCCGCAGGTATTCCAGCTCATGCAGGGCCCGGGTCTCCTCGAGGGCCGCGCCCCGCCGGCTGGAAACAAAACCGTAGAGTTCGTCCACGGGTTCCTTCCGCAGCCGCTTGGTGATGTACTTGATCTGCCGCTTCCTGGCGCCACCCTTCATGGCGCCGGCCTCCCGGAGAAGCTCGATGATCTCCTGCGGCGCGGGCAACCGGTCGAGAACAGGACCAGGCATGGTTACCAGTTCCATGACCAGTTTTTCCAATTGCCGTATCCGCCGCTTCTGTTCACTCCTGCTCACTTCCATGGCACGGACTCCCTGCGGATGGCTGCCTGGCGCGGGGACAGGCTTTGCTTGCGAAAAAAACGACCTGGGATATAGTAGACAGCCCGCGGCAACACGAACAGACAGGATTTCCTTTCACGTCCCGGTGACACTGCAGCGAGAAGGGCAGCGGGTATGCTGCACGGTCGCCACATATCAAGCAAAGGGAGCTCGGCCATGTATGAATCAATCTCTTTTTCCATTATCCAGCCCACTGATATCCACTTCGGGTGCGGCATTGTCGGCAGGCTGCCGGAGATCATTGCCGGCCTGGGCGGCAGCAGGCCCCTGCTGGTCATGGATCCGGGCCTGATCCGGGCCGGTCTTGACGACCGGATCACATCTGTCCTCGATCAGGCCGCCATCCCGTACGTCCTCTTCGACCACGTGGACCCGGAGCCCGGCCTGCGCCTGGCCGACGAAGGCGCGGCCAGGGCAAAGGAGGCGGGCTGTGACTGTGTCATCGGGGTCGGCGGCGGTTCGGCCATGGATGTGGCCAAGGCCGTGGCCATCCTGTGCACCAACGGCGGCCGGGCCGTGGACTACCTGGGCCTGGACAAGATCGGCCGCCCCGGCCTGCCCAAGATCATGATACCCACCTCGGCCGGTACCGGCGCCGAGGTCACCTTCACCGCCGTGTTCATCAACGAGGAGACCGGCTCCAAGGGCGGCATGAACGGTGATCCCCTCTACCCGGAGGCGGCCCTGCTCGACCCGGAGCTGACCGTCAGCCTGCCGCCGCACGTGACCGCGGCCACCGGCATCGACGCCCTGACCCATGCCCTGGAGGCCTATACCTCGGTCCAGGCCCATCCGCTCTCGGAAATCTATTCCTCCAGGGCCATTGAGCTGATCCATGCCAATATCCGCGCCGCCTATGCCGACGGCAGGAACATGGCGGCCCGCTCGGCCATGCTCCTCGGCAGTCTCATGGGCGGCAAGGCCCTGGCCATGGCCGGTGTCGGCCTGGTCCATGCCATGGCCTATCCCCTGGGCGGCATGTACGGCATCTCCCATGGCCTGGCCAATGCCGTGCTCCTGCCCTTTGTCACCCACTACAACCTGATCGGCAACCTGGAAAAACACGCGGCCCTGGCAAGGCTCGTCGGCCAGGACACAGAGGGACTTTCTCTGCGGGATGCGGCCGACCTCCTGGTGGACGAACTGCACGGCCTGAACCGTGACCTGGGCATCCCCGACAGTCTCGGGGCCCTGGATGTCGAACCGGAAAAGATCCCCGAGATGGCGGATATCGCCCTGACCGTGGCCCGGCCGGTGGAGAACAATCCCCGCCAGCCGAGTCGCGACGAGGTGATCGCCATCTACGAGACCGCCATGGAAGGCTGGGGAGCAGCGGAATTCTGAACAGGGGAGATGTTCCGGCGGGGGCTAGCCGCTCCCCCGGCCCAGTTCCACCACCCGGTCCCATATCCGGTCGGCGGTGGCCTCCTTGGACAGGAGCGGAAGCTGACGACGGTCCCGGGCCGTGAGCAGGGTCACCTGGTTGGTCTCCACGTCAAAACCGGTCCGGCTGCCGAGGATATCATTGACCACAACCAGGTCCAGGTTTTTCTCTTCCAGCTTGCGCCTGCCCTCCTGCTCATGATCGTGGCTCTCGGCGGCAAACCCGACCAGGAGCTGGCCGGACCGGCGGCTGCGGCCCAGCTCGGCCATGATGTCGGGATTAGGTTCCAGCTCGATACAGGGATCGGCCCCGCTCTTCTTGATCTTCAGTTCCCGGCATGACCGCGGCCTGAAGTCGGCCACCGCGGCCGCGCCCACGATGATATCCACACTCCCGGCCAGGGCAAGGACCGCATCCCGCATCTCCTGCGCCGTGGTCACCCGGATCACCTCGACACCGGGAGGATCGGACAGGCTCACCGGGCCGGTCACCAGGCGCACCTCGCCGCCGCGCCGCCGGGCCGTCCGGGCCAGGGCATAGCCCATCCTGCCGCTGGAGCGGTTACTGAGGTACCGGACCGGGTCCAGCGGTTCCCTGGTGGGACCGGCTGTAATCAGGATCCGCCGGCCCTCCAGGTCCTGGTCGGCAAACAGGGCCAGGAGCGTTTCCCGCACCAGGTCCCAGCCGGGCATCCGGCCCGCGCCCACCTCGCCGCAGGCAAGGGTTCCGCTGGCCGGTTCGATCACGGTGTAGCCTATTCCCCGCAGACGTTCCAGGTTGTCCCGGGTCGCCGGATGGCGGAGCATGTTGGTGTTCATGGCCGGACAGAGAACCACGGGGATATCGGCCGCGAGGACCGTGGCGGACAGAAGATCATCGGCCATGCCGTGCGCCAGCCGGGCGATGGTCTGGGCCGTGGCCGGAGCGATCAGGACGCAGTCGGCCTCCCGCGACAGGGTGATGTGGGCCATGATCCCTGCCGGATCATCGGCGAACATGTCACCATGGACCCTGTTGCCCGACAGGGCCCCGAAGGTCAGGCGGGAGATGAACTGTTCCGCGGCCCGGGTCATCACCACCGTCACCCGGGCCTCTTCACGGGCCAGGCAGCGCACCCATCCGGCCGCCTTGAAGGCGGCAATGGACCCGGTTACGCCAAAGAGTATGCGCCGTCCCTGGAGACCAGGTCCCGGGCCAGGATGAGCAGCCATCTACTGGCCGACCGCCTCGCCGAAGGGATTGAGACCGGCGGCCGCGGTCTTGTCGATGGTGACGTACAGGGTGAGCTGGGTCTTGCCGAAGGCCCCTTCCGAGATCACCATCATGCAGGTCTTGCTGGGCTTGACAAAGGCGAGCATGATATCCTGGGATGCCGCCTCACCCACCAGCTTCCACTTGTGGTCCTGCATGGCACTGATCATGAAGTCCTTGAGCGAGATCGCTTCCACCTTGCCCTCGTACCGCCAGACGCCGCCACGGAAGGACTCGGTTTTGATGGTCATGGATTTTTTCCGGTTCCATTCCAGGTCTGTGGGCAGGACGATATCCTGGATGTCGTCGGCAAAACCGGACACGGGCGGCAGGGCCGAATCGCCCGGCGCCACCGTACTGCCGCCGGTAAAGGACTGACCGGCGCACCCGGTGACCATGACAAGCGCTGCCGCGATCAGAAAAAACAGTGCCCCCCGAAATCCGATCCTGTCTGTCTTCATGTCTTTTCTCCTCCAATGTCGTTAAGGATGAAATCAGCCAGCGGTCTGCGCCGCGATCGCTGATTCCTGTGTGCCGGGTGCCCCACGGCGAGCAGGGCCATCAGGTCATATCTGGGATCCAGGCCGAGAATCTCGTTGACCCGGTGTTTGTTCTGCAAGATCTGGCCCAGCCAGACCGCACCCAGGCCCATCTCGGTGATACAGAGAAGCATATTCTGGATACACGCCCCGGCGGCCTGGTGGTCTTTGACCGGATCGTACATGGCCTCGGTGTCGAGGAAGACACCGATCAGGGCGGGTGCGCTCTCCACGATCCTGCCATAGCGAGTCTGTTCCGCCAACCGCCCGGCTGTATCCTTATCACGAATGAGCACAAAACGCCAAGGCTGATTGTTCAGGCCCGAAGGCGCCCAGATCCCGGCGGTGACGATCTTGTGCAGCTGGGCCGTGGTGACCGGCTGGTCCGTGAATTCACGGATACTCCGCCGTCCCAGAATGGCGTTGAAAACAGGTTCCTCCATATGCGTCCCTCCCTGCAGGGTTGATACTCTGCAATGTAGTAAAAAAATACGATTTTCTTGTCAACACTCTTTGCTCCTTGCCCGGTCAGCGGCCGGATGTCGGAAGCGCCACGTACCAGCCGGGCTGCGGGCCTTGCCACCACCCCTGGTTTGAATCTTGTCAGGCCGGCATGTTTCTGGTATGACAAGCGCCATGAAAAAAAAGAGGAGACCATCAGCGCCACCGTCCCTGCCCCGGGGCTGCGAACTCATCGACTCGCACTGTCACCTGGACATGGATGCCTATGGCGACGAACTTGATGCCGTCATTGCCCGCGCCCGGGATGCCGGAGTGGGCAGGATCGTCACCATCGGCATCGACACCGCCAGTTCCGGGCAGGCCGTGCGGCTGGCGGAAAGCCACCCCGGAATCTACGCCACAGTGGGGATCCATCCCCATGACGCCGCCCGGGCCGGGGAAAGCGACTTCAGCGAGCTTGCCGCCCTGGCCTCCCACCCCGGTGTGGTCGCCTATGGCGAAATCGGCCTCGACTATGCCAAGCTCTACAGTCCGCCGGAGGAGCAGCGCCGGGTCTTTGCCCGGCAGCTCGGGCTGGCCCGGGAACTCGATCTGCCGGTGATCATCCATGACCGTGACGCGCACGGGGATACCATGCATCTGCTCAGGAAGGCATCGCCGTTTGCCCGCGGCGGCGTCATGCACTGCTTTTCCGGCGATACCGGCCTGGCCGGCCAGGTGCTCGACCTTGGTTTTTACATCTCTATCCCGGGTATCGTCACCTTCAAGAACGCCGCCGAACTGCAACAGGTGGTCCGGGAGGTTCCCATGGAACGGATTATCCTCGAAACCGATGGTCCCTTCCTGTCACCGGTCCCCTTCCGTGGCAAACGCAATGAACCGGCCTTCCTGGTATACACCGCGGCCAAGGTCGCCGAGCTCAAAGGCCTGCCCCTGGAAGAAGTGGCCCGGTTGACCACGGAGAACACCGAAACCCTCTTCCGCCTGCCCCCTACAGTCTCTCCATGATCTGCGAAAACCTGGAAATGATCCGCGCGGCCATCGCCAGGGCCGCCGGCCGCTGCAACCGGGATCCCGAATCCATTGAACTGGTGGCGGTCTCCAAGCGCATGACCGGCGACCGGATCAGTGCGGCCGTGGCGTGCGGTCAGACGATCTTTGGCGAAAACTACCTGCAGGAGGCCAGGGTGAAGATCGAGTCCCTGCCCTCCTCGCTCCGCTGGCACTTCATTGGACACTTGCAAAGCAACAAGGCAAGGGAGGCGGTGCGGCTCTTTGACCTCATCGAGACCGTGGACCGGCTGAAACTGGCGCGGGCCCTGGACCGGTACGCCGGACAGCGCGGTCACCGCCAGGACGTCCTGGTCCAGGTCAATGTGGGACGGGAACCGCAGAAGTCAGGCGTTCTGCCGGAGAATGCGGAACAACTGCTCAGCGCCATGGCGGAACTGGACCACCTCCGGATCCTGGGCCTCATGACCATGCCGCCCAGGGTGTCAGATCCCGAACAGAGCCGCCCCTGGTTCCGGGCACTGCGGCGGCTCGCCCGGCAGCTCGCCGAGAGGGGATGCTTTGCCGACAATGACCGTGTTGAGCTCTCCATGGGCATGTCCGCGGATTTCGCCGTGGCCATTGAAGAAGGGGCGACCATGGTCCGGGTGGGCACTGCCATTTTCGGCAGACGTCCCTGAAAGAAGAGGGCCCCGGCCGGCTACGCGGTCGCAGGGCACCCCACCTGACACGCTGCGGAGTCATCACCGGATTTCGCTCCAGGCCACCTGTGCAGGCCGGCGCAAGCGTGCAGGGACGGGATGCCCGTGACAACCTACATCGCCGGAGCGTGTATGCTGCGGCAGTAAACCAGCCAAACCAAGGAGACTTCCATGAATATCACCATGATCGGCACAGGCTACGTGGGCCTGGTCACCGGTACCTGCCTGGCCGAGTTCGGCCACCATGTAACCTGCGTGGACAAGATCGAGGACAAGATCAGAAAACTCCAGAACGGCAGGATCCCGATCTATGAACCCGGTCTTGACGGGCTGGTCGCGAAAAACGTCAGCGAGGGCCGCCTCCGGTTCACCACCGATCTCGCCCAGGCCGTACCCGGGGCAGAGGCGGTATTCATTGCGGTGGGCACTCCGAGTTCACGGCGGGGTGACGGCTATGCCGATCTGACCTATATCTTTGCCGCTGCCCGCGAGGTGGCGGAACATCTGCAGGGGTACACGGTCATCATCGACAAGAGCACCGTACCGGTGGGAACGGCACGGCAGGTGGAGCGGATCATCCACGAGACCAATGCTGACGCAGATTTCGACGTGGCCTCCAATCCGGAGTTTCTGCGGGAGGGTGCCGCCATCTCCGACTTCATGCGCCCGGACCGGGTGGTCATCGGGGTCAAATCGGAGCGGGCCGAAGAGGTCCTGAAAGAGATCTACAAACCCCTCTATCTTCTCGACACCCCCATAGTCTCCACCACCGTGGAGACGGCAGAGCTGATCAAGTATGCGGCCAACGCCTTCCTGGCGGTCAAGATCAGCTTCATCAACGAGATCGCCAATGTCTGCGAGGCCGTGGGCGCCGATGTTTCCGCCCTGGCCCGCGCCATCGGCATGGATGGCCGTATCGGCGGCAAATTCCTCCATCCCGGTCCCGGTTACGGCGGCTCCTGCTTTCCCAAGGACACCCTGGCCCTGATCCGGATTGTCCAGGAACATGGTGAAAACGTGCGGATCGTGGAGGCGGCAGTGGAGGTCAACGCTGCCCAGAAGGCACGCATGGTCAAAAAGATACGGGAGATGCTCGGAGGTTCGGAGGCCGGCAAGACCATCGGAGTCCTGGGGCTGACCTTCAAGCCGGAAACCGATGACATGCGCGAAGCTCCCGCAGCCACCATCCTGCCTGCCCTGCTTGAGAAGGGGGCCAGCATCAAGGCGCACGACCCCAAGGGAATGGAGGAGGCAAAGGCCTATCTGCCTGAAGGAATCAAGTACGTGGACAACGCCTACCAGGCGGCAGAAGACGCGGACTGCCTGGTCCTGATGACCGAATGGAACCAGTACCGGGCCCTGGACCTGGAACGGCTCCGGGAGACGATGAAGGACCCGGTCTTTGTCGATCTGCGCAATGTCTATGACCCTGAGAAGATGCGACGGCTCGGTTTTCGCTATACCGGTATCGGCAGAAATTAAGAAGCCTGTTGCTGCCGGAAACCGAAGGTGAAAGGGGCGTCACCATGGCCGGCAGCTGCCGGCCATGGTGACGCCCCTCCAGTCAATACCCCGCCCGGGAACATAACCACCCGCGACAGGGGATGGCGGACAGTACTCTATCTCCGGCGGGAGGCGCGCTTTGCGGCCTTGAGCGGATTGATGCGGACCTTGACCACCTTGATCTCCGGCTTGGCATGGGTGGCGAAGTTGCACATGCCGAGCCGCCACTTGGCCGCCGGGTTTACATACACCCGGCAGTAGCGGACATTCTCCTCTTCCACGATCCTCTCGCAGCCATCACACTGGTCGATCACCGGCTGAAACGGCCCTGCTCCATACTTCACGCTCTCACTGGCCTGCATCTTGCCAACCTCCTGAAAAAATATCAGCTTTTTCTTGAATCAGAAAATTTTCTTCCATACAATAAATTATATCCCGCCTGATGCGGACACACCATCATAAAAGAATAATTCTATAAAGACAATTCCACCATCTGTCAACAGGTTATCCTGACTTTCCGCCCATTGCCGACCCTGGGACCGGAACACGGAGAAATTGCAACATGCCGGTATATATCTGGAAAGGAAAAAACAGCTACGGCGAGAAACGAAAGGGCGAGATCGAAGCCCCGGACGAGGCTGCAGCCCGTGCCCACCTGAAGCGGCTACGCATCGAAGATCCGAAGATCAAGGAAAAGCCCAAGGACATCCTGGAAAACATCCCCATCTTCCAGCCCAAGGTCACAGGCAAGGATCTCGTCATCTTCACCAGGCAGCTCTCGACCATGATCGATGCCGGTCTTCCCCTGGTCCAGTGCCTGCAGATCCTTGCCAAGCAGCAGAGCAACACCACCTTCAGGCGCGTACTCACCGAGATCCAAAACGATGTCGAGACCGGCACTACCCTGGCCGATGCCATGCGCAAGCACCCCAAGGTGTTTGACGCCCTCTATACCAATATGATCGAGGCAGGCGAGCTTGGCGGCATCCTGGACACCATCCTGTCGCGGCTGGCGATGTTCAAGGAAAAGTCCATGGCCCTGCAGAAAAAAATCAAGGGCGCCATGACCTATCCCGTCATCTGTCTTGCCATCTCCATTCTCATCCTGGTGGTGATCCTGGTCTTTGTCATCCCGGTCTTTGTCGAGATGTTCGAGAGCATGGATTCCGCCCTGCCCGCAATCACTCAGTTGGTCGTTGACATGAGCGACTTTGTGAAAGGGAACTTCCTCTACATCGCGGTGGCAACCATCCTGATCATCTACGGCTTCAAGAAATTCTATAATACAGAAAAGGGAAGGGAAAAGATCGATGCCCTGGCTCTAAAATCTCCCGTGGTCGGACCACTCATCCGCAAAGTGGCGGTAGCCAAGTTCACCCGCACCCTGAGCACCATGCTTCAGAGCGGCGTACCCATCCTGGACGCACTGCAGGTCGTTGCCAAGACATCGGGCAACAAGATCATCGAGCGGGCAGTCTTCAGGGTGGCGGACTCCATAGCCGAGGGCCGTCCCATCGCAGAACCGCTGGAGGAATCCGGGGTGTTTCCCAACATGGTGGTACAGATGATCAATGTCGGCGAATCAGTGGGCGCCCTGGACAGCATGCTTGAAAAAATCGCTGTTTTCTATGATGATGAGGTGGATCAGGCCGTGGAAAACCTCACCGCCATGATCGAGCCCTTCATGATGGTCTTTCTCGGCGGTATGATCGGCGGCCTGGTAGTGGCCATGTACCTGCCCATCTTCCAGATGGCAGGCAACATCTGAGTAAGCCGTCACAGGCACCCCGCCTCTGCACGGTCTGGGGGTATGGCGAATCGGCGCGCCTGCGCGGATTCGGGGCGTCTGTGCCAACTTACCCCCGGAAGAATCCTTTTCGCCGTCACCATCTGACAACCTCTGCGCAGGAGCTTCACCATGGGAGAAATCACCGATATTGTTGCACGTGAAATCCTCGATTCCCGGGGAAATCCCACCATCGAGGTGGAGGTCTACCTCGGCACCGGCGCCATGGGCAGGGCCGCGGTGCCCTCCGGCGCCTCCACCGGTAGCAGGGAGGCGCTGGAGCTGCGTGATACAGGGCGGAAACGGTATGGCCGCAAGGGAGTACAGCGGGCGGTCAAAAACGTCAACGAGATCATTGCCCCCCACCTGTTCGGTGCCGAGTCCTCCCGGCAGGTGGCCATTGACCTGACCCTGCTGGAACTCGACAATACGGCCAACAAAAAGCGGCTGGGCGCCAATGCCATCCTCGGGGTCTCCATGGCAGTGGCAAAGGCCACGGCCGAGGAGCTGCAGCTGCCCCTTTACAGCTACCTGGGCGGCGTCAATGCCAAGATCCTGCCCGTGCCGATGATGAACATCCTGAACGGCGGTGCCCATGCGGACAACAACGTTGATATCCAGGAGTTCATGATCCTGCCCATCGGCGCGCCCTCTTTTGCCGAGGCCCTGCGCATGGGCGCAGAGACCTTTCACGCCCTGAAGACTGTGCTCAGAAAACAGGGACTGCAGACAGCGGTGGGCGACGAAGGCGGTTTTGCTCCCAGCCTGCGCTCCAATGAAGAGGCCATGGAGGTGATCCTGGAGGGCATTGTCAGGGCCGGTTACAGTCCGGGCAGCGATATTGCCATCGGTATCGATGCCGCGGCCAGTGAGTTCTATTCGGCCAAGAAGAAAAAGTACATTCTCGGCGCGGAAAAGAAGCCGGAGATGAGTGCCGAACAACTGGTCTCCCTCTACCGGGAGTGGGTGAAGAAATATCCCCTGATCAGTATCGAGGACGGTCTGGATGAATCGGACTGGAAGGGATGGAAAAAACTGACCCGGGCCCTGGGCGGGAAGATTCAACTGGTGGGCGACGACATCTTTGTCACCAATACCAGGATCCTGGCCAGGGGAATCGAAAAAAAGATCGCCAACTCCATCCTCATCAAGCTCAACCAGATCGGCACGGTAACCGAGACCATGGACGCGGTGGCAATGGCGCACCGGGCGGGGTATACAGCCGTCATCTCCCACCGCTCCGGCGAAACAGAGGACACCACCATCGCCGACCTGGCCGTTGCCCTCAACACCGGCCAGCTGAAGACCGGCGCCCCGTCACGCAGCGACAGGGTGGCGAAGTACAACCAGCTGCTGCGCATCGAAGAGGAACTCGGCCGTGCGGCCCGGTTCGCGGGCAGGAACGCCTTTCATTTTCTGCCGGATTGACGTTGACAAACCATTCCACCACGGCGTATCATTAAAGCGTTGTAAAACCATCCGGAATAACTACAGATCACCAACCAGTTCCCGGACAGGCCGGTTCCCGGCCAAAACCAAGGCACCAGCCTGGTCGTCCTGAAGGACCGGCGGCGACCTGGAGGTGAAATTCCCGCGAAAGAAGGCGGGCAGTTTCAGATACCATCCCAACGGAGGTTCATCCCCATGACCCTGACAAAGGCAGACCTGGTTCAGCAGGTATACAAGAAGCATCCTTCCCTGACAAAGGCCCAGGCCACGGATTCGGTGGAGGCCTTCCTGTCCATTTCCAAGGCCTCGCTGATCAGCGGTGAGGATCTCTTGCTCAGTGGCTTCGGCAAATTCAATGTCAAGGACAAGAAGGCCCGGCGCGGAAGAAACCCCCAGACCGGTGACGAACTGACCCTTGAGGCGAGACGGGTTGTCACCTTCAAGCCCTCGGGTATCCTGCGCGCCAAGATCAACCAGAACCTGAACTGAGCGGATTTCATTGTACTCCAAGATGCGAGTCTTGCGGTTTTTCATTGCAGTTCAACCTGCATGGAAACACCGCAGGGTGCAACAGATTGGTGCAGAATGGAAATCCCCAAGGGTTGCCCCACCTGCAACACTTACAAAACCAGCTGTAATCATAAAACTTTTACCATTTGTGGATGGCTGGAACGCTCAATTCAGGCAGAACCGGGCACCGACCAGCCAGGAATCCGGACCCGGCAACAGGGCCGGATTCTTGGCAACTCCTTTCCCGTAATCCGCTGCAGCCACGCTCACGGCCAGCCTCCCCGCCTCTTCCTGCCGCAAGTCGCTACAGGCATCCTGTCTCTGCACGGTCGCGCAGGGCCGCCTAGCGGAGGTCCTGCAGCGAACCGGCATACCTGCACAGGTAGGGGCGATTTCACAAGTAGACAACCCGTAATATCGGGAGGTTCGGGCGCATGCAGATGGGGTGCCCTGCGACCGCTTACCGTTACTTCCTGTCAGGTACTCACCAGTGTCTTCTGCAGCCATTCTTCAGACCCTTGCCCCTGGCGCCATCGATCTTGACGACACCACCTATCTCCTGCGGCCGGATCCCGGCCCTCCGAATCCCTCCCTTGTCGACTCCATGGCCGACCTGGGTCTCCTGCAGCCACCACTGCTCCACAACCGGGAGGATGGCTGCGCCGTTATCCTCTCCGGCAGGCAGAGAATTGCAGCAGCAGCCCTCCTGGGACTGGCCGGGATTCCGGTCCTTGTTCTCCCTGCGGCCACCCCCCTGTCCAGACGGCTGGAGCTGCTGGCCGAACATGCCCGGATTGGCAGCGAGCTGAGCATCATTGAACAGGCCACTCTCATGAACAAGGCAGAACAGTGGCTGTCGGAACAGGAGTGCCTCGACCTGCTCGCCCGCCTCGGTCACAGGCCTGTGCCGCACGTGCTCCGCGAGCTGACATCATTGCTGGAACTGGAAAAAACCGCCGTGCTGGCACTGCACCGGCAGAAACTGCATCCCAGGGCTGGCAGGAAACTGGCCCGGCTCAAGGCCGGGGATCAGCGGGAGATCGTGCGCCTGATAACCGCTCTCCGCCTGGGCGGCTCCAGGCAACAGAAGCTGGTCGATATGGCAACGGAGCTGATCATGCGCCAGAACCGGGCGTTTGGGGAGATTGTCGGAGAAATGGAGAAGAAGATCGGCTGGCAGGTGAGAGAAAAAAATATTCCCCAGCAGGCCGCTGCGCTGCTGCAATGGCTGCATGGCCAGTGTTTTCCGCGCTCGGAAGCGGCAGCGGCCGACTTCCGGAGATTCTGCCGCAGGCTGGAGCTGCCAACGGGCGTCCGCATCCGTCACACGCCGGCCTTTGAGGATGACCGGCTGACCCTGGAGATCGATTTCCGGAACCGGCAGGAGCTGCTGCAGCGATGGCCGCAGATCCTGAACATCCTGGAAACCGGGGCGGCGGCGGCCGGCAGTGATGGTTGACCGACTTAGCCTGCCTTGTCCTGCCGCTCTGCTTCCTCCGGCATGTGCAGCAGCCCATGGATCAGGAGATCGTCCCCGAGACGATCAAACCGCACCTCCTTGAGCCTGGCTGCCTCGTTGCTGCCGCTGATGCCATGGCCGCTGACCACGGGCATCCCCTGGTCGCCGATGAAAAACGGCGCCAGGAACAGGTAGACCTCATCCACCAGGTCACGCCCCAGGAAAGAGCCATGCACAGTGGCGCCCCCTTCCACCAGCACCGAGGTCAGGCCGGCGCGACCAAGGACAGCCAGCACCTGTTCCAGGTCAGGCCGGCCATTGCTGTCGACAGCGACCCGGTGCACCTCGGCGCCGGCCGCGCAGAGTCGTTCCTCCCTGTCCCGCGGCGCATCGGGTCCGCAGAAGATCCATGTGGCTGCCGAGGATTCCTGGCGCAGCATCCCGGCATCGGGCGGCAGACGGAGCCCGGAGTCCAGCACCACCCGCAGGGGGTCCCGGCCCGGCCGGTCCTTGAGCCGGGTAGTGAGGGACGGATCATCGATCAGGGCGGTTCCCACCCCCACCAGCAGGGCATCGTACCGGTCGCGCAACTGATGCACGCGCCGCCATGCTGCCGGACCGGTGATGATACCGCTGTTGCCGCGACGATAGGATATTCTGCCGTCCAGGCTCATGCCCGCCTTCATGACCACCCAGGGCAGCCCCGTGGCAGAGTGCTTGAGAAAGGGATAGTTGAGTTGCCGGCATTCCTGCTCCAGGACGCCGCAGGTGATCTCCACCCCCTGCCCGGCAAGGAAATCGGCGCCGCCACCCACCACGGACGGGTTGGGATCGGCCATGCCGACAACCACCCTTCTGATCCCGGCCTCGAGGATGGCCCGGGTACAGGGCGGGGTGCGACCGGTGTGGTTGCAGGGTTCCAGGGTCACATAGAGCGTGGCTCCCCGGGCGGCCTGACCGGCATCGGCGATGGCATTGACCTCGGCATGGGGAGTTCCCGCCCTGCGGTGATAGCCCCGGCCGACAATAACATTGTCCCGCACGATAACCGCCCCCACGCAGGGATTGGGCGCGGTGCGCCCCAGGCCCCGCGCCGCCTCCTCCAGGGCAATCCGCATGTAGTCGCGGTCATCACGGCACATTCAGGCCTCCTGCTCCTTCTTGCCCAGAAAGATCTTCAGCTCATCCATGAACTCGTTGACATCCTTGAACTGCCGGTAGACCGAGGCAAAGCGGACATAGGCGACCTCGTCCAGGTCCGGCAGGGCCTCCATCACCCACTCGCCGATGCGCGAGGTCGGCACCTCCTTGCCTCCCACGTCCTGGAGCTTGCGCTCTATATTGTCGACAAAGCGGTCGATATCCGCCATGGAGACGGGAAGTTTTTCGCAGGCCTTTTCCAGGCCGGCCACGATCTTTCCCCGGTCCCAGGGTTCACGCCGGCCGTCCTTCTTGACCAGCATGGGCAGCATGACCTCGATCCGCTCGTAGGTGGTGAACCGTTGCTGGCAGGCGCTGCAGGCCCGGCGCCGGCGGGTGATGGTCTTGTCCTTGTTGAGGCGGGAATCAATAACCCGGTTATCCAGATGGCCGCAGTATGGACACTTCATGGTCTCTCCCAGACCGGCAGAGCCGGATTCATCGTTCAGTCACCGCCCGCCCCGGGAGCGGAGGGCGCTCCCTTCCATACCGGCCGTGAACCGCTCAGGCCTCGATACGCGGTATCCCGGGGTAGAGGGGAAGACGTTCACAGAGGGCCCGCACCTCCTGGCGCACCTGTCCGATTTCGCTCACCTCGCGCGAGCTGATCACCCGGTTGATCCAGTCGGCGATCATGACCATCTCCGGTTCTTTCAATCCCCTGGTGGTCACGGCCGGAGTGCCGATACGGATGCCGCCGGTGACAAAGCGTGACCGGGTATCAAAGGGAATGGCATTCTTGTTGACGGTCAGGCCGGCATCCTCGAGCAGACGCTCGGCCTCCTTGCCCGTGATACCCTTGCTGCCAAGATCGATGAGCATCAGGTGGTTGTCGGTTCCGCCCGAGACGATCCGGAAGCCGTGTTCTGCCAGCCGCCTGGCCAGCACGGATGCATTGCGGACCACCTGTTCCTGGTAGGCCCGGAAGGGAGAACCCATGGCCTCCTTGAATGCCACGGCCTTGGCAGCGATCACGTGCACCAGCGGTCCACCCTGGATACCCGGGAAGATGTTGGAGTCCAGGGCCTTGGCAAATTTTTCCCTGGCCAGGATCAGGCCGCCCCGCGGACCGCGCAGGGTCTTGTGGGTGGTGGAGGTGACAAAATCGGCATAGGGAACCGGCGAGGGATGGACACCGGCGGCGACAAGTCCGGCGATATGGGCCATGTCCACCATGAACAGGGCGCCTATCTGGTCGGCTATCCGGCGGAATCCCGCAAAATCGATGACCCGGGGGTAGGCGCTGGCGCCGGCAACGATCATCTTGGGCCGGTTCTCGAAGGCTATCCGCTCCACCTCTTCCATGTCAATGGTCTCGGTGTCGCGCCGCACGCCGTAGGAGATAAAGTTGAACAGCTTGCCGGAGAAGCTCACCGTGGCGCCGTGGGTCAGGTGGCCGCCATGGGCCAGGTCCATGCCCAGGACCTTGTCGCCCGGCTTGAGGGTGGCAAAGTAGACCGCCATGTTGGCCTGGCTGCCGGAGTGGGCCTGGACATTGGCGTATTCGGCGTCAAAGATCTCGCGCGCACGCTCTACGGCCAACGACTCCACCTCGTCGGCATAATCGCAGCCGCCATAGTACCGGCGGCTGGGATAGCCCTCGGCATACTTGTTGGTGAAGATGGAGCCCTGGGCCTCGAGAACAGCCTGGGAGACAATATTTTCCGAAGCAATCAGCTCCAGCTGGTTGGCCTGCCGCTCCAGCTCATACTGGATCAGGCGATAAACGTCCGGATCCGTCTCTTGTAGTGTAGCCATGGTAATGTCTTCTCATGTACTCCGACTCCCGCTGGCGGCAGCAGATCAGGCCGGATCATATGCCGGCCTTGTGCAAGCTGTTGCGGGAAGTGTCCGGGCAGGCCGTTCAGCTCAGCATATCCAGCCGCCGCTGATGCCGGCCCCCGGCAAATTCCGTCTCCAGCCAGACCCCGACAATGTCCAGGGCGACCTCGATTCCGAGCACCCTGCCGCCCAGGCAGAGGACATTGGCATTGTTGTGCTCCCTGCTCATGCGGGCCGTATAGGCCTCGTGGCACAGGGCCGCGCGGATATCCCGGTGCCGGTTGGCGGCAATGGACATGCCGATGCCGGTGCCGCAGATCAGGATACCCCGTTCACACGCCCCGGCCTGCACCCTGGCGCAGACCTGGTCGGCAAACCGGGGGTAGTCCACCGAATCCGTGGAATGGCACCCCACGTCCTCCACCTCGACCCCGGCGGCTGCAAGAAAACGGACAATCTGCTCCTTGAACTCGAAGCCGCCATGGTCGCTGCCCACTGCAATTTTCACTGTCTCTCTCCTCCCGGACGCCATCCGGCTACAGCCGGAACCGTTTCATGATAATCACGCCGTTGGTCCCCCCGAAGCCAAAGGAGTTGGACATGGCCGCCTCCACCTGGAGCTCGCGGGCAATGTTGGGCACATAGTCCAGGTCGCAGTCCGGATCGGGATGCTCCAGGTTGATGGTCGGCGCGATGATGCCATGGTGCAGCATGAGAGCGGTAAAGGCGGACTCTATGCCGCCGGCGCCGCCCAGCATGTGGCCGGTCATGGACTTGGTGGAACTGATGGCCAGTTTCCGCGCATGATCGCCAAAGACCGTCTTGATGGCCGTGGTCTCGCAGCGGTCGTTGAGCGGGGTCGACGTGCCATGGGCGTTGATATACCCGATCTCTTCGGGATGCATGCCAGCGTCCCTGAGCGCCATGGCCATGCAGCGGGCGGCACCCTCGCCGCTCTCGGGCGGGGCGGCGATGTGGTAGGCATCGCTGGTCAGGCCGAAGCCGGCCATCTCGGCATAGATCCGCGCTCCCCGCGTCCGGGCCGACTCCAACTCTTCCAGGACCAGCATGCCGGCCCCTTCGGCAATGATGAATCCGTCCCGTTCAAGGTCAAAGGGCCGCGATGCGGCCTCAGGATCGTCGTTGCGCGTGGACAGGGCCTTCATGGAGGAGAACCCGCCCACGGCCAACGGGCAGACCACCGACTCCGTGCCCCCGGTCACGACCACGTCGCAGTCTCCGTAGGCGATGTGACGGAAGGCCTCTCCCACCGCATGGGTGCCGGCGGCACAGGCCGTGGACAGGGCCAGGTTCGCGCCCCTGGCACCGATGTGCATGGAGATATGCCCCGACGGCATGTTGGGAATGACCCGGGGGATGAAAAACGGCGTGATCCGGCGCGGGCCCCGATCCAGGTAGACCTTGTGGTACTCCTCGATGGTGGGCAGACCGCCCATGCCGCAGCCGGTGATAACCCCGATCCGCTCCCCCTCCACTTCGGTCGCGGCCAGCCCCGCGTCTTTCCAGGCCATGTCGGCGGCGGCGATCGCATACTGGACAAAGAGGTCCAGGTTGCGGGCCTGCTTCTTTTCAAACCACTTCTCCGGCGTGAAATCCTTGACCTCGGCGGCAATCCGGGCCGCATGCGCAGAGGCGTCAAAACGCGTGATGGGCCCAATGCCGCTTCTGCCGTTGACCAGCCCCTCCCAGGTCTTTTCGGTCCCAGTGCCAAGAGGTGTGACCAGGCCGATACCGGTGACTACTACCCGTCGTCTCACGTCTCTGGATCCTGTCTATCCTTTAATCTTGCTGACAAAATCAATGGCGTCCTGCACCGTGACGATCTTTTCCGCCTCCTCGTCCGGGATCTCCACATCGAACTCTTCCTCCATGGCCATGATCAGCTCGACCAGGTCCAGGGAATCCGCACCAAGATCGTCAACAAAGGAGGCGCCGGGTACAACCTTGTCCTTGTCCACGCTGAGCTGCTCCACGATAATGTCGATCATCTTGTCTTCAACTGCCATTGTTCTCTCTCCTGCTTAGAAGTTATCGTTTTCCTTGAAAGAAGCGTCCGCGTGCAGAACCCGGCCCGCTCCATGAACCAAACCTGTTGCCATCAGTTGCCCATGTACATGCCACCGTTGACATGCAGGGTCTGACCGGTCATGTAGGCTGCATCCTTACTGGCGAGAAAGGCGACCACCCCGGCCACGTCTTCCGGCCTGCCCAGGCTGCCCAGCGGTATCTGGGCCTGGATGGCGGCCTGGATATCCTCGCCCAGCCCGCTGGTCATATCGGTGACAATGTAGCCGGGGGCCACGGCGTTGACCGTCACGTTGCGGGGCGCAAGCTCCCGGGCCATGGATTTGGTCAGGCCGACGATACCCGCCTTGGCGGCGCCGTAGTTCACCTGCCCCGCATTGCCGAGAAAGCCGATCACCGAGGTGATGTTGATGATCCTGCCCTGCCGTTTTTTCATCATCGGCCGCATGACCGCCTTGCTGCAGAGAAAGGTGCCCTTGAGATTGGTGTCAATGACCGCATCCCAGTCATCCTCCTTCATCCGGGCCATGAGACCGTCCCGGGTGATGCCGGCATTGTTGACCAGGATGTCGATGCCGCCGTGCCTGTCGGTGATGGCCTTGACCGCCTCCTGGACAGCCCTGCCATCGGCAACGTCAAAAGGGGCGAGAAATCCCGTGCCGCCGCCGGCCCTGATCGCGGCCAGGGTCTCCTCGGCTGCCGCCGGATTGCTGACATAGTTGATCCCGACCCGGGCGCCCATGGTGGCGAGCCGCAGGCAGACGGCGCGCCCGATTCCCCGGCTGCCACCGGTGACCAGTGCAACCTGTCCGTCAAGCGTCATTTTTTCATCTCCTGGATCTTCCTGGCCAGCAGCGGCACGACCTCGAACAGGTCGCCCACCAGGCCATAGGTGGCGATATTGAAAATAGGCGCGTTCTCGTCGCGGTTGATGGCCACCACGACCTCGGCCGACTGCATGCCCACCGCGTGCTGGACCGCACCGGAGATACCGCAGGCGATGTAGAGCTTGGGGCACACGGTCTTGCCGGTCTGCCCCACCTGGTGTGGATAGGAGATCCAGCCGGAATCGACCGCTGCCCGGGAGGCGGCCACGGCACCACCCAGCTCCTCGGCCAGCTCACGGATCAGGGCGAACCCCTTTTCTCCCTCCACGCCGCGACCTCCGGCAACCAGGACCTCCACCTCCTGGATATTGACCTGTTCCGTCTGGCTGACCACCGTCTCCAGGACCTCGACCCTGGAGCCGAGATGCCCGGGCGCGATCTCCACATCCACCACCTCGCCGCTGCGGGCCGGGTCGGGTTCGGCCGGCGCCATCACCCTGGGCCGGACAGTGGCCATCTGCGGCCTGGTATCAGGACACTCGATGGTGGCCATGATGTTGCCGCCAAAGGCGGGCCGGGTCTGGAGCAGGGTGCCGTCTTCGGGCCGGATATCAAGGCCGGTGCAGTCGGCGGTGAGGCCTGCGCCGAGCCGGGTCGCCACCTGGGGGATGACCGAACGGCCGATGGCCGTGGCCCCGGCCAGGACCACCTCGGGTTGGTAGCGGCGGATAAGCTCTTCCAGGACCCGGCCGTAGACGTCCTCCCGGTACTGGGCCAGGGCCGGATCATCGACCAGGTAGACCCTGTCGGCGCCGGCCGCGATCAGGCCGTCGCACTCCTCCCGGACCCCGGAGCCCGGCAGAACAGCGCTCAAGGCAACCCCGCGCTGGTCGGCGAGTCTGCGGCCGACCCCGAGCAGTTCATAGGTCACCGGCGCCACGCTGCCGTGCCGGAACTCGGCAAAGACCCAGATCCCCTGCCAGGCGGCAAGGTCCGCCGTCTCCCGGCCTGGAGCCGCTTCCTCGATGTGCAGGGCCTCGGCCTCGCAGGCGTCGATGCAACCCCCGCACAGGGTACAGCCGTCGCCGACAACGGCGCAGCCGTCCTCCACCTTGATGGCGCCAAAAGCGCACTGCTCCTCGCAGGCGCCGCATCCGATACACTTTTCCGCATCAACTTTCAGCATGGATTCACCACGATCTACAGATAGTCCCGCAGGTGCTCGATCAACTGGTCCACCTGCTCCTCGGCCGTGCCGGTGAAGATCTTCCGGTCGCCCCGCGGCTCGGGAGAGAAGACATTGACCACCCTGGTCGGGGAACCGGCCAGACCGATGCACTCTTTGCTGGCACCGATATCAGCGGCCGAAAGAACAGGGATCTCGGCCTTCCTGGCCTTCATCTTGCCCTTGAGTGACGGCACCCGCGGCTCGTTGATATCCTTGACCACCGTCAGCAGGGCGGGCAGAGGCAGCCGGACCACGTCATACCCGTCATCCATCATCCGTTCGACCTCGATGCTGCCGTCCGTCACCCCTCTCGTCTTCTGGACACAGGTGACATAGGGCAGGTTCATCCTCGAGGCCAGGCCGGGTCCGACCTGGGCCGTGTCGCCGTCAATGGCCTGCTTGCCGCACAGGATCAGGTCAAAACGGCCAATGGTCTCGATGGCCCGGGCCAGGGTGTAGGAGGTGGCCCAGGTATCGGCGCCGGCAAAGGCCCGGTCCGAGACCAGGAAACCGCGATCGGCGCCGCAGCCAATGGCCTCGCGCAGCACGGCCTCGGCCTGGGGCGGTCCCATGGACAGCGCCGTAACCGTGCCGCCGTGGGCCTCCTTCAGCCGGACCGCCTCTTCCAGGGCGTGCCGGTCAAAGGGGTTCATGATTGACTCCACGCCCTCGCGGGCCAGGGTGTTGGTCTCGGGATCGAGCCGGACATCCTTGGCGTCCGGAACCTGTTTGATACAGACAAGTATTTCCATGGCTCTGTGTACCGTCCGATTCTGGCATGCGCGTCGGCGCGGTTACGCATACTCCTTGTTCAGTTCCTGGCCTATGACATTGCGCTGGATCTGGTTGGTGCCCTCGTAGATCTGCAGGATCTTGGCATCGCGCATCATCTTCTCAACCGGGTATTCCTTCATGTAGCCATAGCCGCCCAGGACCTGTACCGCGTCAACCGTGACCTTCATGGCCATGTCGGTGGCAAAGACCTTGCACATGGAGGAGACCTTGCTCATGTTCTTCGGATGGGCATCGATGTGACGGGCAGCGGCATAGACCAGGGCCCGGGCCGCCTCGACCTGGGTGGCCATGTCGGCGAGCATGTGCTGAATGGCCTGGAAACCGATGATGGGCTTACCGAACTGGACCCGCTGCTTGGCATAGGTGACGGCCTCGTCCAGCGCGGCCTGCCCCAGACCAACTCCCAGGGAGGCGATGCCGGGACGTGAGACATCCAGGGTCTTCATGACCGTGATGAAGCCGGTGCCCTTCCGGCCCACCAGCCGGTCGCTGGGGATCCGGCAGTCCTGCATGATCAGCTCCCGGGTGGCCGAGGAGCGGATACCCATCTTGTCTTCCTTCTTGCCGTAGGAGAAACCGGGATCGCCATCCTCGACCACGAAGATGGACGCGCCCCGGGCCCCCTTGCTGGGATCGGTGAGGGCGACAATGGTGTAGATCTGGGCCTCGCCGCCATTGGTGATCCACTGCTTGGTGCCGTTGAGCACCCACTCGTCGCCGTCCAGGACCGCGGTGGTCCGGATGCCGGAGGCGTCACTGCCGGCATTGGCCTCGGTGAGACCGAAGGCGGCCCAGCGCTTTCCGGCGGCGATATCGGGCAGGTATTTCTGTTTCTGTTCCTCGGACCCGGCGATGAGCACCGGAAAGATCCCCAGGGCGCTGGCGGCAAAGGTCGTGGCCACGCCCACGCAGCCCTTGGCCAGCTCCTCCAGGGCCAGCACGATCTCAAAGCATCCGCCGCCCAGTCCGCCATACTCCTCGGGAACAAAGATGCCGAACAGGTCGGCCCGGGCGATATCCTCCATAATGGAGGCGGCGAACTCGTTCTTTTCGTCCAGCTCCGCCCGCACCGGGATAATCTTATCCCTGGCGATCTCCCGGGCGGTCTCGACGATCATCTCTTGCTCTTCCGTCAAAAAGTAATCCACCAGTATCTCCTTTACCATTGCATGAGCATTGATCCCCAGGTGAACCCGCCACCAAAGGAACAGAACAGGATCTTGTCTCCCCGGTGCAGCAGCCCCTGCCTGTTGGCCTCGTCCAGGGCGATGGGAATCGATGCCGCGGACGTGTTACCGTACTTATCCACGTTGATATAGACCTTCTCTTCGGGAATACCCAACCGGTCCATCAGCTTGTTCAGAATCCGGATATTGGCCTGATGCGGTATCATCAGCCCGATCTCGTCCACTGCCACCTTCTGCTCGGCCAGCACGCCGGCCACGGCGTCTTCCATGGCACGGACCGCGTACTTGAAGACATCCCGGCCGGTCATCTGCAGGTGGCACCCCTTGCGCGACTCCTGGACAAGATCCGGGTTGAGACTCTCGGGGCTGTCCATGTACAGGAGTCGCCAGAGCCGGCCGTCGGAGAAGAGATGACTGGCAAGCACGCCTCCCCTGCCCCGCTCTCCTCCCAGCACCACGGCACCGGCGCCGTCACCGAACAGGATGCAGGTGTTGCGGTCCTGCCAGTTGACACGCGCGGACAGGGTCTCGGAACCGACGAGGAGGACCTTCATGTCCGGGCGGCCGGTGATGTACTTGTCTGCCACGTCCAGTCCGTACAGAAAGCCGGAGCAGGCCGCGTTGAGGTCAAAGGCGAAGGCGCCGGTGGCCCCGATCTCGGCCTGCACGAAACAGGCGCTGGAGGGCATCATCATGTGCGGCGTCAGGGTGGCCACGATCAGGAGATCGATGTCCGCCGCCTCCACCCCTGCCATGGCAAGCGCCTTTTCCGCGGCCCGGGAGGCCAGCTGGTAATTCTGTTCTCCCTTACCGGCGATCCTCCGGGTGCGGATTCCGGTACGGGTGGTGATCCACTCGTCGGAGGTATCGACCATTTTTTCAAGGTCCGCGTTGGTCAGCTTCCTGTCGGGCAGGCAGGAACCGGTACCGAGTACAACCGTATGATCCATTGATTCAGCCCATGTCAGGAGGCATACTCCCGAAGTGTTCGGATGATCGATTCATTGACCTGGTGGCGGACCATGTCTGCGGCCACGTAGATGGCATTGCGCAGGGCCACCGCATTGGAGGTGCCATGACAGATGATGCCGGTGCCGTTGATACCCAGCAGTGGCGCGCCGCCGTACTCGGCATAGTCGACCCGCTTCCGGAAGCTCCTGAACGCCTTGCGGATCAGCAGGTAGCCGATCTTGGCGCGCAGGGTCTTCATGATCTCGGTCTTCAGCATCTGCATGGCCGCCTCGGCAAGGCCCTCGCTGATCTTGAGTGAAATGTTGCCGACAAAACCGTCGCAGACGATGACATCCACGTCACCGCGATAGACGTCACGCCCTTCCACGTTGCCGATGAAATTCATACCACTCGCGCTGAGCAGGGCATGGGTCTCCTTGACCAGGGCATTGCCCTTGCCGGTTTCCTCGCCGATACTGAGAAGTCCCACCCTCGGGCTGTCTATATGACAGAGCAGCCGTGAGCAGGACGAGGCCATGATGGCAAACTGGAGCAGGTGTTTGGGACGGCAGTCCACGTTGGCCCCGATATCCATGATCATGACCGGCTTTTTCAGGGTCGGAAAAAAGCTGGTGATGCCCGGCCGCGAGATCCCCGGCAGCCGGCCGAGCTTGCGGATGGCGGCGGCCATGGTGGCGCCGGAATTGCCGGCCGAGACCACTGCATCGGCCGCACCGTTGCGGACAAGATCAAACCCCACCATGATGGTCGAGTTCTTCTTCTTCCGCACTGCCTCCACGGGCGACTCGTCCATGGACACGGTCTCCGGGGCATGTTCGACGCCGAGACGCCGGCTGACGCGGCTGTCACTGCCGGCAATTTCGGCGATCTGCCGCTCCAGCAGGTCCCTGGGACCGAGCAGCACCACCTCCAGATCATCACGATCGGTTATTGCAGCCAGTGCACCACGGATCGGCAGTTCAGGGCCGAGATCACCGCCCATGGCATCAAGGGCGATACGCACGATATATCCTAGCTGATTTCGTCCTCGAGACGGATGACAGTGCGGCCCTTGTAGACGCCGCAGCCACCACAGAGCAGGTGCGGCATCTTGGGCTCGCCGCATTCGGGACAGAATCCGACACTGGGTCTGCGCAGGGCGTCATGGGCCCGCCGCATCCTTGACCTGGAACGGGAATGTCTTCTTTTTGGTAAAGCCATGGTTGTCTTTCCTCCATAAACCTTCCCCGGCCACGGGGCACGGGGAAAAGTAATCAACTGCAACGTCCGGCCGGGGACGGCTGGTTTCACGGTACAGGGGACCGGAACTCTCTCCCGGAACCGGGGAGAAAGGTCTCTCTGCCGGTCTGCTGCGCTACGGTATGACCGCGGCCCGGGACCGGTCACTTCTTCTTCAGTGCGGCCAGGACCGCAAAGGGTGACGAAACAGGAACCTGGGTACAGCGGCATGTTTCGATGTTCAGGTCAACCCCGCAGCAGGGACAGATTCCCCTGCACCCGGTCCTGCAGAGGCGCTTGACCGGCAGGGCCAGATACAGATGCTGCCTGAAGAGATCGTCGAGATGGATCACGGGTTCCCGCAGCGGGACAATGTCGAGATCATCCCGGCTGTATTCGATCTCCCTGAGCTGCCAGTGCGATGCGTCGGGCACCTCGAGGATCAACTGGACTTCCCTGTCAACAGGAAAACAGTACTCGACCGTGCACCGGTCGCAGACGAGGATCATCTCCGCCTGCAGCCTGCCCTGCAGCACCACGCGGGTCGCACTCTTCCTGGTCAGCACGCACGTGGCCTGTGCCGGTGCACGCAGGGAAAAATCTCCGCCCGTCTCGGGGGCCGGGATCTCGCTGAGCTCGTATCGGCTGCCACTTGAGGAGATTTCGCTGAATCGTACTTTCAACGTCTCACCGGCGCCATAAGGTGCGAACCTGTAGATCATTCATCGAAACTGGACAACATACACAAAAAAAAATGCTCCTGCCACGATAAAATAACAAACAGACAGACAAGAGAAGCCGCAGTCCCCCGTAATCGCCCCAAGATGTTGTTTTTACGTAACACGGCCATGCCCGGTCCACCACGGTCACTGACCACGGGCAACGAGCGCAACCGTGCAGAATAGTCGATGGCCCCATGATTCCGGTGCTGTACCGCCCCGGCCATGTCCCGGAAGGTTCCCTGGCCGGGCCGTCCCACCCGGCAACCGCTTACAAGTCCTGTATTGATCCGGGATAATAGAATTTCCCGTGACCGGTTCCTGCCCCGCAGACAGGTCCCCGAAAAAAAAGCGCCACCGATTATTTCGGTGACGCCCAGTACCCTGACGGCTTCGGCGCCGCAACCGCACCGGAAAACCGGCGCCGGAATCCTGCCAGTGCCCCGCCGGAGAGAATCCTGCCGGTGGCCCCGTCCTCAGCCAGCCCGTGAAGGCTTTGCCATCTCCTGCATCTTTTCCTGCTCAAGCTGATGGATCTTCTCCTCCAGCCTCTTCACCAGGCCGGCATACTTCTCCTTGCGCAGGATCTCCCTGAATTGCTCCATGTAGTTGCGGACAAGGCTGACCCCCTCGACCACCACATCATAGGTCATCCACTGATCGCCCTTGAGCAGCATGATGTAGGAGACAGGAATCGTCTTGTCCCGATCCACCAGCAGGGTCTTCACCTCTGCCCGTTTCCCCTTGATGCGCTGACCGGTGAATTCAACCTGCTGGCCGGCATAGTCCTTGATCTTCCCGATATAGGCATACTGCAGCAGACGGGTGAACAGGGTGACGAAGCGGTCTTTCTCCTCGGGAGACAGCTTGCGCCACTGCCGGCCCAGGACCCGCTTTGACATCTCGCGGAAATCGAAGTGCTCTTTGGCGATGTCGATGATCTGCTGACAGCGCTCACAGCGGGGATCATTCCTGAAATCCTCGTTCTGCAACAGGTTGGTAATCCTGGCGACAAATGGCTGCATCTGGGCGGTGGGATCAGGCACGGCAGAGGTCGTTGTCCCGCCAGCGGCAGACGCCACAAGCAGCAGTGAACCGGTCAGCAGAAGGGCCAGTATCAGGGGATGTATTCTCTTCATGGATTCACCGTTCATTGAACCAATGAGGGGCATCACACAGTGGATGAAAATCCTCTATGGATCCCGGGATCGATTGTTTCCAGGTCACTCTCCCTCAAAGAAGACATCTTCATCCCGCATTCGCCTGCGGTACTGGAAATAGGCGTTTCTCAAGGAAACATAGGGATCAAAGCTCAACTCCTTGAGGTCTTCATACTCCCCGAGATGGAGCGAGATCTTGTTGACCTCTTTTTCGGCATAGATGCCGGCATTGACAACAAAATCATCAGACCATGAATAGTAGGGTGTCATGGCGAGGGCGTCGACCACGGTGCCGCTGAAATCACGCAGGGTGGTCGAACCGAACAGGGGCATGACCAGGTAGAATCCGTCTCCCACGCCCCAGCGCCCCAGGGTCTCACCCAGGGATGCCTCCACGGGCGGAATATCCAGGTCCCGTGTCGCCGGATCGGCCAGGCCGAAGACACCGCCTGTGGAGTTGATCAGGAACCGGGCCAGCACCCGGCCTGCGTCGGAAAACCGGGCCTGGAGAAGGCAGTTGACAAAGCGGACAGGCTCCTGCAGGTTATTGAAAAAATTGTTCACACAGCCCCGGATCTCCCAGGGCAGAACATAGGCGTATCCCTTGGCCACAGGCTTGAGTACCCAGAAATAGGCCCGGTCGTTGAAAGTGAAGATGGCCCGGTTCATCGGCTCAAGGGGATCGTAGACCGAGATGGTTTCCGGCTCTTCCTCATAGAAATCATCACTGAGGAAATCCACGTCGCCGCCCTCTGCGGCATGGACAAGCCCCGCGTTGAACAGAACAAGAGCCAGGAGGACAAGACAGGCCAGGAAAGCCGGGACAGCGGAGGTTCGCGCCATGATCTGCATGATGTCTATTTCACCTGACCAAAGGCAAATTTTGAAATGAGCGACTCAAGGTCCACCGACGACTCGGTATCGGTGATCGTATCACCGGGCTTGTAGTTCTCCTCGTCTCCGCCCAGGGTAATCTGGATGTACTTGTCACCGATGATCCCCTGGGACTTGACCGAGGCAATGGAATCGACAGGAACCTTGATCTTCCGGTCGATCTGGAGGGATGCCTCGGCCAGGCCGTCGTCGGTGAGCCTGAGGCCAAGCACGGTTCCCACGACCACCCCGGCAATCTGCACCTCGGCGCCGGACTTCACCCCGGAGATGTTGTCAAAGTCCGCATTGAGAACATAGGTCCGGCCGGCGTTCAGCCAGGGAATCTCGCCCAGCTGCAGGGCCAGCCAGCCAAAGGCGAGCAGTCCGAGCACCAGGAAAATGCCCACAAATATCTCAAGCCGTGAATTATGCATCACTACACCCTTTTTTCCCGCTGTTGTCCCCAAAGAGATCGCCCATGGTCATTTCCGCGAACTCACGGATGTAGGGCTTTGTTGAATGGCCTATTTCCTCAATATCGTTAAAGACATCAACCTCTCCCCTGTTCAGGAGAATAATCCGGTCCGCCAGGTCAAAGACCTTGGGAATATCGTGGCTGACGATCACTGCCGTATAGCCGAGCCGCTGCTGAACCCGGCTGAACAGCTCGTAAATCTCCTGGGTCATGACCGGATCCAGACCCGTGGTCGGCTCGTCAAACAGCACGATCTCGGGTTCGAGCTGCAGGGCCCGGGCCAGGCCGACCCGCTTCTTCATACCGCCGCTGAGCTGGGCGGGAAACTTGTCTTCGTGACCGTCGAGTTCCAGTTGCCTCAGGGTCTGCATGACCCTCTCCCGAATCTCTTCTTCAGAGAGCCGCGTTCGTTCTCTCAGGGGCAGGGCGATATTCTCAAACACGGTCAGGGAATCGAACAGGGCCGCCCCCTGGAACAGGACCCCGAACCGGGTGCGCAGGTTGCGCAGTTTCGCCCCCCGCAGGATGGTCACATCCTGGCCGTCCACGTAAATATGGCCACTGTCCGGCCGCATCAGGCCCAGGATCAGCTTGAGCGTCACGCTCTTGCCCTGGCCGGAACCACCGGCGATAACCGTGGTCCTGCCGCGGGGAATGGAGAACGTGACCCGGTCGAGCACCACGTGCCTGCGCCTGCGGTCACCAAAAGACTTGGTGACCTCCTCGAACCGGATCACCGGTTCACTCGTGTTCGCCTCAATGGATCGGGTCATCATCTCAGAGAAGGATCGCCGTCAGCAGGTAGTCAAAGATCAGTACGGAGATGGACGACAGGACAACGGCCTGGGTGGTCACCTTGGAGACGCTCTCGGCACCGAAACCTGCCCCCCGTATCCGCTGGACGAAATAGCCGCGGCCACTGCAGATCCACACCAGGAGCAGCGCAAAGACAAAGGACTTGATGACTCCGAGCCGTATATCATGATTGGTCACGCTCTGGATCATGCCGTTGAAATAGGAGCCGGAACTGACCCCCATGAGCCGTACCCCGGCCAGGTAGCCGCCAAAGATGCCGACAACATCGAAGATGGCGGTGAGCAGGGGCACCGAGATAAGGGCGGCCAGCAGCTTGGGCGAAATGAGGTAGCGAAACGGATCAATGGCCATGCATTCCAGGGCATCGATCTGCTCGGAGATCCGCATGATACCGATCTCGGCACAGATGGCGGATCCGGCCCGGCCCGTCACCATGAGGGCGGTGAGAATGGGGCCGAGCTCCATGATCAGGGTCAGGGAGACCGCCGAGCCGAGCATCCCCTCGGCCCCGAACTTATGCAGGGAATAGTAGCCCTGCAGTCCCAGGACCATTCCCGAGGAGAGTGCAGTGAAAAAAATCACGGAGATGGAACCTGCCCCGATAAATCGCAGCTGCTTGACCAGTTCGCCAAAACGAAACGGATGCCTGAAGACACCGAGCAGGGCGGAAAACAGGAAGATCCCCATGCGTCCGAGATCGGTCAGGATGTAGAGCACCGTGTCGCCCAGACGCGCGAAGGGGCGCAGCAGAAGAGGTGTATCTTCTTGCAGGGATTGTGAATCCGTCATTGCAGCATACCCGTGTCGGGTGGTTCAAGGTCGGGCGGCATGTGCAGCCGCCGGAGGCGCGATCCTGGTCAGCGCTCTACATCCCGGCGGCTGATCCGTCGGGGAAGTCCTCGAGGAATTCCCTGGCAACCCCGTAGGGATCGTCCGTGTAATAGAGTACCATGGTCTGGAGAAACCTGTAAGCGTCTTCGGTCATTTCTGTGAAACGCAGACCGATGCCGTCTCTCTCCGTCCGGACAACCCGGGCGCCGAAGCGCAGGATGAGACAGGAATGGCGGCCGGTTTCATGCAGCTCGAGCTGGCAGCGATCACCCGCGGCCACACCGGGGAAATCTCCCGGCACAAAGAGCCCGCCGATGCTCAGGTTCCTGATCTTCATGTCGCGATAGACGACACCATTCAGGGTAAACCTGACCGTCCGTTCAAAGAGGACCCTGGCAAATCGACGTTTTTCCACCATGCAGAATTCAATGCGGAGCGGCTCTCCGGCTCGCAGCTCAGCCTCCGGTACGTGAACAGGGCAATGAAAACGGATGGTTACATGCCATTGACCAGTTATAACACCCCGGCCAGGGTGAACGGCAGCCTCTATCGGAAACCTAAATCGAGGAATCACCCATCTGCCACAGATGTAAAAAGAAAACCATTTATAATCATGTATCTTTTTCCACTTGGAGGCAGGTGAAACACTCAATGCGGGGAAAAAGATCCTTTCCATCCTGGACTATACCATATCACTTCCGATAAATGAACCGGACAGAGGAAAAATCTACAGCCCCCTCCTGTTCCGCCCCGCCGTCGTCTGCCATAACGCTGCGGCAGCACCGAACCCTTGCTGTCTCCTGCCGACGACTGCCGAGGCGGGACAAGCAGCGATTCCACACCGTACCGGCCGAACCGGCCAGACCGTTCTCCCCGGCTTGCCGGGGAATGCAAGGCGCCGCGGTACCTGTTACAAAAGGCGGGCCAGGGTGTCAGAAAATCAGCAATCCGGCCACGGCCACCCCCTATCTGCCCGAAAAACGGGAGCTCCGTTCGACTGTCCCGGAAAAGGGCTCCGGGCAGGAAGGCACTCCCGATCGGGGCGGGTGGGGCAGTCAGCGCTTTTTGCGATGACGCCGTAGCTGAAAACCGACAATAAGGGTCAGGATGTAGATGAGAAGAAAAACAAAGGTTACGGAAAGGCCGCTGACACCAAAACTGTTGGCCGGCAGGGGCACGAGAAAGGGCTGACCGTGTCTCGCCACCAGCCAGGACTCGGAAAAAACCGAGTTCAGCCAGGCCAGGACCAGAAAGAGCGGCAGCATGTAGATCATGACATACCGGGCATAATGATAGGCGATGAAGGTATTGTACTCTTCGTTGAGTTCCTCGTCCGTTGTCCTGTACAGGGCATCGCGGCTGTACTTGTCAGGAATCAGGCGCAGCTCCTGCTGCTGCCTGCGTTTCTCGGCGAAGCGGCGGTTGAACTCCTCGATCCGTTCATCGACCCGGAGCAGAGCACGCATCCAGAACGCAAACAGGGCCACCAGCACGGCGATGATCCCCACCTGCAGCCACTCGGGCAGATGCAGCAGGGTCATGGGCCGGATGAACAGCAGGGTCATGGCCCTGGCGCAGAACTGAAAAAACGGCGCGATCAGCCCGTAGTACAGCCCGTTCAAGAACGATGTCAGAATATCCATCCTCTATTCCTTGCCATGATCCCGGACTGCTCCCGCTCCGGCCGGCTGCTGTGTCGGCATGGCCGGACCGTGCAGGGGCGGGCCCAGGCGGGTACCCAAAAAAACGGGGTGCCGCACAGGCACCCCATTGTATCTGATTATGGATGTTTTACAAGAGCAACCTGTCCGGGACAAACCGGATGGCCGGTGCGCCTAGACCTCCTCCAGCCGGACCAACCTGAGGGCATGGGTGGTGCACTTGGTGACACAGGCCGGCTTCAGCCCCTGGTCGAGACGATCCATGCAGTAGTCGCACTTGATGGCCTTGCCCGTGGCCGGGTTGAGCTGGGGAATGGTCCAGGGACAGGCGCCGGCGCAGGCCATGCAGCCGATGCACTTCTCCTGGTCCACGTAGACGATGCCGTCGTCGCGCTTGACCATGGCCTGGGTCGGACAGACCGGCACACAGAAGGGGTCGTCGCAGTGGTAGCAGGACCGGAACGAGAACTCGGTCTTGGGCACCCCCCGTACCGGCTTCAGCGGTTCGTGGTCGATCTCGCAGAGAATGGGGCCTACCGGCAGCCGCTTGTTGGTCTTGCAGTGCACCTCGCAACCGTGGCAGCCAATACACCGTTTGGAATTGAGATGGATCATGTACCTGTTCATAACTCAACCCTCCTCTTGGGATTGCGTGTACTGCGCTGCACAAAGACAAAGGCCTCGCAGAGGTTGATGGCCCCTCCGGCCTTATCCCAGTCGTCGAGTTTACCGGCCATCAGTTTCTGGTCACTGAGCCCGGCATGGTACGACCTGGTCTGCAGAGGGATCTGGCGGCCGAAACCATGGACGGTGTACACCGCCTCCGGATGGATGAATTCGGTGACATAGGCATGGATTGTGCCGGAATAGCTGGCATTCTGCGCGGTCACATCGACCAGGTCCCCATCCTCTATCCCCAGCTTGGCCGCGGCCCGCCTGTTGATCCAGAGAGAATTCTCGGGCATCAGCTCCTCGAGCAGCGGATTGTTCATGGTGTGGCCGTGGGTGTGGACCGCGGAGCGGCCATAGACCAGGCGGAACATGCCCTTGGGCGGCTTGTTGGGCGACCTGTAGGGCTTGAGCGATTCCAGGCCGGCATCGGTGAGCTTCTTGCTGATGATCTCGATCTTGCCGGACGGCGTCTTGAACTGACCGTCCAGGGAATCACGGTCATAGAGCGGCAGGGGTTTATCGGTCAATTCGATGAATCCCTTTTCCTCGAAGTCGGCGATGGTGTAGCCGGTGCCTTCGAGCTGCCACTCGTAGAGCTCCTCGATGGTGTTGTAGGGGAAGTATTCGCTGATATCGAGCCGGTCAGCGAGCTGCTTGAAGATCTGCCAGCCCGGCTTGGTATCATACTTGGGCTCCACTGCCTTGCGGCGGACGATCAGCCGCGGCTTGGTCCCCTTCTGCAGGGCGATGGGATTGTCCCGTTCCAGGTAGGTGGACTCGGGCAGGATCACGTCCGCATACCAGCCGAACTCGGAGTAGTGGGTATCGATGGAGACCAGCAGGTCGCAGTTGTCAAAGAGCAGTTTCTGCCGCTGCGGCTCCGGCATACCGGTGAAGGGATCGTGGCGCATGGCGATCCACGCCTTGACCGGGTAGGGATCCTCGGTCCGCATGGCATCGAAAAAGAGATGGGCCAGGCCCGGTCCCTTGTCGAAGTGTTTATATTTCCAGCCCACACCATCGGCCCGCTTGATGTCGGGTTTGGGACAGTCGAGCATGCGGATCCCCTTGAACCCGCAGTCGCCGGCACCCTTGGGAATGATGAGCCCGCCCTCGGTCTCGATATTGCCCATGAGCACGTTGAGCAGATGCAGGGCACGGCTGACATAGAAGGAATCCTTGTAGCGGGACAGGTTCCAGCCCGGGTGAAAGATCACCCGTGGCATGTCCTCGGCCAGCTCGTCGACAAAGGCGAGAATCGCCTTTTCCTTGACCCCGCACTCCTTGGCCGCCCAGGCCGGGGTATACTCCTCGATAAAGGTACAGAGTTCGTCGAAGCCGGTCACGTAGCGGTCGATGAAGTCCTTGTCATAGATGCCGCGCTTGATGATCTCGTGGATCATTCCCAGGGCCAGGGCATAATCGGTACCGGGCCGGACCTGGAAGAAACGGGTCGCCTTGATGCCGGTCATGGTCTGGCGCACGTCGACATAGGTGAGCCTGCCGCCCTTGTCCAGCATGTCCAGGAGCTGGTTGCCCTGGGCGATCTGGAGGGAGGCGAAATAGTTCCTGCCGAACAGCACCATGTGGCGGCTGTTCTTGATGTCATAGATGAACCCCTTGCGGCCCACGCCGTTGATGGAGAGGCTGGCATGGTGGGTGTTGCGGCCGCAGGTGCAGTCGTGGTTGGTGTAGTTGGGCGAACCAAAGGCGTGGATGAACGTCTTGTACATGTTCTGCCAGGGACCGCCGCGAGAGGAAAGGACCACCGATTCGGGGCCGTACTCGCTCTTGATCTTCTTCAGCCGTTCGGCGATGTAGTCGTAGGCCGTGGGCCAGCTGACCTTCTGCCAGCGGCCGGCGCCCCGTCCCCCCTCCCTGATCAGGGGCTGCCGGGGACGCTCGTCGTCATCCACCAGCGCCATGCCGGCGGATCCCTTCGCGCAGAGCGCATGATCGAGCAGGTACGGATTCCCCTCGATCCAGGTCACCCGGTTGTCCTCGACCTCGACCCGGATCGGGCAGCGAACCGTGCACATGCCACACATAGAGTACACAGATTTTTTCATGTTGTTCTCCTTCGTAATGTCACAATATCACCGGCAACGGGCGAAAAACTCTCCCCGGGCCGGACGACGACACCCGGCCGCAGGCGCATTCTGCCACGCCTGCGGCGGCGGATCCGGATGTCTCCAGCTTCCTGGTTCTTCCCCCGCCGGCCGGCCGGAGAAGATCGTGCTTCGGCCAAAAACGAGTTGTACGGACAACGGACAGCCACCATGACGGAAGCAAGTCACCGACAACACGGGCAGAACAGGCCGCAGGCGGCCTGTTCTGCCGGTTTGAGGTTACAAACGCTGTTACCGCATGAACGGTATCAGGCTGGTGTACTTCATGAAGACGATGATCAGCGCCAGAGCCAGCATCCGCTTGAGGAAGATCTCGGGCAGCTTCTTCTGGATCTTGGGACCGACCATACCGCCGCACATGGCGCCGGCAGCGATCAGGGCCGCCATCAGCCAGTCAGGCTGGTAGCCCATCAGGGCGTACTTGGCGATACCACCGGTGGAGGTGGCAAAGGTACCGGCCAGGGCAATGGGCACGGCCAGGTACATGGGATAGCCCACCAGGGTGGTCATGAAGGGCATGAACATGAAGCCGCCGCCGACACCGAACGAGGAGGCGATGACACCCATGAGGATACCGCCGACCAGCATCATCAACGGCCGGGCGACAAAGGTCTCGCCCCAGAACCGCATATCAAAGGAGATGAAGTTGAACTTGTCGAACTCGATCTTGCCCATCTCCATGGCCTTGCCGGACTCCTTGGCCTCCTTGACGGCTGCGTTGAATTTCTGGACAATGGCCTTCATGGCCTTTTTCTTCTCAATGGAAGCCGGCAGGGACTCGGTGAAGAGCTTGATACCAATGACCAGACAGATGATGCCCAGGTAGAACTTGAACGACGCCAGGTTCAGGTACTTGGCCGACAGCGGCGGGCCGATGAAAAAGGCGCCGGTGACGATACCGATGGCAAAGGGGATGGCCACCGGGTAGGCGAAACGCTTTTCCTTGAAGTAGTTCATGAGCCCCGTGATGGGCGAACACAGGGTCAGGAACAGGTTGGTCGGCTTGATGGTGTTGCCGGCATTGATGCCCACCGGTCCCTTGGTGCCGATGACGGTGATCTGGAAGGCCGCGGTGAACAGGCCGCCTGCCGCGCCCATGATGACGAAGAGGACGCCGATCAGGAAGGCGCCGCCGAAGACGATCAGCGGGTTCATGTAGACGTTACCGGTCTTGAAGAAGAAGGTCGACTTCTCGATGGTGAAGTCATCCAGTTTCTGGCCGTTGACATAGACCGCCATCCTGGTGCCGGGGGCCAGGTTCTTGTACGGCGTCATGGTGGCGGTGAACTTTCCCGTGCTCTTGTCCAGGGACAGGGAGACTCCCTTGTTCCAGGCCTCGGGCTGCTTGCCATAGTCGGTCATGATCATGCGGGCATTGCCGCCGCCAAGGGGCTTTTCCTTGGACACGGTGTTGATGCCGAACTTCTTCTCATGGGTGAAGATCAGGAACTTCCACTGCGCCTCGGTGGTGATGGGGGCGAGCATGGGGCGGACAGCAGGATCGATGTCGCCCCATTTCTTGATCTTGTTGACCTTTACCTTGTACTTGAACGGCGGGAAGGCGAAGAGCCCGTCTGTCTGTCCCTTCCAGGCCTCCTTGGGAGTGGCCAGGGTCTCGGGGACATTGGTGAGCACATAGTAATTCGGCGGAATGGCGGTATCGCCGAAGGCGTTCTTGCCGTTCTTGCCGTTGGTCAGGCGTTTCTTTTCCTTGGGTCCCGGCGCATCAGAGGGTTTGAACATCTTTTCCGTGGAGATGACCACGTACAGGTCCTGTCCCGGATCTATGCTGCCCTCGATGGTAATGGGACTGCCTGCTTTCAGGTTTTTTGCACTCAGTTTCGCATCTACTGCCAGTGCACCGGAACTGAGCAACAGCAGAGCAGACACGACAATGCCGAGTAGTAGTGAAAATCTTTTCATACAAAGCCTCCTCGATCTTTCTTTTGTAGAAGTCAACCCACCGGCGGCAGTCCAGTTCCAGTACCGGTGCCGGAAAGTATCGAGATCACGGGGATAACGATACCGGCACACGCGCCCCGGGCTGATGGACATCGGCCGGTCAGCCGGCTCAATAACACAAACATCGCACCATGTTTGGGATCCATGATTGTTCTTCAGCCTGGATAAATTGCCGTTCACCTCCTTTTTTCTCTGATGCCGCTACGTTTGTTGAATGTCCCCCCCTTCCCGCCGGGTCAGGGAGGGAGCAGCCCCTCTTTCAATCCGACATATCGACGATCCTGGTATCGCCGATATAATTGCGACTCTTGAAACCGGTCATACTGGTCATCTTCTTGGTGAGCTCGCTGATGGCCTTCAGGTTGCGGACAATGGTGGCCAGGTCCCGGGACAGCTCGGTATCTTTCACATCCTCTTCCAGGAGCTGAGCCGTTCCGAGGGCGGCAAACAGCGGTGAATTGATCTCGTGGGCCACGGCGCCGGCCATCTCGACAACCCCCTGCAGTTTGACCCGTTCCATCCGCTCCTGCTCCAGCTTGCGCTGGGTGGTGATATCGCGGATGATCTCCACCACGTACTGAACCCTGCCCTCATCATTGAGCATGGGCGTTGCGGTCCGTTCAAGCCAGTGAATACCATCCTCCTGCTGCACCTGGTGGACCAGGGTGACCCCGGTACCGTCCCGCAGAACCTGATCCACGGGACAGTCGCCCCCATCGCCTTCCACCAGGCAGAGTTCGCTGTATTCTGCTCCCAGGATCTCCTTCTCCGACCTGCCCAGTCGTTCCAGGGCCACCCGGTTGGCGAGAACAACATGTTTTTCGGTATCGATCACCAGGAGCTGCGGCCGGATACAGTCAAGGATGTCGGCAAGAAACCGCTCGTTCTCCTCGATCTGGTTGAAGAGAAGGTTGATCTTCTGATAGGTCCGGGCGTTATGGATGGCTGTGCCCCCGGCCTCGGACACGGTCTCGGCAAAATTGACCTCAGAGCTTGTAAAACAGTGGTGCTCGTCGGAGAGGATCTGCAGCACGCCGATACGTTCCTGGCCGACCTTGATGGGAATGCAGAGCAGGGACCTGATCCCTTCCTCGACCAGGTGTTTCCTGCACTTGATCCGCTCGTCGCTTTCCACGTCAAAAATGGCCACCGAACCACCGGCCAGCAGCATGGCGATGTCATCCTCGCTCTCCCACTGTACCTGCTCCAGGTACCTCTCCGAAACCCCGTGCGCAGCAACCAGTTCCAGGGTGTTGGTCTGGGGATTGAGCAACCGGATGGTACAGGCCCGGGTCCCCATGGAGCGGGGAACCCGCTCGACAATGGTCTGAAGCACCGTGTCCAGGTCCAGGGTGGAATTGACCAGTTTGCTCAGGGCCTGGACCTCCTGCATGAAGTCGACCTGGTTGACCATCTCCTTGAACATCCGGGCGTTGGAGATGGCTATGCCCACCTGCTCGGCCAGCGACATGGAGAAAGAGATCTCCTCGTCGGAAAAGACCCGGTGCCGCCGGGTCAGCAGCCGCATGATGCCGATGATGGAATCCTGGAACAGGATGGGCAGGGTGAGAATGCTCTTGATGCCTTCCCGGAAGAGTTCTTCGCGGTCCCGGTAGTTGGGGTCCCGGTCCAGGTTGACCCTGGCCACGGGCTGTCCCGCCTTGATCAGGGCCATGGTCTCCTCGGTGTCGATGGACTGGCGGGAGACATATTCCATGGACAGGCCGTGTGCCGCGCCCAGGACAAAGGTGTTGGTGGAGTAATCCAGCAGACGGATGGTGCAGGCATCCACGTCAAAGAGTTCCGGCAGGGTACGGACGATGGTATCCATCACCTGCTGATGATCCAGCACCATGGAGACCATCTTGGTCACCTTCTGGAAAACCTCCAGAAACTGCCGCTCTCTTGTCTTTGCCGCTGTATCCGTGCCCATATCCGTCCTGGTCGTTTTTCAGCCGCCGCGACTACTTGCCGGACTGGAGGACCTTCTCCACCTTCTCTTCCAACTCGTCACGGTCTATGGGCTTGACGCAGTACTCGTCGGCGCCCAGACTGATGGCCTCCCGCGCAGTCTCGACAGTGGGATAGCCGGTGAGCATTATGGCGTGCATGTCGGGTGAATGCTCTTTCAGCATGGCCAACACCTCAACGCCGCTGAGCTTCTTCAGCTTGATGTCCAGGATCGCCAGGTCAATCCTGTTCTTCTTGGCAAATTCGATCGCCTCGTCTTCCTCGGTGAAGGTATGGACATTGTGTCCCTTTTTGGAGAGGATCTTGCCGATGAGAACCGTTGCGTCCTGTACATCATCCAGTGCCAGAATTTCAGCCATTGTCTTCCTCCTCGGGTTGTACCGGAAAATGCCGCGACCAAAGCCGTTGTCCGCGACCGTTTGCAATGTTTTTTTTGCCAGACAGCTATGTTGTCAAACAGCTACACTGTGGTTTCCTGTCCCTTCAGGGCCACGGTCTCGGTATCCTCTGCCCTGGGCAGCAGGATCCTGAACTCGGTGCCCTGTGTCGTCTCACCTGTCTCGCGGTTCCTGACCGGACTCTCCACCTCGATGGCACCGCCATGATCCTGGATGATCCCGTAGGTCACCGACAGGCCGAGGCCGGTCCCCTTGCCCACCGGCTTGGTGGTGAAAAAGGGATCAAAGATCTTGGCCCTGACACTGTCGGGAATGCCATGACCAGTGTCACGCACCCGGGCAATGACCTGTTTCCTGTCCGGATCATAGGAGGTGCCCAGATAAAGCTCTCCCCCACCCTGCTCTTCCATGGCATGCTGGGCATTGTTGATCAGGTTGACAAAGACCTGGCGCAGTTTCTCGGCATCGCCGATGACCCGTGGCAGATGGTCGGCGAGCTCAAGATGCACCTGGATATGGTTGAGATTGAGGTTGTGTTCTGTCACGGCCACCACGTCGGAGAGGATCTCGTTGAGATCAATATCCTTGCGGGCGCTGCCAGCCTGGCGGGAAAACTTGAGCAGGTCGGCGACGATCTTGCGGCTCGCCTTGGTCTGCCGCTCGATGACACAGAGATTCTGGTAGGCTTCCGAGTCCTCGTCAAAATCATCCTTCATCAGTTGGGCATAGCCGAGAATTATTCCCAGCGGCGTATTGATCTCGTGGGCGACGCCGGCGGCCATCTGGCCCACGGAGGCCATCTTTTCACTGGAGACAAGCTGCTCCATCATGGTCTTGACCCTGGTCAGATCCTTGGCAATGGCCTCACAGCCGATCATCTTGCCGTTGTCGTCATAGATGGCCGTGGCCGAGATCAGAACGTAGATCACCGAGCCGTCCTTTTTCTGGAATTCAGCCTCGAAATCCTTGATATAGCCATCCCGGCTGAGCAGTTCGTAATAGGTAAAAATATCCTCTTCGTTGCGAAAGATCTGGTACAGGTTGAGGCGCTTTGCATCTTCCGGACTGTACCCCAGCATCTCCAGGCCGGACTCGTTGATCTCGAGCACGTTCTTGCCGATATCCCCGAAAAAGATCATATCCTTGGAATTGGAGAAGAGATGGCGGAACTTCTTCTCCGACTTGGAAAGCTCGGCCGTCCGCTCCTCGACTTTCTCCTCCAGGTGCAGGTTCAACTCCTTGAGTTCCGCAGCCGCCTTCTCCAGCCGCAGATTGGCGCTCTTGAGCTTGGCGGCCTTCTGCTCGATGGATTCATAGGCCTGGACACTCTTGTTGTAGAAGATGGTGACCGCAGAGACCGAGATCAGGAGCAGGGTATTGAACCCGCCCGAATAGGGAGCGATACCAGCCCAGATCTCGCTGTTGTCCGACATGAACAGGAATTGCTTGACGATGTGGCCTGCGGCCCTGGACACGGAAAAGGCGGACAGGGCCATGCAGAAGTAGAAGAGATAGCCCCAGAGGAAGTTGTCCGGCTGTCTGCGCGTGAGCAGGAAGGCATATCGCATGGCCAGGAAGGAAAAGATGATATCGGCCACGGAACCGG
>DRKI01000097.1 GCA_011051875.1 Desulfobulbus sp. | reverse complement strand
GCCCCGGGTGGACCATTGTCTTCTGAAAAACGGTGGGCCGGCCGGCGGCAGGACAATCCGGAGGAATATTCCCATGACCAACTATCTCAGCGCGGCAAATTTTCCCTCTTCCTCTCCCGGCCAGGCCGATGAGCTGGCCGCGGACCTGGAGACCATCCTGCGCGAGGACTATGCAGGCGACATGTACGCCCTGCTCGCGGGATACCAGCGGATCCTGGCCGACAACCGGCAGCGGTCCCGCTGGTCCCATGTGCATGCCCGGCTGCGGACCCTGTTCATGTGCGGCAGCGACACCGTGGTCGACGGTCCCATGATCGGGATCCCGGTCTCGATCCGGGACTCGGACTATTTCCGCAAGGCGGCCGCGCTGGTGGGTCATGACCGCTCCCTGCTCGCCTCGGTGGAGTGGATGGCCACGGCCTGGAACATGACCTTTGCCGACACCGGCCTCTGGATGGGCAAGACCTTTGAGCCGGTGGCGCGGGAGGTGGTGGCCGACAGGACAGGGGACCAGGCCACGCCCGCGGTCTATGACCCGGAGACCACCCGCATCGGCCGCAACTTCTTCCGCGAGCCCGCGGACCCGGATCTCATCCAGGGGCTGGGGCTGCCGGTCCTGACCCGGCTCTGGCGGCTGCGGCCCAGGCCACGGGATCCGGGGGAGGAGATGTTCGGCGGCCGCCTGCTGGCCGAGCACCTGGAAAAGGAACGCTTTATTCCCTATTCCATGACCGGCGGCATCTTCCTGGCCAATCCCGGCGCCTCGGTAGTGCCGGAGATGAACGGCCGCCGGGTCTACCAGCTCAACTACCGCTGGCCGAGGCTGCACCCGGCCTTTCCCATGACCCTGCTCATCGACGAGCTGGTCCGCATCGACGAGGGGATCTGCCTCGGGCAGCTGGTTTTTGCCACCCGCCATTTCAGCCTGGGCGACCTGTCCCTGCCCCTGGACCCGGACCGGAGTGTCGTTGTCGGCGAACCCTACAGGGGCGAGGGCACGCTGGATTACGGCTATCAGAACAACGGCTATTTCCTGATGATGGACCCGGCCTTTGCCCGTCGGGTCTATGCCGACACAGCCTTTCCGCAGCTCAGGCCCAGGCCGGGGGAGAGCGGCTATCACGAGCTGGGCTATGACCGGCAGGAGAAGGGAATAAAAAAAGGGTTTCCGGCCGGCGCCACGCCCGGGCAGTGGCCAGACATCCGGGACTGGGTCCACGGCTGGCGGGACAACGACGAGCTGAGCGCCAAGTTCACCACCTTTCTGACCGAGAATTCGCCCCGCAGCGGCGATGGCGACGTACGCGGACTCCTGCAGCCCGGCGAGTCGATCCTCCAGATGCTGCAGCGGATCAGCAGCCGGGTCTCGGCAGCCAGTGCCCCTGACGACCGGCTGCTCCATTTTGAAGAGTTCAACCGTCTCTTCCGCAGCGGCATCGCGCCGCAGGTAAAAAACGGTCTTTTCCAGGGCCATGGCAGCAGGGGCTATAACTGCCGGGTGGACGGAACCGAGCCGCGCGACTGGTACGGGGTGTCCGGGGTGGCGCGCGGCTTCGACTTCTACCATGGCGCCAATCTCAACCTCCACCTGGGATTCCTGGACTCCTGGCGCCCGGACCCGGAGCGGCGGCCGGCCGATCCGCTCCTCTTTCCCGCCACCCTGGGCTCCATGCTGACGGAGAACGTGCACCTGCCCAACCTCCTGGACATTGTCTGGCACTCCATTGGCAAATACATATTTCCCTGGGCCGGCAAGTCCTTTGAGCGGATCAGCGGCCGCAAGCTGAGCATGCTGCTCGATGAGTCCCCCGACCTGGCCGACCGCTACCCGGCCCGGGTCCGGGAGCTGAAGCAGCATCTTGCCTCCCGCCCCCATTACGAACTGGTGCAAAAGGCGGCAGGCCGTTACTGGTCACAGCCGGGCCTGTACGCGGATCACCTGGAGGCCGGGCCCTGGGATCGCGGCATGACAGCGGTGGACCGCGAATTCTGGGAAGAGGAGGCGCGGACCCGCTGGGTGGACGGCTGCAATATCCAGGACCGGCGTATCCTGGCCGCCGATGCCCTGTTCCGGATCATCGACATGAATTACCGGGCGCCGGATCCTGCCTTGCAGGCGATCTCCGAGGCAGGCCCCTCGCCCTTTGCCAGGCAGGGGTATATCTTCCTCGGAACCTCGGATCGTGACTCGATCCTGCCTATGAACAGCGGCGACAAGGGAACAAAAAAGGTCTTTCAGTTCCACTACCGCTATCCCCTGGTGGGCGGACCCGCGCCCATCGGTTACTGCCTCGACGAGCTGGTGGAGATCGCCGACGGTCTCTTCCTGGGACAGCTCATCTACGCCACGGCCCTGGATGTGCCGTACCATTCCTCGACCGATCCGGCCGGGTACCGCTACCAGCTGTTCGGCTATTTCCTGCTCCTGGACGATGCCTGGGAGTACCATCGCCGCGCTATCGGCCTGGATGTCTGGCAATAGGGGGCGACAGGAAACAGAAGTTCACAATTATACACCCCGTATAGCGGGATGTTCGAGCGCGTGCAGATGGGGTGCCCTGTGACCGCTTGCGACTGAACGGAGGTCCGTATGGCCACGGTAACGCTTTCCGACATCAGCCTGAAGGAACATACCCTGGAGACCCTGCCGCGCCTGGCCGCCCTGCGCCGGGAGGCCCTGGCGAGAACTCCCGAGATCTGCATCGAGCGGGCCCGCTACATCACCCGCTATCTGCGTTTCCACGACGACCCGGACGACTCGCCCGGAGTGCGGCGGGCCAAAATGGTGCGCTACTTCCTTGAGCGCAAGAGCGCCCGTTTCCACGATCGCAACCTTCTTGCCGGGTCCACGACGGGCAAGCCCCTGGGAGCGCCGCTTTTCCCGGAATTTTTCGCCCTCTACCTCTGGCCGGAGCTGGAGGTGGTGAGCGAGCGGGCAAAGAATCCGCAGCGGCTCTCTTCCCGGGATGCCGAGGAACTCAACTTCGAGATCTTTCCCTTCTGGATGGATCGCAACGTCATCGAGGTGACCCGGAAGCGCTACAACAATCCCCGCTGCCTGCAGCTCTTCGAGAACCTGGTTTTTTTCATCGCTTCCAAGGCCGGCTGCATCTCCCACTGCGTGCCCTGGTACCGGGACATGCTGGAGCGCGGCCTGGAAGGGATCATGGAAGAGGCGGCAGAGAAGGAGGCGGTGGCGCAGGGGAGGGGAGACCGGCAAGGGGCCGGTTTCTACCGGGCCGTGCAGATCGCCCTGGAGGGCGTGCTGGCCCATGCCGCCAACCTGGCGGACGAGGCGGAGCAGCTAGCCGCGGTCACCGACGATCAGGAGATGCGGCGCGAGCTTGCCGCCATGGCCGGGATCTGCCGCCGGGTGCCGGCCCGGCCGGCCGGGACCTTCCGCGAGGCGCTCAACGCCATCTGGCTCTGCCAGGTCGGTATCCATGCCGAGAACATCAACATGGCCATGAGTCCGGGCCGGCTCGACCAGGTCCTCTATCCCTGGTACCGGCGCGACATCGAGGCCGGCCGCCTGGACGTGGCCCGGGCCATCGAGCTGGTCGGCTGCCTGTGGCTCAAGATCGCCGATAACGTGACCATGGTGCCCGAGGCCTCGGAGGAGATGTTCGGCGGCGCCGGCACGGTGCCGGCCATCACCCTGGGCGGGATCGACGAGCAGGGCGAGGACGCGGTCAACGATCTGACCTATGTCATGCTGCGGGCCACCGAGCTGCTCCGGATCCGCGATCCCAACGTCAATGCCCGCTACGACTATGAAAAAAACAGCCGCGAGTACTGCCGCCGCGTCTCCGAGGTGATCCTCAACACCCGGGCCGTACCCGCCTTTTACAACGATCACGCCAATATCACCGCCCTGCTGGGCCAGGGCGAGAGCCCGGAGCATGCCCGCGACTACGCCATTGTCGGCTGCGTGGAGCTGGCAAGCAACGGCCGCGATTACCCGGCCTCCAGCTCCATCATGCTCAACCTGGCCGCACCGCTGGAGATGGCGCTCTTTGCCGGCAGGCGGCCCATCACCGGCGAGGAGCAGATCGGCCCCAGGACCCCGGACCCGGCCGGCCTGGAGAGTTTCGAGGAGTTCTGGGAGATCTTCAAGACACAGCTCGACTGGCTCATCGACCAGGCCGTGCAGCTCAACGAGCACATGGGCCATGTCCACCAGGAGATGCTGCCCACGCCCCTGCTGTCGGCCCTGTTCCGGGGTCCGCTGGAGAAGGGGCGCGACCTGATCCACGGCGGCGCGCTCTACAACTCGTCCGGCGCCACCCACATCGGCTTTGGCGACGTGGTCGATTCCCTGAACGCCATCGAGCAGGCCGTGTTCATCGACCAAAAGTACAGCTTCCGGGAGCTGCTCAACGGGGTGCGGAACGACTTTGCCGGCCCGGCGGGCGAGAAGATGCGCCAGTACCTGAAGAACCGCACCCCGAAATACGGAACCGAGGAGCCGGTGGCGCGCAAGAACGCCCGCAACCTGGTGCACCATCTCTTTACAAAGTACCAGTCCCACACCAACTACCGGGGCGGACCCTACCGGCCCTCCTACTGGACCATGACCAACCATGCCGGCCTGGGCGCCATCACCGGCGCCCTGCCGCACGGCCGCAAGGCGGGACAGGTCTTCACCTCCGGTATCACCCCGGTCTCGGGCGCGGCCCCGGAGCTGACCGCCTGCCTGAACTCGGTGGCCGAGCTGGGCGGTGAGCATATTCCCGGAGGCTGGGCGCTCAACATCAAGTACACGCCCGAAGAGGACCGGGCCGCCATGGCGGAGCGGTTCGCCGAGACCATCGAGGCCTATTTCCGGGCCGGCGGCCACCAGGTGCAGTTCAACATCATGACCTACGAGATGCTGCTCGATGCCAGGAAGCACCCGGAAAAGTATCCCGAGCTGCT
>DRKI01000096.1 GCA_011051875.1 Desulfobulbus sp. | reverse complement strand
TAGAGGAGGTACTGGCGGACACCAAGACCGGTGATGGAGACAAGCAGCAGGATGATGATGCCGGTCATGACCTGAAATGTTTTCCTGATTTCCATGTTCTGTAAGAAGTGCGTCATGGTGTGCCGGAAACTCCTTCCCGAATCGAGGTTTCATCTATCTGCATCTGCTTCGCTGCTCCGCCTGTGGTGTTCCGTGCAGGGCTACTGCAACGAAACACCACAAAACCCGCGTTTTGGGGCACCAATGGAAATCGCTCGGTTGAGGTCAAGGTAATTGCATATCCACCTGATCCGTGACTGTCTGCTTACGTGACCGTGAACGCTATCCTTGCCGGAGATTCCGGGTGGTTGCAATCCGTGCTTTCCGGTGCGGCCGGGTCACGGTTGCCGCCGGCAGCGGGCCCCGGCGACCGGGGTCCGCTGCCGGCGGTGGTTGCTATTTTTCTCCCTGCCATTCATAGAGTATGGGCAGCCGGTAGAGGATGAACCGGTAGGTTATGAAATAGAGGGCATAGATGGTGATGGTGATCCACACCTCCTTCCAGTGCGGGATCTCCTGGTACAGGTTCCAGTTGAAGGTGATCATCGCCGTGTTGATCCGATTCCAGATGATACCGAGCACCGAGATAACGGCCGCAAACCGTACCAGCCCCACCCGGGCGTGCTTGACTCCGTAGGCAAACAGAAACATGGGCAGGACTACGCCGATGCCGAGTTCCAGCAGGTAGTACTGGCCCCAGCCGGTCAGCAGGTAGGCGTATTCGTTGTCATGGGCCACGGCGACGATCTTGATGACCAGGTAGGTGATCATGGCATAGGAACACCCCTTGGCCAGTCCCAGGGTCAGCCTGTCCACCGATCCCAGGAATGTGTCATCGCAGCGCCAGCGCATGAAGTACTTGCAGATGGAGGATGAGACGATGAGCATTGACAGGCCGGCAAAGATGGAGGAACAGAAAAAGTGGATCCACTGGAAGGCGTCGGAATACCAGAGCGGATGCACCTTGCCGGGCGCATAGGTGAACAGGGCGCCCAGGGCTCCCTGGTGCAGGGTGGAGAGAATGATGCCGGCAATGGTCAGGCCCAGGATGATGGAGCGGATGAACCGCTTGCCCTTGAGCCAGCCGTACCATTCGCAGAAGGCGGGAACCAGCTCCGCGATCTGCACCGACAGGTAGGTGGCGACATGCCAGGCCACCAGGAAGAGCACCGCGGCCGGGCCCAGGGAGACGAACATGGGATAGGGCAGCCGCCACGGCATGCCCAGGTCCACCTCCAGGTAGATGACGGCAAAGAAGTAGCCCAACAACCCGTTGAGCAGGGCGAGGCGCTCAATGGGGTGGAAGTCCTTGCGGCCAAAGATCTCCACCGTTGTTCCAAGCATGAAACCGGAGGCGGACAGCGGGACCATCCCGAACAGGCCGAACCCGAGGAAGAGGCCCCAGGGGTAGTCGTTGGAGGCATGGGTCACGGAGGCCAGGCCGAAGATATAGCGTTGGAGAATAATGGGGATCCCCACGGCGAAGATGCCGATGAGCAGCCAGTTGACAGGATTTCTGAAGAACTGGGCCCTGTATTCGGCCGGGCTCAGCCCCAGCCAGAGCTTTTCCTTGAGCGTCCACCTGGTCCCGTCCGGCTTCTCGTGCGATACGATGGGAATCGCAGGTACGTCGGATACGATATCTTTCATGTCTCTATCCCTCCCCGTTCTCGTCGTTTCGCTGTTGCTGCATGGCGTCCTTCCTTGTGGCCAGCAGGTGGATCCCGGCAAACAAGGCCGGCCATATCGTCAGGACCATGGGGACAATCGCCAGGAAGTCCTTGACAAATTTCAGGATCGGTTCGCGGGGCAGGTGCATGTCCATGCCCAGTTTGTCAAAGGGGACGCTGGACAGGTACATCCACGACGTGCCGCCCACCTCGTGTTCTCCATAGACATAGTCCACGTATTTTCCCGGGTTTTCGCGGATACGGTGATGGGCCAGGTCCAGGATTTCCTTGCGCTTGCCAAAGGTAAGGGCCTCCTGGGGGCAGGCCTCGACACATGCCGGCGGCTTGCCGTATTTCAGGCGGGTGTCGTAACAGAAGATGCATTTCATGATCCGGGCATGAAAGGCGCTGGAATACCTGAAAGCCGGAATGTAGAAGGGACAGGCGACCATACAGGTCCGGCAGCCCACGCAGACCTTGGGGTTGTAGATCACCGCTCCTTCCGGGGTCTTGGTGTAGGCATTGACAAAGCACGAGGTCAGGCACGCCGGCTCGTTGCAGTGATTGCACTGGATTTTTCTGAACAGGGGATGGTCGATTTCCGGCAGCTCGTACTTGTTGACCACCGTGTAGTGGGCCTCGTCGGTCCGCCGTTTCTGGCCGTGCTCCATATGTTCGAATACAGAGTAGTCGTCAAAGGGTTCCGCCGGCCTGGGCAGCTTTTGTTCCTTGTTGCATGCCGCCTCGCAGCTGCGGCAGCCGACGCACCTGGTCAGGTCGACGATGACCCCCATGGCGTCGGGATATCCCTGGAAATCATGGGCCGCTTTTGCCGGCCCATCTTTCATGACAGACGCCGCCACTGTTCCGGCGAGTCCGCCCTTGAAAAAACTCCTGCGGCTTATTTTTTCTTTCATTTATCCACTCCCTGGAGATGAATTCATCTGCATGACCACGGCTCAATGATCGGCCGGTCTGTGGCGTCCGGCCGCCGGCGGGGCGAATGTGCCGGTATCAAACCGTTTTTCGCCGGCCTTGGTGATCTCGTGACAGTCCTGGCAGCCGGTGGGCCCGCCCACCTTGGCATGACAGCCCCGGCAGTTCAGGTGATAGGCACCCTTGAGGCCCGGCTTGTCGATGTGATAGAGTTCAGGATTTTCCAGGGTTTTCAGGTACTCCGCATAAAAACGCTTTGCAGGGTGGCAGTCGGTGCAGGCCACGGTCTCCGCCTCTTCGGTGCCCTCATGGCAACGTCCGCAGAACGGGCTGGCCGGTCCGGTTCCCGTGGTGTGGTGATGGCATTCAGCACACCGGACCATGTCGGTGTGCATGAGGTGGTCAAAGGCCACCGGGCCGTAGAGTTCGCTCAGGGAGTCGATCTCGATACTTTCCGGAGCGTCGGAAATGTCCATGGTCCGGCCCGGCCCCGGCCAGGACAGCAGGGCGCCGACCGCCAGGGTCAGTGCCGCTTGCGCAAGGTGCTTTCGTGTCAGCATACGTTCCCCTCCTTTGTATGTAACGTAATGCGCTTGCAGTTATCGTCGTTCCGCCGGTGCGCAGGCGTCGTTGGGCGCCTGCCCGCCGACAGCGGGTCAAGCAATGGCACAGCGATGCTGTTTCTTCATATCCTCCTCCTTTTGCAGTTCCTTGAGATAACAGTGAAAAACAATGTCGAGTTCTTCCGCGTCAACGGTCTCGTTCACGAGCAGCACCTCGGCCAGCTGGTGCAGCAGCCTGTTGTGCTGTCTGAGCAGGTTCCGTGTTTCATCGTAGCAGTCGGCTATGATCCGTTTCACTTCCCTGTCGATGAGGATGGCGGTCCGTTCGCTGTGGGGACGGGCCCCGGCCTGGGTTCCAAGAAAACCGGCCTGCTCCTGCATGTAGGCCACCGGGCCAATGGTCTCGCTCATACCCCATTCACAGACCAGGCGGGTGGCGATTTCGGTGGCAGACAGGATATCATTGCTGGCCCCGGTGGTGAGGCGGTTGAAGATCAGCTCCTCGGCGATGCGGCCGCCCATGAGGATCTTGATCCGGTTGGTGATGTATTCCCTGGAGTAGGTCAGCCGGTCGTCGATGGGGAGCTGCTGGGTCAGGCCCATGGCCCTTCCCCGCGGGATGATGGTCACCTTGTGCAGGGGGTCTGTTTCCGGCAGCAGCTTGGCCACAATGGCGTGTCCCGCCTCGTGATAGGCGGTGATGCGCCGGTTCTCTTCGCTCATGACCACGTTTTTTCGCTCCAGGCCCATGACGATCTTGTCCTTGGCATTGTCAAAATCCTCCATCTCCACGGCTTCCTTGTTCTGACGTGCCGCCATCAGCGCCGCCTCATTGATCAGGTTGGCGATGTCGGCGCCGCTGAATCCGGGAGTGGACCGGGCGATCTCGGAGAGATTGATGCTCTTGGCGGCCTTGATCTTCTTGATATGGACCTCCAGGATCTTGAGCCGTCCCTTGACGTCCGGAATGGGGATGGTGACCTGCCGGTCGAAACGGCCCGGCCTGAGCAGGGCCGGATCCAGAATATCGGGCCGGTTGGTGGCCGCGATCACGATGACGGTCTCCTCGGAGCCGAATCCGTCCATCTCCACCAGCAGGGCGTTGAGGGTCTGCTCCCGTTCGTCGCCACCGCCACTGGAGGTGCCGCCGCTTCTTTTGCCGCCAATGGCGTCTATCTCGTCGATGAAGATGATGCAGGGTGCATTTTTCTTGGCCTCGGTGAAGAGTTCACGCACCCTGGAGGCGCCGACACCGACGAACATCTCGACAAAGTCGGACCCGCCTATGGAGTAGAAAGGGACCGAGGCCTCGCCGGCAATGGCCTTGGCCAGCAGGGTCTTGCCCGTACCGGGCGGGCCCTGCAGCAGAACACCCTTGGGGATCCGGCCGCCGAGCCGGCTGAACCGGTCCGGGTTTTTCAGGAATTCCACCACCTCCTGCAGCTCCTGCCGTGCCTCGGCAATGCCTGCCACGTCGTCGAACGTGACCTTGTTGCCGCTGTTGGGGATGAACTTCCTGCCCCGGTTTCCGGTGAAGCTCATTCCATCGGAACGTTTGCGGCTCAACAGGAACCAGCCTCCCATGATCAGGAGCACGGGGATGATGGCCGCCAGGCCGCCGGTTCCCTGGTAGGGCGGCGGTTCAGCCGTGATCTCCACCCCGTGCCGGAGCAGGACCGGCATCAGGGTGGAAACATCCGGCGTATAGGTGGTGAAATTGCGGCCCGCCGAATCTTCGCCGCTGATGGCCCCGCCCTGCAGGTGGACCTTGAGGATTCTGTCCTGCTTGAGTTCGGCGAGAAACTGGGTATAGGGTAGGGGGGGATAGGTGTTTTCCCGCAGCCAGATGTTGTAGACGATGATGCCGAGCCCGGTCAGCAGCAGGATCCAGAGACCGATCTGAACGTTGTTTTTCATGTCTGCCTCCTGGTCACCGTTCGCCCACCAGCTCCTTGTACGGCTTGGGGCGGCCGGCCATGCAGCCCCGGAGCATGGCCGAGAAGACCGCCTGCCTGTCCGGCAGCAGGGAGGAGTTGTTTCGGAAACAGAACTCATCCACGTAGTGTTGCAGGTGCTTGAGTGCCACCCCGCCCCGATGGACCTTGTTGAGCCATATCTCGAAACTGGAGATGATTTCCGTTATCCTGGCCGGGTTGTTGCCGCCTGAATCGGTCACCCGGATGGAACCAGAGGTGTCGGCCTCCACGTAGGCGGCGAGTGCCGGCGTGACAATGGAGCTGCCCGCCTCCACCGCATCCCGGAGAAAGAAGGTGACCGTGTCTCCGGAAAGCCTGGGAACGACCCGCATGCGGATGCGGCCGGTGATGCCCGAGGGCAGAACTGTCTCGGCGGCGGCCAGGACCAGGGCCCGCTGGTCCCGCTCCCAGGCGGGAGTCACCGTGTCGCAGCCGCATTCCACCATGCCCCGGCACGGCTCACGGTCCGCGGCCGCCATGACCATGCGCAGCTTCTGCATCCAGGTCCAGGCGGTCTGGTAGCTGGAGAGATGCAGCAATCGCTGCAGATCCTTGGCGCTGGCACCATTCTCGTTGCAACAGAGCCACCAGATGGCGCGCAGCCAGTTGCAGAGCGGTTTCTTGGTGCCGTGCATCACCGTGGCCGTGGTCAGTGAGGTATGGTTGCCGCAGTGGGGACAGATGATGGTTCGGCTGGGCGGTATTGACGCGCTCTGCCAACGGCAGCGTGGGCACGTGAATCCCTGCGGCCAGCGGACATGGAAGAGGTAACTGATACAGGTCTTCTCGTCGGCAAAGACCCTGTCGAATTCTTCCGTGTTCCGCGGAAATGGTATTGCTTGGCTGGATACTGTGTCCACGTGATCACCTGCAATGGAATTGAGGGTGTGGGATGCCGCTGTTCAGGATGGCGTGCAACGCTTGCAGCATGCCCCGGAACAGGCCGACAGGTCCCCGGCTCGACGTGTGTCCGGGGTCTTCTGACTTATCCACTCTGCTGTGGATAAGTGCACAGGTGATGCCAGGAAGAGGGATTCTTTTGATGTTATGGATCAGTTTATTTGATGGGATTTTCCATGATTCTGTTGTTCCGTTGTTATTTTTTTCATCCAGGTCCGGGATTATTCAGGATAGGACTGGATGGCCGGCAGTGGAACCAGGGGGAAACCGCGGGGCGGATTGAGGGAGAGGGCCGGTGGGCGCCAGAGGGACTTGTTCTGTAATAGATTGGAATCCCGGCTAATTTTTTTTTATCCGGTCCGGGACAACGTGGAGGCCCGGGCTAGGTTGAGAGAGGAGGCGGGAAGGAGAACAGGATTCTCCCTGCGCAACACAGTTGTTGCGTGAACAACACTTGTGTTGCAGCGGAAGTGTTGCGCCAGGTAACCGTGCACCGGGGCGCTGTCACCTTGGCGGTACCTGCGGATTGTACGGTGTCCCTACGTTCCGGGCCGTGAACAAGGGGCAATGGGGGCGGCCGGGCCTCAGATGTCGAGTACGCTCAGGTCGATGTTCATTTCCTTGATTTTGCGATACAGGGTTGAGCGGTCGATGTTGAGGAGACGGGCGGCCTTGGCCTTGTTGCCACCGGTCTTGCGCAGGGCGTTGAGGATCCTTTCCTCCATGGGCAGGGGAGCCTGCAGGCCGGGGGACGCCGCCGGTGTGACATCGGGGACCGGCTGCGCCATGACCTGGTGCGTTGCCGCGGCCTGTTCCGTGGCCTGGTAGTTGACGATCTCGGGAGGCAGGTGGTTCGTGGAGATGGTGGGCCCTTCGCAGAGCACACAGGCCCGCTCCAGCACGTGTTCGAGTTCCCGCACATTGCCCGGCCAGGGATAGCGTTCCAGGACCAGCAGGGCCTGGTCCGAGATGCCGGTGATCTTTTTTCCCAGTTTTTCGGCGATGCGGCCGATGAAGTGATGGACCAGGAGCGGGATATCGCCTTCCCGCTCCCGCAGGGCGGGCAGGATCACGTCGATCACCCGCAGGCGGAAATAGAGGTCTTCCCGGAACTGGCCGGCCTCGACCTTTTTCTTGAGGTCCACGTTGGTGGCGGTGATGACCCGGACGTCGACCTGGATCGGCGTGTCCCTGCCCACGGGATAAAAGGTCTTCTCCTGGAGGAAGCGGAGCAGCCGCAGCTGCATCATAGTGGAGATGTCGCCGATCTCGTCCAGGAACAGGGTGCCGCCGTCGGCCTGCAGGATTCTGCCCATGCGGTCGCGGTCGGCGCCGGTGAAGGCGCCCTTGCGGTGTCCGAACAGCTCGCTCTCCAGCAGGTTTTCCGGTATGGCGGTGCAGTCCACCTTGACCAGCGGCCGGTTCCGGCGGTGACTCTCCTCGTGCAGGGCCTCTGCCGCCAGCTCCTTGCCTGTGCCCGATTCTCCCGTGATCAGCACCGTGGTGTCCACCTTGCCCACGTTCTCAATCATGGTGTAGACGGTCTGCATGGCGTCGCTCTGGCCGATGAAGCGATGGAAGCGGGAACGGCGTCCCGGCCGGCGGGGCCGGTCGCGGCTCATGTCCCGGATGACGATGACCACCCCCTTGAAACCGCCATGGCCGTCATCCAGCGGTGACATACAGACCGAGAGCACCTTGGTGGCATTCTCGGCGGTCTTGCATTCGATCCGGTGCTCCGTGATCTCGCTGCCGGTCCTGAGTACCTTTTCAGGGTCGGTCCGCAGGGAGCAGAGGGCATCGGCCTGGCAGATGTTGCGCAGGTTGGCCCCTTCGGTGACCTCGGGATCAAGTTCCTGGAAGAGCTTGCGGCCGGCCTCGTTCATCTTGATCACATTGAGGTCACGGTCGACAATGATGATGCCGTCGGAGACGCTGCGGAAGATGGTCTCGAGAAAGGTTCGGTATTGCTGGTTTTCCTTCTCGGCCCGCAGTTTTTCCCGTTCCAGGTGGTACTGGCGCAGGGCCAGGCGGGCGGTCTTGAGGAGGGTGTCCTTGTCCACCGGTTTGGAGATATAGTCAAAGGCGCCCAGCCGCACCGCCTCGGAGGCGGTCTCCACGTTGGGATAGCCGGTGACCATCACCACCGGGCAGTCCACGCCCATCTCCCGGATGCGGCGCAGCAGGTCGATCCCGGAAGTGCCTTCGAGGACGATATCGCTGATGATCAGGTCAAAGTGATTTTCCGAAATGACGGTCAGGGCCTCCTCGAAACTGGATGCGGTCATCACCGGGCCATAGCCCTGCCGCTGGAGAAAGAGCTGAAAGGTAAGGCGCAGGCTCTCCTCGTCGTCGATGATCAGGATGGCCCTGGATTCCCCGTCTGTTTTTCCGCTTGTCTCCTGCATGGATTCCTCTTGTCTGCGAGAACCTGGATTGAGCGATTTGCATTTTGCCCCAAGAGCCCAATTCAGGGAAAAGATACCCCCACGCCGCAGGCCCTGTCGGTGCCCCGGCGCTGCGGGGTGACCGACGACGCCGGGTGCGGCTCACTCGTTGAACACGTTCAGGTCCCTGAAAACGACCACCGCACCTGTGAGCATCCCGTCTTCCAGGATGGGCGTCGAGATGTATTCCACCGGAAAGCTCTCTCCATCCTTGTTCCAGAAGACGTCGTCGGACTTGAAGTGGACCTTGCCGTCCTTGTAGGCCATATAGATGGGACACTCCTCCACCGGATAGGGGGAACCGTCGGAATGGGTGTGGTGTACCAGTTCGTGGTGCGGTTTGCCCAGCAGCTCCTCGGGGGTCCAGCCAAGCATCAGGCTGGCGGCCTTGTTGGCAAAGGTGACCCGGCCCTCGTTGTCCAGGCCGAAGATGCCCTCACCCGCGGACTCCAGGATCAGTTCCATCTGGTGCTGGAGCTTCTTCCGTTCCTCCTCGGCCTGGATCCGCTGGCTGATGTCGGAGAAGATCACCACGGCCCCCACCAGCCGTTTGTGCTCTATGATGGGCGTGCTGACGTACTCGACATGGAACCAGGTGCCCCGCTTGGTCCAGAAGATGTCGTCCGGGGTAAAGTTCCGCTTGCCTTCTTTGAACGACTGGTAGATGGGGCAGGTCTTCAGGTCCTTGGCTGTGCCGTCGACATTGGAGTGATGGACCATTTCGTGATGGGACTGGCCGATCAGCTCCCCGGGCTCCCAGCCCAGCATTTTGGCGGCCGCGGTGTTGGTGAAGGTGATCTTGCCCTCGGTGTCCAGGCCGAAGATACCCTCGCCTGCAGAGTCGAGAATCAGTTCCATCCGGCGCTGCAGCTTCTTGCTTTCTTCTTCTGCCTGGATCCGTTCCGCGATCTCCCTGTTCAGTGACGCGTTGATGACCGATATCTCGAAGGTGCGCCGTTCCACGGTCTCGTTGAAGTTGGCATGGGCCTCCTCCAGGGCCTTGCTGGTTTTCTCCATCTGCTGCCGGCACTCCTCCAGCTCTTTCTGAATGGCGGAAAATCCGTTGTTGGCCAGGATCAGGGTGCCGACAAGGAGGCAGGCCAGGGTGAGCATGGACCAGAGGGTGAAGGGCAGATCGCCGCCCGCCCTGATGTCGCGGTACTGCATTACGTCAAGGAAAAAGAGCAGGGCTCCGAACAAGATAAAAAGCAAGGTCATGGAAAGGAGCATCTTTGTCTTGTCGGATAGTCGCCTGGCCATGGGCCTCTCCTTGGTATTGTGCTGTGACCGTGGAACGGTGGCATGTTGCAGGGAGATGAAGTCACTGCACAGGTGCACGAAACTGTGGACCATTCTGCAACGGATCCGTTGAAATTGCAACACAAGTGTTGCAATTGGACGCACATTTGTTGCATTCACGATACCATCTGCAAACGCCGTGCCTGTGACTGGCCATCCAGGGGTTGCCCGCGGTGTTCCTTGCGCGGCTGCTTGACGCTGCCGCCCTTTTACCGTACATTGCCCCGAGAGTGTAATTATTGCAGGACAGGGGTTTTTGCCCCCGCTCTGCGGTGTCGCGTCCGGGTACAGACTGTTTTCATCCTGGTCGTACCCGCTTCAGGGGGCAGGATGGTTATCTGAAACCTGATCGTTCCATTGGGGTGAAAACAGCCTGCCGCCGCCACAGGGGCGGCATTGTTTCAAGGTTGGTTGGAGCCGGAATCGTATCCAGTCACGGGACTAATAACTTGTTGTTTTCACATCCTCAAATCTACCGGTTGGCGGTACTCCGTATCTGGGCAGGCGTGCCGGTTCGTCACGGGCCCTCCGTGCGGGCCGGCGGGACCGTGCAGAGACAGGGTGCCTGTGACAACGTCCCCGGAATCCATGGTCTTTGATATCGATACTGCAGTCGCTCTCCTGGAGCAGGAGGTGCGCACCTACCAGGTGCCGGTGGTGGACCTGATCGCGGCCCAGACCAGGGACCCCTTCAAGGTGCTCGTGGCCACCATCCTTTCGGCCCGGACCAGGGACGAGGTCACCGCTGCCGCTGCCCGGAGGCTCTTTGCCCGGGCGGAGACGCCGGACGGGCTGGCGGCGCTGGACCGGAAGACCCTGGAAAAGATCATCTACCCGGTCGGGTTCTTCCGCAACAAGGCCCGGTACCTGGCCGCGCTTCCCGGTGTCCTGGAACGGGAGTTCCAGGGACGGGTACCGGACACGGTCGAGGCCCTGACCAGGCTGCCCGGGGTGGGCCGCAAGACCGCCAACCTGGTGGTGGCGGTGGCCTTCAACAAACCGGCCATCTGCGTGGATACCCATGTCCACCGGATCATGAACATCTGGGGCTATGTCCATACCCGGACCCCGCTACAGACCGAGATGGCCCTGCGGGAAAAACTGCCGCAGCGTTACTGGATCAGGATCAATTCTCTGCTGGTGGCCTTCGGCCAGGGGACCTGCCGTCCGCAGCGGCCCCGCTGCGACCGCTGCGTTCTGGCAGCCATGTGCCCCCGCATCGGCGTGACTCCGGCCGGATCGGCGGTCCGGGCCGCGCCGGTCGCCGATGGCCGGCTGCGCATGGTCTCCTGGAATGTCAACGGACTGCGGGCGGCCCTGAAAAAGGGTTTTCTCGACACCCTGCACGAGTTTGACGCGGATATCTTCGCCGTCCAGGAGATCAAGGCCATGCCGGAGCAGCTGCCGCCGGAGGTCAAAAACATTCCCGGCTACCACGTCTACTGGAATCCTGCGCAGAAAAAGGGGTATGCGGGCACCGCGGTGTTCTGCCGCAACAGGCCCCTGGCAGTCGTCCACGGCACGGGACGCGAGGAGCCGGACAGTGAGGGAAGGGTCCTGGTGCTCGAATATGATGATTTTTTCCTCATTAACAGTTATTTTCCCAATGCCGGACCAGGGCTCAGGCGGCTGGAGTTCAAGCTCTCGTTCAACCGGGCCATGCTGGCACTCATGGACCGGCTGAGCGAAAAAAAATCCGTGGTTCTCTGCGGCGATCTCAATGTGGCGCACCGGGAGATCGACCTGGCCAATCCGGCCGACAACGTGAACAACCCCGGCTTTTCCGCCCCGGAGCGGGCCTGGATGGACGAGCTCGTCGGAGCCGGCTACGTGGACACCTTCCGCCATTTCAACCAGGAGCCGGAACACTACACCTGGTGGAGCTACCGGTTCAATGCCCGGGCCAGGAACATCGGCTGGCGTATCGATTACTTCATTGTCGATCCCGGTAGCCGGGACCGGGTGCACGCCGCCGCCATCCACGATGAGGTGCCGGGTTCGGACCACTGCCCCGTGAGTATCGAGTTCGGGTGATCGCATGGAGTCGATTCGTATTGTCATAGCCGATGACCACAGCCTGATCAGGCAGGGGATCAAGAGCATCATCTGCCAGGACCGGGCCATGGTGGTGGTCGGAGAGGCGGCCGACGGCCTTGAGTTGCTTGATCTGCTGAGCCGCCGGGAAGCGGACATGGTGATCATGGACATCTCCATGCCCGGCATGAACGGCATCGAGGCCATGGGCAGAATCCGGGAACTCTATCCCGACATGCTGCTCCTTATCCTGACCATGCACAGCAACCGCCAGTACTTTTATCATTCCATCGCCGCTGGTGCCCACGGCTACCTGATGAAGGACGATTCCGACACCGAGCTCCTCCATGCCATCCGCACGGTTTTCGAGGGGAAGACCTATGTCTCGCCCCAGCTTTCCCGGGAGGTGACCGACGAGATGATCGCCGCCTTCAGGGACCGGAAACGGGTTCCCCTCGCCCGCCTCACGGAACGGGAGAAACAGGTGCTGCAGATGGTGGTCAAGGGGTACACCAGCAAGGAGATGGCCGAGATACTCTGCCTGAGTCCGCGCACCATCGACCACCACCGGGCCAGTCTTCTGAAGAAGTTCGGAATGAAGAATACGGTCGATCTTATCAAGTATGTCCTGAGCAATTCCATCGTCGTCCCGGAGTAGACCGGATCCCCGATATCGCTTCTCCCCCAGTCGATTAGGTAGAATTACCTAGTCAAAAATGGGTAATTCCACCAATTGTTTTTTTTCCCGATCAGGGGTTTACTACCACTGTTCGTAGAGTTGGTCTGACGGTGTTGTCACCGTTGTGTATCGAACCCGGGAACAGGAGGGGTGCAATGAATAAAAGTGATCTTGTCGACTCCCTGGCCAAGGCGGCAAATATCAGCAAGGTGGCTGCGGAGCGCGGATTGAACTCCCTGCTGACATCCATGGCCAGTGCCATCCAGGAGGGGGAACGGGTGACCTTGGTCGGTTTCGGCAGCTTTTCCCTGGTGGAGCGGGCGCCGCGGGTCGGTCGCAATCCCAAAACCGGCGAGACGGTGCGTATCCCGCCCCGCCGTGCGGTCAGGTTCCGTCCGGGAAAGGAACTGGCCGACAGGCTCCAGTAACCAATTCCCGGACAGGAAGTGGAGCTCGGCGGGCCTGGCCTGATCCGCCGGCTTCCGCAGGTGTGCCGGTTCGCTATAGACCCTCTGTGCGGGCCGGCGCGACCGTGCCGAGACGGGATGCGCAATCCCGGTTGAACCATTTTCCTCCTGATCACCCCAGCAGTTTTCAAACGTCCCGTCCCTGGCATCCATGGGACAGGATGTTCCCCACAGGAACTCTTCGCTGTTTCTGTGGCACCGAACCTTTCGATGAGCGGTCGTGACAGAATGTCATGACTGCCTTGCTCCTGCTGCTCCTTCCATCGCCATTTCTCTTTCTCTTCTTCCTGATATCCGGCCACCGGTCTTCATCTCCCTGCCGTCGTGCAGCCACTACTCTTTTCCGCCACTATTCTTATCCCGGAAATTCTTATCCCGGAACTAAAACGATCTGCACCGGTTCGTCCTGTTGTCTTTCAGAGACTGTGAAAAGATCCATGGACTCAGGGAGAAGTATATTCTGAACCGGCCGCTTGTCTTCGTTGAGTGACAATCTGCAGCGGATTCATATGCGCCATTTTTTTCGGTCTGCTTCATCTTGTTGTTTTCGTGCTGTTTCTCCGTATGGCACGAAGGATGCTATTGTCTTGCTGACCAGGTGGTCCCGTCTCGTCACCACCGGGCCGGAGACGTCCCCTGACCGCCGGAGATAGTCGTCTGCGGCCCGGGCCGCGTGCAGGTATTCAGCCTGCCCGGAGCATTCCGGACCGCGCTCTCCGGTGTGAACCTCAAAATATTCTGAAAGGGGAATAGATCATGCGTATTTCCATCTTGGGTCTTGGGTATGTCGGCGCCGTATGCACTGCCTGCCTGGCCGACAGAGGACATCAGATTACGGGTGTGGATGTCTCTGATGTCAAGATCGACCTGATCAACCGCGGCAAGTCGCCCATTGTTGAGCCAGACCTGGAAGAACTCCTCGGTCAGGGCGTGGCCGCCGGCCTGATCAGAGGAACCGGTGATATCGAACAGGCGGTCATGGAGACCGATCTGTCCATGATCTGCGTCGGTACCCCGAGCAAGAAGAACGGTGACCTGGATCTCCGGTATGTCAGGGCGGTCTGTACCGAGATCGGCGAGATCCTGGCGCGAAAACAGGACCGCCATACCGTGGTGGTCCGCTCCACGGTCCTGCCCGGTACGGTCAGGAACGTGGTCATTCCGCTGCTGGAGTCCGGTTCCGGCAAGCGGGCCGGCGTGGACTTCGGTGTCGCGGTCAACCCGGAATTCCTGCGTGAGAGCACGGCCGTACACGATTACTGTAATCCGCCCATCACCGTGATCGGCGAGCTGGATACCCTGTCCGGTGATGTCCTCGAGACCCTGTACAGCCATCTCGACGCCCCTGTTGTCAGGCAGAGCGTGGAGGTGGCGGAGATGATCAAGTACACCTGCAATGTCTGGCATGCGGTCAAGGTGAGCTTTGCCAACGAGATCGGCAACATCGCCAAGGCCCTTGGTGTGGACGGCAGGGAAGTGATGGATATCCTCTGTCGTGACAACAAGCTCAATATCTCCGGCTACTACATGCGGCCCGGCTTTGCCTTTGGCGGTTCCTGCCTGCCCAAGGATGTCCGGGCCCTGAGCTACCGGGCCTCCCAGCTCGATGTCGAACATCCCATGCTCAGTTCCGTCCTGCCGAGCAACCGCAACCAGCTGCGGAAGGCCTTTGACCTGGTTTCATCCCTGGGATGCCGGCGGGTGGGGCTGCTGGGACTGAGTTTCAAGGCCGGCACCGATGACCTGCGCGAAAGTCCCCTGGTCGAGCTGGCCGAGATGATGATCGGCAAGGGGTATGATCTGGTCATCTATGACCGGCATGTTGAATATTCCCGGGTCAACGGCGCCAACCGGGAGTTCATCGAGACCCGCATTCCCCATGTCTCCTCCCTGCTCACCGATGATATCGGCCATGTGATGGAGCACGCCGAGGTGCTGGTGATCGGCAACAACGACAGGAGCTTTGTCCGGGTGATCGACAACCTGCCGGCAGGGAAAAAGGTGGTGGACCTGGTCGGCCTGATGCCCCATCCCTCCACCGATACCCACCAGGGCATCTGCTGGTAAGCGGCCCGGCACCCCGTTCTGTGACCCCATGAACCGTCTGCTCCGGTCCCTGAACAGCGCAACAGGGTGGCTGGCCTACACCACCATCCTGCTGGCCCTGGCCAGCCTGTTGCCGAAAACGGTCCTCACCCCGGGCTCGCGCAATTTCATCCTCCTCATCGGGGTTGTGGGCATGTGGCGCTATTCCATCGGCATCCTGCACTATATCCGGGGCATCCTGTTCCTCTACCTGGTCTTTCCCCGCCACCGGCGCCGCGCCCGGAAGCTTGGCCCTGCAGGGGCGCCGTCGCGGCTCTACCTGCTGGTGACCAGCTTCCGCATCGAGGCCGCCACCACGGCCATGGTCTATGGCTCGGTGATCGACGAGGCTGTTGCCTGCGGCTATCCCGCAGTGGTGGTCGCCTCCATCGTCGAGCTGGCGGACGAGATGCTGGTCCGCACCCTGTGGCGGAGCAAGGCACCGCCGCCGCGGGTACGGCTGGTGGTGGTCCGCATTGCCGGGACCGGCAAGCGGGACGGCCTGGCTTACGGTTTCCGCGCCATCTCCAGGGACCTGCCCGACGACGATGCCGTGGTGGCAGTGGTGGACGGTGACACGGTCCTGGACCCGGGCGTGGTGCGCAGGGCAGTACCCTATTTCAGGCTGTTTCCGTCCGTGGGCGCCCTGACCACCAACGAGTTCTGCCGGGTGCGCGGCTCCTTTCTCATGGACCAGTGGCACCGGCTGCGCTTTGCCCAGCGCCAGATCGCCATGTGCTCCATGGCCCTGTCCCGGCGGGTACTGACCATGACCGGCAGGATGTCCATGTTCCGGGCCGCCGTGGTGACCGATCCCGGCTTCATCGACGATGTGGAGAACGATGCCCTGGATCACTGGCGCCTGGGGCATTTCAGGTTTCTGACCGGGGACGACAAGTCGAGCTGGTTCAGCCTGATGCGGCTTGGCTGGGACACCTACTATGTCCCGGACGCCTCGGTGACCACTGTGGAGCATCCGCCCGATCCCCGCTTCATCGCAGCGAGCAGGCAGCTGATGTTCCGCTGGTACGGCAATTCACTGCGCCAGAACTCCAGGGCCCTGAAACTCGGCGTCCACCGGCTCGGTTTTTTTGCCTCCTATGTCCTGCTCGACCAGCGGGTCTCCATGTGGACCAGCCTGCTGGCGCCGATCATCGCCGTCCTGGCCAGTATCCGCTATTCTGCCGTCTATTTCCTGATCTACCTGCTCTGGATCGGCGCCACGCGGCTGCTGTTGGTCCTGCTTCTTGTTGCCTCCGGTCACCGGATCGGTCCCGCCTTCCCGGTCCTGCTCTACTACAACCAGATCTTCGGCTCCCTGATGAAGATCTATGTATTCTTCCGCCTGGACCGACAGTCATGGACCAGGCAGAAAACACGGCTGGTCACCGGGACCTCCGGCTTCCGGCCCTGGTTTAACCGCTGGTCCTCCCGGGCCCTGACCTTTGCCGCCAGCTCGGTGTTCGTTTTCCTGCTCATCAATCTGGTCTGAGGCCGTGCAGACCGGGAGAGGAGAGCCGCCGGAGCCGGGCCGGCCGGTGGCAATACCGCAGATTGTCCCTGTCCGCACGTCCGGGTTCGGGCGCCGGGCGCGGATGGTGTTGATTTGACTGAAATCTCAATGGAATACCGTGATGTCAAACGATGAAACCATGAACATGGTCCACGAGTCAGAGGCCCAGCGGCAGTATGCCCGGGTCCGGTTGCCTGCAGTCCTGCATCTCGTCGATTCCAGGGGAAAGGAGCAGCGGCTCGCGCTGCACGACCTTTCCGCCGGCGGTTTCCGCCTGCGGGACTCTGCCCTGTCCCTGGCGGTGGGCGATCACTGGAGTGCGACCATCCATTTTACCGTGGATGCAGTCGACCTCTCCATGCCGGTCCGGTTCCAGGTTCGCTGGCAGGACGACGACAGCGGCGACTTCGGCTGTGAGTTTCACCAGCTGGAGACCCGACAGGTGGCGGTCCTGCGCCACCTCATCACCTCGTTTCTGAGTGGTGAGCTGGTGACCGTGGACGATACCCTGGACATCCTGGCCAGGAACAACTTCACCATGGGCCGCAAGAGCCGGCCGGCAGGGAAACGGGGCGGTATCCTGCACCGGGTGCGGCCTGTGGTCATGAGCCTGCTCTTTTTCGGTGTCGGTCTGGCCGCCTTCGGCCTGGTCTGCGCCAGGCTCTATGACCTCTACTTTGTCAGTCATGCGCAGTCGGCCACGGTGACTGCCCGCACCTACACCGTCACCATGCCCAGGGACGGTATCCTGCAGAGCGTGGCCGGTGCGGACGGAACCGTGGTGCAGGGGGAACCCCTGGCCCTGTTCCGTTCCTCCCTGCTGGACCTGGTCAGGGGCAACCTGCAGCAGGATCTCCTGGCCTCCGGCAACGTGGAACAGCTCCTGGCCAGGACGCTCAAGGGTACCGTCACCAGTCCGTGCAACTGCCGAATCCAGGAACAGCTGGTGGCCGACGGCCAGTTCGCGGCCAGGGGCCAGGCGATATTCCGCCTGGTCGACGTTGACGCGCGTCCCTTTGTCACGGCCCGTTTTTCCAGTTCCCAGGGTGAGCGGATCGCGCCCGGCACGCCGGTGACCATCCGGATCGCCGGTGAAGATGAAGAGCTGTCCGGCCGGGTGACGCGGGTGGTTTCTCCGGCCGCAGCGGCCGGCGGGCCTGATTTCGTCCAGGTCCGCATCATGCCGGACCGGCCCCTTGCGGCGCACCTGATCGACAGGCCGGTCCAGGTGCGCGTGGGCGGCTTGCCGCCGGGTCTGCTGAGCGGAAGTATCCTGCCCGTGGCCGCGCTGGCCGGAAAATGAGATTCCTGGCCCACGCCTGGACCCTGCTGGTCTGCGCCCTGGCCGTGTCCGGCTGTGTCCGGGTACCGGATTTCTCCCTTGCCCGCAGGGCGGCAGCCGAAGGGGACCTGGAAACGGCCCGCTGGCACCTGCAGGAGCTTGCCGGCCGCGGCTATGCCGCCGCCTGGATCGATCTGGGCGATATGGCACGGCCACACGACAGCCGCCGGGCCGCACACTGGTACCGGCAGGCCCTGGGTCGTGACCCGCGGGCGGCGCTGCGGCTGGCCCGGTTGCAGGTTGCGGAAGGGATCCTGGACGAGGAAGGATTGCGTGCCTTGGAGCAGGAGCTGCTGGAGGCCGCGGCCCGGGGGAACGGGGAGGCATTCCGGCTCCTGGTCCGGATGTATGCCTCCCGGCCTGACCTGTACCGGCGCGCCGATGTCGACCGGGCCATTGCCGCAGCCCGTGCCGCCGGTGTGGCGGCGGCCGGGTATGGTCTGGTTCCCTGGTATCGTGGCAACGGAACCTTCGGGGAGCATCTGCCAGAGATCAAGGCCGTCTGTCAACAGAACCTGGAGTTTGTACCGGCCTGCTTTGCGGATCTGGCCCGGGTCTCCGTTCTGTCCGGCAGCCGGGAGGGGCTGGACCGCCTGCTGCGGGAGGTGACACAGCGGTACCATGACGGCCGCCTGTCCGCGGAGGAGGTGGTGGCGGTGGCCGATACCCTGGCCGAAGAGGATGCCGGTCCCGGCCTGGCAAAGGACGCACTGGCCCTGTACGGAGCGGTTGCCGGGGAAGATACCCGGGCCATGGTCCGCCAGGCGCGGCTGATCCTGCGTTTTCCCTTTCTGGCAGAGCCGGGCCGGCTCCTCGCCCTGGTGAAACAGATCAGGCAGAAGGACCCGGACCAGGGCAACCTGCTCATGGGGAGGATCTACTACGAGGGCCGCCAGGTACCCCGGGATCCGGTCCGGGCAGAGCAGTGTTTTCTCGCTGCAGCCGGCCGGTTGCCCGCGGCCTGCTACTACCTGGGCCGGATCTACGGCAGGGGGTATCTCGGCCGGCCGGATCACCGGCGGGCCCTGGCATACCTGCTGGCCGCCGCCCGCAGCGGTGTTGCCAGGGCGGATCTTGCCCTGGCCGAGATGTTTGTCCGGGGCCGGGGCATCCGGGCCAACCCGGTCTATGGTCTCCTGTTCGCCTCTCTTGCCGCGGATCGCGGGCTGGCCAGGGCCGTCGATCTCCGCGACCGTCTGCAACAGGCGGCGTCCCCTGACCAGAAACAGCAGGCCGGGTTCCTGCTGGAACAGGAAGAGGCATGGCGCAGAACCGGCCGGTGAGACAGCATGGAAACGGAAACTGACGTGAGCAAAACGCGGCGGACAGCGCTCCTTGTCCTGTTGCTCTGCCTGGCCCTGACCGGATCGGCCCGGGCGGCCGGCAAGGGGAGCGGAACGGAAACAGGGGTCCGCATCAAGGTATCGGCCCTGGTGGAGAGTGACTCTGATCCGGAATTCGGCCTGGCCGGGGACCGGGAGAGCCTCTACCTGGATCTCAAGCCGTGGTTCCGTTCCACGTTGGCGCCGCACTGGACCTTTTACACCAGGGGCCAGCTTTTTGCCTCCACCTCCACCACCCGCCTGGACAGTGAGGAAGGCAACATCGTTTCCGACGGTTTCGTCGGTTTGCGCCAGGTCTGGGTGGATTACGACGGCCTCACGCCGTATCCGGGAGAGTCCCTGCGCGTCGGTCTCCAGCGGCTGCGCACCGATGACGGTCTCTTCCTGGACACCGATATAGAGGCGTTGGCCTGGCGTTTTGACACCACCCTGCTCGATGCCAACCTCTTTGCCGCGCAGCGCTTTGCCGGCTGGCGCACGGACAGCTGGCACCTGGAGGACGAGGAAAGGGGACGGCTCGATCTCTATGGTGACCTGGCCTGGCAGTGGCGTCCCGGCCACTGGCTGGGCGGATTTCTCATGTACCAGAAGGACCGCGATGCACTGCCCGGCACGGGCGAGGTCATCGATGCCGAGAGCAGGCGCACCAGAAGAGACTTTCTCTGGTTCGGCCTGCGGGCGGACTCGGACGGGCGAAACAGGGCCGGCGCTGCCGGCTACTGGCTGACACTCATGGGCCTGACCGGCAGTCGCGAAGACCTGCGGACAGAGGGTACGGTGGCAACGGGAAGCACACGGCAGGATGTGAATGCCTGGGCAGCGGATCTCGGTGTCTCCTGGGCCCTGCCCCTGCCGCTTCCCGTCCGGGTGGGCGCGGCCTGGGCCATGGCCGGCGGCGGGGGCGAGCAGGGGACCGGCCGCCTCTTTGCCGCCAGCGGTCTGGGCAGCAACAGGTCACGCTTTGCCGGCAGCCGCAGCCGGATTTACCGGTTCGGCGATTTTCTGCGTCCCGAGTTCAGCAACCTGCAGGTGTCCACCCTGTTTGCCACCATCCAGCCCGATGAGCGCTACGAGGGCGTGATCCTGTTCGAGGATGTGCGGCTCGACGACCCGGACGGACCGTACAGTTCCGATCTCATGGCCGGCAGCGTGGTGCCCGGCAGTGGTAATATCGGGCAGGAGCTGGATATCTGCCTGACCCGGTACCTTGACACGATGCAGTGGCGTTCCATCAAGGGGCGCGGCTATCTGCGGCTGCGCAGCTCCATGCTCCTGGCCGGGGCGGCATACGGCGATGACGAAGATTCGTTGCTGTACCGGGTCACCCTGGATTTTTTTCTTGATTTCTGAGTACCGACAAGGCCATGGAACGAACCAGATCATACCACCGCTCCTGCCTGCTGCACCTTCTCTGCACGCTGGTCCTCCTGGCTACGTTCTTCCCGTGCCCGGCGGTGCAGGCCGGGAAGGCCGTTTCCCCGGGGACCTGGACCAGGTACCGGGCCGTGGAGATCCCGGCCGACCGGCTGGCCCGGGAAAAGCCGGTTTTTCCCGACCTGGCCGGCTATACCGTGGCCGCGGTGGAGACGCGCATCGGTACCGGTCCGGAGGCCGGAATCACCCTGGAGCGCATGCGGCGCCAGCCCATGCTCGAGGACTTCACCGCCGGCCGCAGCGAACGTATCCGGGAATGGGCCATGCGCCAGCGTTCCTTTCCCAGGGCGATTTTTATCCGCAACGGCCATGCCACCCCGGCCCTGCTCGCGGCCCGGCTCGGCCCGGACCTGTTTGCAGAGAGCGAGCCCGGCGTCTTTACCTGCCGCCTGCCGCTGGTGGTGGGGCCGGACGCGACCCTGATCGTGGACGATCGCGTCCGCGAGCTGCGGCTCTCGCGTCAGCGGGGCGCCTTTCTCGTCAACGGAGGCCGCCTGTTCCTCGTCCGGACCAGGGTCACGGGCTGGGACGAGGAGAACAATGGGCCGGCCGCCTACCGCAGCGAGCACGATTTCCGACCGTTCATCATCGCCTGGGGCGATTCGGAGACCTATATCGCCGCCTCCCGAATTGCCAGCCTGGGCTACCACCAGAGCAAGTCCTACGGTATCACCCTCAGCCAGTACAACCGGGACGACGGCAGCGCCCTGCACCGGCGTCCCTCCGGCTGGATCATCGACTCCGAGTTTACGGACATCTACTACGGTTTTTACTGCTACGAGGCCGATGACGTGGTGATCCTGCGCAACGACTACCATGACAACATCGTCTATGGCATCGACCCGCACGATCGTTCCCGGCGTCTGATTATTGCCGGCAACAGGGTCTGGGGTTCCAAAAAAAAGCATGGCATCGTCATATCCAGGGACGTCAACGACTCCTGGATATTCGACAACCGGAGTTTCGACAATGGCCTGTCCGGAATCCTCCTGGACAGGAACTGCACCGGCAACATGGTGGCCGGCAACGTCATCTACGGCAACCGGGGTGACGGCATCTCGGTATACGAGAGCGACCACAACACCCTATGGGGCAATGTGATCATGGACAACCACCGCAACGGCATCATGCTCCGCAACAGCGTCAACCTGGCCATCTACGACAATCTCGTCCTGCGCAACTTCCGGTACGGGGTGGCCGGCATGGTCAGGGAACTCTCCGGCACCGGCCGGGACCTGGTGCGGGACCCCCACTTCCAGAAGCTCTCCTTTGTCCTCTATGGCGGGGTGCTTGCCGACAACCGGCAGGGGCCCCTCAAGATCGACAATCCCCTGCGCGCCACCTTGTGCCGGGTCAGGATGCTCTTTCCGCGCAGCAGGGACGGAATCCGGTTCACCGGGCCCCTTCTGACCTGGCAGGAAAGGATCTTTGCTCTCCTGGCCCGGGGCAGGGCCGTGGTGGTCGAACCCGAGCCGGTGGCCGCCCCGGGGAGATCCCTCCCCGGCACGTGATGATACCGCGGCAGGCGCCTGTGCCGTGCCCTGCCCGTTCAGGTTAGTTGTCTGTACCCCGGAATGCAGCCATGGTTTTTTCGTCCAACATCTTTCTGTTTCTCTTCCTGCCGGCGTATCTCCTGGCCTACTACCTGACGCCGTGCCGGTACCGTTCCTGGACCATCCTGGTCGGGTCCTGTGTCTTTTACGGCTGGTGGCGGGTGGACTTTCTGTTCCTCTTTGCCGGGGTTATGCTCTGGAACTACCTGGTGGGCCGCATGATCGACACCTGCGGCAGCCGCAGCCCGGCCGCCCGCCACTGGGTGACGGCCGGTATAGCGGTTGACCTCATGATCCTGGGATATTTCAAGTATGCCGGCTTCGGGATCAGTGCCATCAACCAGGTCCTGGCATCACTGGGGCTCCAGCCCCTGGGCAGCCTGGAGATCATCCTGCCCGTCGGCATCTCCTTCTACATCTTCCAGGCCATCAGCTACCTGGTGGACGTCTACCGGGGTGATACGGCCGCAACCAGGCGCTTCATCGATTTTGCCGCCTTCATCGCACTGTTTCCGCAACTCATTGCAGGTCCTGTCCTGCGCTACAAGGATCTTGCAGGCCAGTTCCGCTCCCGTACCCACAGCGTGGAGAAGTTCTCCGAGGGTAGCGGTCGGTTCATGCAGGGGTTCATCAGGAAGGTGTTCATCGCCGATACCCTGGCTCCCCTGGTCGACCACTGCTTCCGCCTGGCCCATCCCACCACGGCCGACGCCTGGCTGGGCAGCCTGGCCTACGGCGTCCAGCTCTATTTCGATTTCTCCGGCTACAGTGACATGGCCATCGGCCTGGGACTGATGATGGGCTTCCGGTTCGTGGAGAACTTCAACCAGCCCTATTTCAGCCATTCCATCACCGAGTTCTGGCAGCGCTGGCACATCTCGCTCTCCACCTGGCTGCGGGACTATCTCTACATTCCCCTCGGCGGCAATAGGGGAGGCATGGCGCGCACCTGCCGCAACCTGTTCGTGACCATGCTGCTGGGCGGGTTCTGGCACGGCGCCAACTGGACATTCCTGGCCTGGGGCGGCTGGCACGGCCTGTGGCTCGCCCTGGAACGGGCCACCGGCAACGCGGTCCGGGAGAGCCGCCGGATCCGCCCCATGCGGCTGGCCTGGACCAATCTGCTGATCCTGGTGGGCTGGGTGCTCTTCCGGTCCGATGATCTCGGCCGGGCCGGCACCATGCTCGGCGCCATGTTTTCCTTTGATCTCTCCGGACTCAGCCTGGTCTTCCGGGAAGAGATAACAGGCCTGCAGGTGGCGACACTTGTCCTTGCCTGTGGGGTCATCCTGGTGAGCGGCATCTGGCAGCGGCTGGACCATGCAATGCTTCCCGGCCTGGTTCGCCGGGGGGCTGTGCGGTATGCGTCCGCCCTGTTCCTGCCGCCCCTTTTCTGGCTGTCGATCCTGAAACTGTCGGCCCAGAGCTATTCCCCGTTTCTCTATTTCCAGTTCTGATGCCGGGAGCAACAGGTATGATGATCCAGCGTCCGTTCCATCTTTTCTATTCACTGCTCTTTGTCGGCATGCTGTTTGCCCTGTCCCTGCCGTCCCTGAAGAGCCTGGCCACCTTTTCCGTCCCGGCCCGGGCCGGGTTCACGGACGGCATGGCTGCCCACGATTTTGAGCAGTACTATGACCGCTCCTTTCCGGTCCGCACCCTGGGCACCAATATCTGGGCCGCCATCACCTACCTGTTCTTTGACGAAGGCCGGCCCGGGGTGGTCATCGGGAGGCGCGGGTGGCTCTATACGGACGAGGAGTTCCGGATATGCCCCGATACTGAACAGCAGGTCCGGGCCAACCTGGCCGCCATCGGCCGGGTGGCGGATCTCCTGGC
>DRKI01000095.1 GCA_011051875.1 Desulfobulbus sp. | reverse complement strand
TTCGTGATTCTTTGTTGCGCAGGACCCGGCTATCACACTGAGATCCTTTGAGCTGGCGGAGAGGGTGAGATTCGAACTCACGGTACTTTCGTACACACGCGTTCCAGGCGTGCACCTTAAGCCACTCGGTCACCTCTCCGCGGCAGGCACAGCGCGGCGGAGGAAAAGACCTTTTCGCCGCCTGCTGTCCGGCACCTCTATGTAAACTGTGCCAGGCTTTTTGACAACTGAAAAATACACCATTTTTCATTTTGTTGCCAGGGAAGAAGAGGAGCGTCCCCCTTTCCTCCTGCTGCGGAAAAACTCGCGCAGCAGATCGCCGCATGGCCCGGCGAGCACGCCGCCGGTCACCCGGAACCGGTGGTTGAGGCGGCCGTCGATGCCGATGGAATAGACCGAGCCCACTGCTCCGGCCCGGGGATCGGCAGCTCCGAACACCAGCCGGTCGATGCGGGCGTGCACCATGGCCGCGGCGCACATGGCACAGGGCTCCAGGGTGACGTAGAGGGTCGCCCCCGGCAACCGGTAGTTGCGGGTCCGGGCCCCGGCCGCACGCAGGACCCGCATCTCGGCATGACCGGCGGGATCACTGGCTGCCACGCAGTTGTTGCCCGAGGCAGCGAGCACCTTCCCCTCCCGGTCCACCAGGAGCGCTCCCACGGGCACCTCGCCCGCCGCGGCCGCCAGCCGGGCCTGGACAAGGGCCTGCTCCATCAGGCGGATATCCAAATCGCCATCTTCCGGGGCCGGATCGGGGTTAAAAAAAATTCTCATCTTTATTTTTTCCGGAAAAGGCCCTATAATTACAAAATAGATATTAAGGTGACAGATTCGAAAGCAGCGGGAGCTGCCCAATCCTGTACATTTCCATGAAAAACCAGAGATACTCGGTACTGGCCTATGAATGGCTGCCGGACAGCCGGCAGGGCATTACCGAGGCGCTGTCTGAATTTTCCGACATAACCTTCCATAATGACCCCAAGTCGTTTGAGCGGGAAATCAACAAGAAACAGCACGACATCATCTTCATCAACGTCAGGCAGGACAACAACTCGTCCTTCAGGCTGCTGGAGCAGACCCGGGAAAAGACGCCGCACACCCCGATCATCGTCACCAGCGCCACCGAAAAGGCCGAGCTGATCGTCAAGGCCATCAAGCTCGGGGCCTACGACTTCATCGCCAAGCCCTTTTCCCCGCCCAGGATCCAGCTCGTGGTCCAGAAGGCGATCAAGTACCGTACCCTGCAGAACGAGATCGACTACCTGCGCCGCAAGCAGGATATTGTCTACGATTTCGACTCCATCGTCGCCGAGAGCCCCTCCTTCAAGAAGGTCATCGTCAGCCTGAAAAAGTTCGCCTCCACCGACTCCACCATCCTGATCACCGGCGACACCGGCACCGGCAAGAGCTTTCTCTCCGGCTCCATCCACTACAACTCGCCGCGCCGCGAAAATCCGTTCATCAAGATCAACTGCGCCAACATCCCGGAGGCACTCCTGGAATCCGAGCTGTTCGGACACGAGAAGGGTTCCTTCACCGGCGCTGACAAGCAGCGTATCGGCCGGTTCGAGCAGGCCAACGGCGGCACGATCTTTCTCGACGAGATCGGCGAGATCTCCATGGAGATCCAGACCAAGCTGCTGCGGGTCCTGGAGGAGAAATCCTTTGAACGGGTGGGAGGCAACAAGACCATCCGGGTCGATGTCCGGGTCATCGCCGCCACCAACAGGGACCTGGCACGGCAGATCAGGGAAGGGAAATTCCGGGAGGATCTCTACTACCGGATCAACGTCCTGCCCATCCAGCTGCCGCCCCTCAAGGAACGTCCACTCTGTATCGAGCCACTGGCCATGCGCCTGCTCGACAAGGCCTGCACCTCCATGAAGAAACACATCAAGGGATTTTCTCCCGGTGCGCTGGCCATCATCAAGAACTACCACTGGCCCGGCAATATCCGCCAGCTGGCCAATACCATCGAACGGGCGGTTATCCTGGAAGACAGCGACACGATCAACGTGGAGGCGATCCAGATCCCCGACTTCCACAACCTGCCCGGCACCTCCCGGGTCACGGTCTGCGAACCGCTGGAGACCCACGAGAAGGAGCTGATCCTCAAGGCCCTGGAAGAGAACCTCTGGGTACAGAAAAACGCGGCCAAGCGGCTGGGGATCAGCCCCAGGGCCCTGAACTACAAGATCAACAAGTTCGGCATCACCCACCCCAACTGGCGCCGCAACAAGTAGGAACGCGCCGGCCGCCCGGCGAAGGACTCAGTGGAGCTGCCCCCCTGTGCTGGACATGGTCAGGTTGCCGTCCTTGACGCCGCGCAGGGCGATCATCTTTTCCGCCAGCTCCTGGACCCGGGACGCCTTGCCCTTGACAATGGTCACGTCCAGGCAGTTGTTGTGATCCATGTGGACATGGGTCGACGATGTGATGAGCCGGTAGAACTCGTGCTGCAGCTCGGTGATCTTCTCCTGCAACTGCGCCTGGTGGTGATTGAAGACCAGCGTCACCACCCCCACCACCTCGCAGTCACTTTCCCACTCCTCTTTGACCAGCGCCTTTCGTATCAGGTCGCGCACCGCCTCGGACCGGTTGGAATAACCGCGCTTGCGCATGTAGTCATCGAACTCGTCCAGCAGATCCTCTTCAAGCGATATGGAAAAACGTCGCAACATGGCCGTATCAGGAATCAGGTGAACGGATGCCTTCTGCTTGCGGAACCGGTCCCGCGCACCGGCAGCAGGTGGCACGCCATGGTTCCATTGCACTGCATCACAGGTTTTTCAGTTCGTCCAGCCGGGCGATGATCGCCGCGGCCTCACCGCGGTATTGCTCGGCCAGGGCCTTGTCCTTTGCCGCCTGGCCCAGGTACTGGCGGGCAAAATCGATCCGTCCCTGGTAGAGGTAGTACTTACCCAGGTAGAACCGGCTGAGGCTGTTGTTATCCCGGGCCGCACTGATCTTGCCCAGCTCGAAGTAGAGCCGGGAATATTCGGGCATTCGTTCCGCCACCCGCCGGAGCAGTGTTACCGCCCGGTCCAGGTCGCCTTTTTTCTCCAGGGCCCGTGCCAGCTCAAAGGCCGCGTACATGCTGTCGGGCAGGCGGCGGCCGGCAAACCGCAGCAGGTCCAGGGCCTGGTCGAGCTGACCCGACTCCATCTGCATCACCCCGGCATCCACGGCCAGGATATCCCGGTCGGGATAGGCATCACGAACAGTCCGCAACTCCTTGAGCCCGCCCCTGAAATCGTGCTCGGCAGCCAGGATGAGGGCCAGGCCGTAGTGGGCCATTATCCGCTCCTCCGGGTCCTGTGACCGCTCTATGATATTGCGGCAGCTGATCCGCAGCTGGTCAAGCTCCACCGACTGGACCATGACCCGGTACTTGAAGCGCAGGAAGTTGAAGTTGTCATGCTTCCTGTAATAGCCGGGCACCTTCTGGTCCGGATCCATATCCACCAGGGACTCGACATAGTTGAGCCGGGCCTCGGGATTGGGATGGGTCAGCAGGTACTGGGGCAGCTTGTCCGAGCGGTAGCGGCTGATCCTGCGCATGACGCGCAGCATCCCCTCCATGGCCACGGGATTGCGGTGCATCTTCCGCATCCACTCGAAGGAGAGGCGGTCCGCCTGTTCCTCGTCCTGGCGGCTGTAGTGCAGGTTGATCGCCTGGCCGGCCGCCATGGAGCCGGCCAGCAGTCCCTGCGACAGGGCGGGAATGCCGATGGCAAGGCTGGCGATGCCGAGCAGCATGGTGGCGGCGCTGATCTTGCCCCCCTTTTCCATGCGCTGCGCAATGTGCCGGCTGACCACGTGCCCGATCTCGTGCGCCATGACACTGAGCAGCTCGTCCTCGGTCTTCATCCGGCTGATGAGGCCGGAATAGAAGAAAACCAGGCCGCCCGGGGCGGCAAAGGCATTGAACTGGTCGCTGCGGACCACGAAAAAATGGTAGTCAAAATACTGGATCCCGGCAACCGCCACCACCTGCCGGCCCAGCTCGTTAATGTACTGGCTGATGTCCGGGTCATCGAGAATCCGGAGTTCGGCCCGGACCGAATAGAGGAGCTTCTCGCCGATCTTGCGCTCCTCGCCGATGCTCATGGCCGCCGCCTGCAGCGGCTGCAGACACTGGAAGAAAAGGACCATCCAGACGACAAGCCGCCGGACAGCCGCTGCCGCGGCCGGGCCCGGGGCGGGCCGGTTTCCTGAAAACGATCTCTTGTCGCAACTGGTCACAGGATTAACAACTCGTTGTTTTCCCATCCTTGAAGCCGTACGGTGGCGCAGGTGCCCCGTATCCGTGCAGGCGTGCCGGTTCGCGGCAGGCCCTCTGGGCGGGCCGGCGCGACCGTGCGGAGACGGGGTGCCTGTGCCGACGTACCTCGGTTCTCACCATGGCGCTACATTACTTCCTCTCTCCGGCGCAGGCAACCCCCAATCACGCCCGTCTCCTGCAATCCCCCGCCTCATCCCATTCCCCGGCCCGGCCGGCATCCACCGCCCCCCCCACTCACGGGACAGCACGGAGACGGCCTCCCGGCTATCACGTACGCCTGGCCAGGCGCCGCTCCAGGCCCGATACCAGCAGGGAGCAGGGATAGGTGAGCAGCATATACATCAGGGCCACCGTGACCCACACCTCGATGGTGAGGTAGGTGGAGGCCATGAGCTGGCTGCCCTGGTAGGTCAGCTCCTGGATGGAGATCACGGAGACGATGGAGGAGTCCTTGACCAGGGATATGAACTGCCCGGCCAGGGCGGGCAGGACCCGGCGCACAGCCTGGGGCAGGATGACGTGACGCAGCATCTGGCCGCGGCGAAGGCCCAGGGCGCGGGCCGCCTCCCACTGGCCGCGGTCCACCGATTCGATGCCGGCCCGCAGGATCTCGGTGATGTAGGCGCCCTCGAACAGGGCCAGGGTACAGACGGCGGACAGGAAGGCGGAGATGGACCCGGGCTCGGCCAGCAGCAGGGAGAGCAGCGACCGGACAGCGGGCCCGGCCTGCCGGGCCCGGACATCCAGCTCCAGGTGCGGGATGACCTGGTCGGCCAGGAAGAAATAGAAGAGAAAGATGATGACCAGCGGCGGCAGGTTGCGCAGCAACTGGACATAGGTGCGCGCAATCAACTGCCGGTAGAGGCTGCGGCCGGTGCGGGCCAAGGCCATGGCCAGGCCGATCGCCAGGGCAAGCAGGCCACCCCAGACACTGAGGCGCAGGGTGGTGAACAACCCCAGCAGCAGGTAGTTGGGCAGCCAGCGGCCGTCCTGCCGGTCATGGCGCAGGATGTACTGCGGGATCTCGCCCCAGTGCCACGTATAGTCCAGGTGGACCGTGACCCGGTAGGTGATGAAACCGGCCAGGCAGGCCAGGAACGCCAGCAGGACAAGGTCCAGGAACAGGGAGGTGCGCCGGGGACGGAGCATGAACTACCGCATCTCCTTCTTCCAGTCCAGGGTCTCGAACCAGTAGTGGTACCGGTCGGCGATCCATCCCTTGCTCTTCACGATCTCGATCCAGTTGTTGAAAAAATTCAGGGTGTCGACATCCCCCTTGCGGACACCGAAACAGATCGGTTCCTTCATGAGCTGTGCGCCGAAGGCCTTGAAGGTCTCGGGCGACTCGGCGGCCAGTTGGGCCGGCAGGGGCTGGGAGCCGATCATGGCATAGACGCGGCCGTTGCGGACCTCCTGCACCGCTGAGGGCTCGTCGTCAAAGAGGCGCAGTTTCGCCCGGGGAAAGTTCTTCCTCGCAGCCAGCGCCGCGGTGGAGCCCAGGCGGGCGGCAATGGTCACGTCGGGGGAGTTGAAATCCTGCAGGCTGAAACCGCCCGCCTTCTTCCGGTTGGCCAGCAGGCCCTGGCTGGAATAGTAGTAGGGCCTGGTGAAGTTGATCTTCAGGTTGCGCTGCGGCGTCACCGACATGCCGCCGATGATGACATCGAACTTGCCGGCGATCAGGGCAGGGATAATCCCGGACCAGCGGGTGGGAACAAACTCCACCTCGACCCCCATGTCCTTTGCCAGTTGCCGGGCCACGTCGATCTCGAACCCGATCAGCTCGCCTTTCCTGTTCTTCATGGCCCAGGGCACGAAGATGTCCATGCCCACCCGGATCACGCCGCGCCGGGCGATCTGCTCGATGGTGCTCTCGGCAGCCAGTTTCCGCTGCAGCCCGCCCGCGGCGGCAGTAACCGCAAAACCGCACAAGAGAACAATAATCAGCCCCGTCCGGAGACACCTTCTCTTCATCATGTCACACTCCTCCCGGCTCATGTTCCGGTATGCCGGCGGGATGCCGGCCCCCTGACGACTTCCGGCGGTTGCATGAGGAGAACCGCCTCGTTTATCCAGCTCCTATCGCTTTCCGCGCCCTACAGGATCTGGCGCAGAAACGCCCTGGTCCGCTCCCGGACCGGGCTGTTGAAAAACTGCTCCGGCGTACCCTCTTCGATGACCCGGCCCTGCTCCATGAACAGGATCCGGTCACTCACCTCGCGGGCAAAGCCCATCTCGTGGGTCACCACCACCATGGTCATGCCGTCGTCGGCCAGCTGCCGCATCACGTCGAGCACCTCGCCGATCATCTCCGGGTCCAGGGCGCTGGTGGCCTCGTCAAAGAGCATCACCCTGGGCATCATCGCCAGGGCCCTGGCAATGGCCACCCGCTGCTGCTGGCCGCCGGAGAGTTCGGCCGGGTAGCTCCCGGCCTTGTCCCGCAGGCCCACCCGGGCCAGCAGTTCCATGCTGAACTCCCGGGCCCGGGCCCGGCTCTTGCCACGCACCAGCCGCTGGGCAAGGCTGATGTTCTCCAGCACGCTCAGGTGGGGAAAGAGGTTGAAGGACTGGAAGACCATGCCCACCTCGCGCCGGATCTCCAGCCGGTGCCGCTCGTTTTCATCCAGGGGAATGCCATCAACGACGATGGTGCCCGAATCCACCTCCTCGAGACCGTTCAGGCAGCGGAGAAAGGTGGACTTGCCCGAACCCGACGGGCCGACAATCACCAGGACCTCGCCGCGGCGGACGGTCACGGAAAAATCGGCCAGGGCCTGAACCGGCCCTGGAAAGGACTTGTTCAGGCCGCGGGCGATGATGATATCACCCTGCCCTTCTCCGCTCACTGCACGCTCCATGCCGGCTGGCCCCGGCCGGCCAGGAGCCGCTCCACCAGCCTGACCAGCAGGGAGAGCATGAAGGCGAGCAAAAGGTAGATTGCGGCCAGGGTGAACCAGACCTCGAAGACCAGGAAGGTTTCGGCCACGATCGCCCTGCCCTGCATGGTGAGATCATAGACCGCGATAGTACTCACCAGGGCCGAGTCCTTGACCAGGGAGATGGCCTGGCTGGTCAGGGGTGGCAGGACCAGGCGCACGGCCTGGGGCAGAATAATGTGGCGATAGGTGGCATAGTTGCTCAACCCCAGGCTGTACGCCGCCTCCCACTGGCCGCGGGCAACGGAGACGATCCCGGCCCGGAAGATCTCCGATGCATAGGCACCCTCGAAAAAGGCCAGGGCCAGCACGGCGGCCGTGAAACGGCTGAGGTCGAGAATGGGCGCCATGACAAAGTAGAGAAAGAAAATCTGCACCAACAGCGGGGTATTGCGAATCGTCTCCAGGTAGATGACGGCCAGGACCCGGCCGACCAGGGATCCGGAGAGCCGCAGCAGCGCCGTGACCAGCCCGATCAACGCGGCCAGGACCAGGCTGGCCGCGCTGACCTCCAGGGTGACCATCAGCCCCTCGAGCAGGGGGCCGGCCTGCCAGTGGCCATGGCTCACGGTGAGGATATAGCCGGGAATCCTGTGCCAGTGCCAGCTGTAGCCGAGCTGCTCGCTGCCCCGGCCGATCAGCCAGGCCAGGCCGCCAAGGGTGAGGAGATACTTGATCACGTCAAACGAGGACGCGATGTTCTTTCCCGGCCGCCGGTGCATATTTTTTGTTTTTGTATTCGTATTCCCCGGATAAACGTGCATGCCCGCAGCGCGGGCGCAACCAACGATGCCAACAGGTCTCCCCCGGCGTGACACCGCAGGGCGAGGTCACGGGTCCTTGAAGGGCCGGCGGAGACAAGCATTCTGTCAACGTTCACCGGCTCCATCTTCACCCGGCCAGGGCTGCTCACAACAGCGGGCTATGGACCCCGGTCCTTCGCTCATACCACCGCAGGCGCAACCTGGTCCGGCTTCTGATTCCTGACTCCTGATCTCTTGCCCGTCGGGAAAGATCGCTGTGCCTGAAAATCTGCATGGTATTCAATTTCCCGGCCCGGTTCAAGAACCGTTTTCGTACCCGTCCCGCCGGACCCCTGACCGGGAACCGGAATAATCGGCCTCTGCTTGCCGGGGCCGGCTGCTGATCAGGGATGGTCCCGGATTATTTTTTATTTCTGTTGCATTGCTGCCGGGAGCCGTGTAGATTGGAAGGATCAAGTTCAGCTAAGTAAAAGCATTTTCTTTACCGTCGTGTCCATTTCCGTTCACGACTCCCATCCTTCCGGATGCCATAAAGTTTCTGCTGATCACTTACCAAGGAGAACGGCATGAAACTTTTTATCGGCAATCTTCCCTACAACATCACCGAAACCGAACTCAACGAGATCTTCAGCGGCTACGGCAACGTTGTCAGCACCCATCTCGTCACCGACCACTTCACGGGCCAGTCACGCGGCTTCGGCTTCGTGGAGATGGAGACCCGGGGCGAAGGCCACAAGGCCATGGAAGACCTGAACGGCAAGGAGTACAAACACCGGCGTCTGGCCTGCAACGAGGCCAAGCCCAAGAAAAAGAGAGGGTCCCGCCGCAGATAGTGTCCATGGCGGATCCGCGCTCCCGACTCCAGGCAGTCCGGCAGCCGGCGACGCGGTCCGGGTTACGGCCGGGCCATTGGCCCTGCCGCCGTTCCAGTCCACTATTATTATCTTCCCGACGTAACCGACACGACTCGTCACAGGATATGCAACCGAACGGTTTCATATTCGAACAGATTTTTCACGGTTCATGCAAATGCCAGCGATATGGCGTCTGCCGCTGCACTGTCACAATCAATGAAAATCTTCTGGAACCATGCGGTTTACTGACGATTTTCGACTACAGGAGCTTTATGCAATTCAACGATTTCAACTTTCACCCGGCCATTGCCACCGCTGTCCGGGACTGCGGGTACACCGCACCCACCGCCATCCAGGCCCAGGCCATTCCTCACCTGCTCGCCGGCCGCGACCTGCTGGGCCTTGCCCAGACCGGCACCGGCAAGACCGCGGCCTTTGTCCTGCCCACCCTGCAGCGGCTGCAGGAGCAGCGCGGCAAGAGCATGCAGGTCCGGGCCCTGGTCCTGACTCCGACCAGGGAGCTGGCCGAACAGATTCACGACAACATCAGGCAGATGGCAGGCAAGACCGGGCTGCGGAGCTGCACCGTCTACGGCGGGGTCAGCAAGAACCGCCAGTTGCAGGAACTGCGCCGGGGGGCCGACATCGTGGTCGCCTGTCCCGGTCGCCTGCTGGACCATCTCAACGGCCGTGCCATCGACCTGTCGGGCATCGAGATCCTGATCCTGGACGAGGCGGACCAGATGTTCGACAAGGGCTTTCTGCCCGACATCCGCCGCATCCTCCGGCAGGTGCCGCAAAAGCGGCAGTCCATGGTCTTTTCCGCCACCATGCCCCGGGAAATCCGGCACCTTGTCGAAGAGATCCTCTCCGGCCACGAAACCGTGCAGGTGGACCATGAAAAACCTGCCGCCACCATCAGTCATGTCCAGTTCCGCGTCGCCCAGGAACGGAAGACCGCCCTGCTGAAGAACATCCTCAAGGAAAAGCAGATGGTCACGACCCTGGTCTTCACCCGGACCAAGTACAAGGCCAAAAACCTGGCCCGGCAACTGCAGAAGGCCGGCTTCAGGGCCACCTCCCTGCAGGGCAACATGTCACAGAGCCAGCGCAGAGTGGCGATGGACGGCTTCCGAAACGGCAAGTTCAACATCCTGGTGGCCACGGACATCGCGGCCCGTGGTATCGACGTCTCGGGAATCTCGCACGTGGTCAACTATGATATTCCCGACACGGTCGAGGCCTACACCCACAGGACCGGCCGGACTGGGAGGGCGGAACAGACCGGCGAGGCATACAGCTTCGTAACCGCGGCCGACGGCTACCTCATCAGGACGGTGGAACGTAGCCTCGGTAAAAAAATCCGCCAGGAAAGCCTGGCCGGTTTCGACTGCGGTGCGGACTCCTGCCCGCCGCCCAAGCGGAGAGGCCAGGGCTCACGGCGGCCCGGCCGTCCACACAAGCCCTCAACCCGCAGGGGAAAAAGCAGCGGCCGGAAACGGTCCCCGTCGTTCGACTTCGGACTGACAGCGTCCGCAAAATAATGTATCCCGGCCTGAAACCAGGCCGTTCGCCGGTTTCCAACAATGGTATTCCGGTTTTTCTCAACAACGGTTTCCCAGTGAAACCAAGTAGCAAGGAGTAGTTACAATGGCTGAAGGAACAGTAAAATGGTTTAATGATGCAAAGGGATTCGGCTTCATCGAGCAGGACGGCGGCAAAGACGTTTTCGTCCATCACACCGCCATCCAGGCCCAGGGCTTCAAGAGCCTGCAGGAAGGCCAGCGGGTAACCTTTGACGTTGTGGAAGGCGCCAAGGGCCCGGCAGCAGAAAACGTTGTTGCCATGTAATCCCGAGCAACAACCATAGATCGAACGCCAGGAAAAGCCCCCTTTTCCCTGACAGCGCGTTCACACACGAAAACCCCGCCTCGGCGGGGTTTTTTTTATGGCCGGACTTCCAGGGTATACATCACCGCCTGCCCGCGTGAGTTGCCGCCCCGCGACACGCGGCAGACAAAAAAAACGTTGCGGCGCAACGGTTTTGAACGATATCCATATAACTTCCTTGAACTACAGGAAAAAAGATGGTAGCGTCGAATATGGAATCAGTTGCTGTATAGCGACACCATCAAGATATTACACCATCACCCAGGTTGGGCAGGGCATCGAGGTTCTTTTTCATGACAGAGGGATCTCGGTCGTCCTGACATCGGAATGACCGAAAAGCTCCTGCAGGTGCCGGGTATTCACCCCTTTTCCCAGCAAGTGGGTGGCAAAGCTGTGTCAGACGGCATCCCACCCTCCTGGTGATCCCGGCCCGCCGGGCAGCTCGCTTGACCGCCTTCTGCAGCCCTGATTCCAGAACGTGGTGACGCCACTCAACACCGGAACACAGCTCCACAGACCATTTTCAGGCCAGAAAGACATACTGTCAGCCGGACTCCCTGGCCGCATTCGGATATTTTCGTGCCAGGGCCGCAGGCAGGTAGACCTCGCCGAAGCCCTATTCCAGGTCCCGATGAAAGACCAGGGCATTGAGCGCCTGGCGCTGGGTGGAAGCAGAAACCTTGCCATCCACCACAAGATGAGAGAGAAAACGCTCCACGTGCCCGGCCCCAAGTTCGCGTGGATGCGTCCTGCCGCCGTAGAACTTGATATAGGACAGAATCCACTGACAGCAGGCATTCTCGGTCCGGTACGAATAATGATGCTACCGAAGCACCTGCCGTACCTGATCCATCAGCCTCAGTTCTGGATTGGGTCGGAAGCCGCGGTTATTTTTCCATATTAGCCACTTAATATCAAAATATGTGGAAAATACCGAGGAAATCGCAATAAATGGACACAACAGGGGCTGTTTTTTTCCGCTTTCATAGTCTTAATATCACAATAAGTGGAAATAGCAGCCATCTATTACCACCAATATGATGGAAATTTTCCACCTATTAACAATGTTCGCTTCTAAAGCAGCATCACACAAGGGTAAATATTATGCCAACAGAAAAGACATTCATCATTGATTGCCCATGGTGCAAAGCTA
>DRKI01000094.1 GCA_011051875.1 Desulfobulbus sp. | reverse complement strand
CCTGCGGTCCAGGGCGTGGATCTTCCTGCAGTGTGCACACTGTTCCAGGTGCCGCCTGCACTGCGGCGACAGGCCCGATCCGTCATCGTTGAGCAGGGCATCGAGAAAATGGGTGCAGTCATCGTGCTTCATGGTTCACCTCCTGCACTGACGGTGATGCACCGTGTTGCCGGCGTTTTTCTGACAGCCGGACGATCTTGCCCCCGGCCTCTTCCCGTTTCAGGTACTCCAGCATGACCCGTTTCAGATAGGTCCGCCCCCTGTTGAGCCGGGACATGACCGTGCCGATGGGGGCCTCCAGCAGTTCGGCTATATCGCGGTAGCGCATCTCCTCCATGTAGTAGAGGAGCAGCACGGTGCGGTATTGCTCCGGCAGATCGTCCATGGCTCGCCGTACCTGGGTGGCAAGTTCCCTCTCCTCGAGCAGGTGGCTGATCTCTCCTTCCCCGGCCATGGTGTCGAGCAGGGAGAGGTAGTGGTCATTGTCAAAGGGAAGCGGCGCCCGCGCAGCCCTTTTCTTTTCCTTGAAGAAGGTGTTGCGCAGGATGGAGAAAAGCCAGCTTCTGCACTTGGCCTGGTCACGGAGCTGGTGGAATTTTTCAAAGGCGATCAGCATGGTCTCCTGGACCATGTCTTCGGCATCATACCTGTTGCCGCTGTACTTGAGTGCCATGTTGTACAGGAACGGGACATGGACAAAGGCCAGGTCGCGGAAGAGTTGTTTCTTGTTTTTCTTTCGGAAGGCAAACATGTCGCTCCTCCCTTGTCATGGTGGCAGGCTCTGCTGCAGCCCGGAGCAGGAGGATCCACGTCACAGGGGCCGGATCCCCGTGTGGTTGCCGGCGGGGAACGGCAGAGAGCGCGGACAGGCGGCGGAAATACCGGCGCTGTGGAGCGACCAGGGACCACTGCTCTATTACTGTATGATGATCCGGGCTAGGGTTGTATTCCGGCCTGCCTGAAAAAAACAGGGCTTCACGCCTGGCGGGAATCCACGCCGGCCGCCCGTGCCGGCAGCGGCGCCCCGTGCCGATGCAGGCGTCCGCGACAGGGGAGCCGGGGCGCCTGTTCAGTAGGCCATGTAGCTGAGCGACTTGAGGATCAGGGCAAAGCCCATGGCGAACATGCCGGTCAGGCCCATGCCGCAGGAGAAGCCGGCCAGCAGGACCGGCGCATACTGCCGCCACATGGAGCCGTATCGCTTGTGGAAGTAGTAGCGGCCGAGCAGGGCGCCGGCCACCTCGAGCAGGATGCCGTGCGGGGTGGACTGGCCCAGGCCGCGGACCACGCCGTAGATCAGGAGCACGGGCAGACCGAGCACCGAGAGGATCATGTACATGACCAGGCCCAGGCCCAGGCCGGACAGGACATAGGAGGAGTTGAGGGCCTGGAAGAAGAGGGAGTTGCCTTCCAGGGTCGAGGTCTGCATGAGCAGGGTGTTGAGGGCCTGCAGGTGCCACAGTTCCTGGGCATAGGGATAGCTGGCCGAGGGGATGGGGGCCAGGCGCCAGATGAACTGGGAGAAGAGTAGGCTGGAGATCATGACGATGGGAAAGACCACCAGCTCGGCCTTGATGATGCCGCGCAGGGAGGTGCCGGTGAGCTCGATCTCCCGGAAGCCCACCGTGGCGGCGCCGTAGTTGTGGATGGGGATGGGCGCGTACCAGATCTCGATGCCCTGGTATCCGAAGTACTTGGCACCGGCAATGAAGCTGGCCTCCCGCACCAGGGGCAGGCTGACAAACTGGCCGGCGATGCCCTCCATCCGGGCGGTGATGTAGGAGATGATGGGCGTATAGATAAAACCGTACCCCAGGAAGAAGATCCAGGGAAAGTTGGGCACCAGCCAGACACAGAGCAGGACATAGGAGAGGGTGGAGAAGACGTAGATGCCGATGGCGATCCAGAAGTTGAAGTCGCCTCGGCCCGGCGGCGGGTGGAACAGGTCGTGCCAGGTGCCGCGCCTGGCCTCCTCCTCCCGGAAGGAACGGATCACCGTCCAGACGCCGATGACGCCGATGGCCAGCCCCAGGCCGATGCCGAAACTCATGTAGAAATCGAAGTTGTTGGCAAAGACCGTATCCACCGTACCCATGCCCTGGTGCCAGCGGTGAAGGATTCCGTGCCGCCAGAGCACGGGATTGAGGACCACGGTGATGATCAGGCCGATCAGGCCGCCGATCACGGCCCAGAAGGGCAGGACCATGCCGATGAAGACCAGGCCCAGGTCGAGCTGCAGGCCGGTGGCCACGGCGGGCAGAACCCCTTCCGTATGCCGGGTCAGGTCGATCCAGGGGATGGGGATCAGGCGGATCGGTTCGGTGAACAGAAGGCCCGAGACCACCGGCAGCAGGACGTAGATGGCGCCGAAGGCCAGCCCGATGACGCCGCCGATGGAGAAGACCCGCCATTTCCAGCCGGTTTTCTTGTCCTCGGCCGATTCGGCCAGGGCCATGGTGCCCAGGGCACCGACCGGGGCCATGGGAAAGGGCAGCTTTTCCACGTCCGAGGTGATCCGATAGAGTGCGTAGCCCAGGCCGAAGTGGTCAACGCGCTGAATGACCTGGGATCCGACCAGCAGCAGGATGGGGATGAGCCAGTCGCGGTGAAAGAAGGTCCGCAGGGCCATGGAGTCCGAGGTGGCCGCCGGCGCCACCCAGGATGGGATGAACTCGGTGACCCCGAGCATCTTGGCGGCATCGGACTGGACCAGGTACTGGTTCCACAGCAAGCCCTGGAAAGGGGAGGCCAGTGCGGCACCGGCCATGTAGTAGAGCATGAAGATTTCCTGCTGCTTGAGACTGGTATGGGCCCGCTTGGCGATCTCGGCAAAGAGGATGATGGTCACCCAGCGGGCCGCCGGGCCGATGCCGGAGCCGATAACCAGCTGCAGGTACATGGAACCGGGCATCATCAGGAAGCCGATGAATACGGCGCCCACCACCGTCTTCCAGTCAAAGCCCTCTTCGAAGTGATCCGGCGTCTTGAGCAGGTCCCGGTATTCTTTCAGTTCCTTGTCGTCGTACATAGGCGGTGGTTATGTATTGTCCGTTACCATGGTTGAGGAGGACATACCAGGCGGTCAGTTGGGCAGTACCTGGTAGCTGCCGTCGGTAAAGAGGCCGATGATGGCCCAGGTGCCGCCCATGAACAGGTCGCCGATGACCAGGCCGATGAAGAAAAGACGCAGTTTCTTGAACAGCACCACCCCGCCGTAGCGCATGCAGACCGCATTGCAGAGCCAGCCCAGGAAAAAGGAGAACCAGAGGATACGCATTGCCGACGAGTAGGCGGTCAGGTAGCCGATGGGATGGAGGGGCCACCAGTAGAACCGGTGATAGCAGGCTACAAGCACCAGCATGAACAGGGCGCCGGCGCCGGAAAAGATTTTGACCCAGTAGCCGGCCTCCACCCCGGTTTCGTTGAGCCGGACCACGTTCTCGTAGACATTGAGCGTGGTCCGGGTGGCCCACTCGAGCTGCAGTTCACGGATGCCGTACTTGTAGCAGAGGGCGAGCATGGCTGCAAAGGAGACCACCACCGCCAGCAGCAGGGTGGCGCCGATTCCGAACAGGAGCATCCTCTGGCTGGCCATCCGGTTGTGGATCCGGCGTGCATGCAACAGCGAGGGCATGAGCGATTCCCGCAGGTCCACGAACAGAACCTTCTGGGTCACGGCGGCGACCAGGAGCCCCACCTGGCTGAAGATGGCCGGTCCGAAGAGGATCAGCAACCCGTCGATGGGTGCGGCGGTCAGGGTGAAGTAGGCCAGGCCGCCCTGGGTGATGATCCGGGAGGCTATCAGCGAGATCATGAAGAAGGCCGCCACCAGGAGCAGGGCTGTCTGCATGCGCATGCCGAACCAGGTGGTCCAGAGGACAATGGCCATCATGCCCAGCAGCGAGATCCAGAAGGAAAGGCGGACCGAGAACCACTCGGTGTTGACGGCAATGGGCCGGGTACTGAGCGAGATCTTCATCACCTGGTACAGATGGTGGCGGGCCAGCCAGAGCAGGAAGAGGAAGAAGACGCCGTAGGCGCCGATCATCTGGGTCTCCTCGGGCCGGGCCAGGGTCGGGCCGAAGGTCACGCCCAGCGAGGCGGCCGGGATGTTGTAGCCCAGCATGCCGAGAATGCCGTAGAGGAGGCCGCCGAGGAGAAAGAAGAACCAGAACGAGAGCGAGAGCTGCTTGGAGGTGAGAAAGGCAAAGCCGATGAAGACCGGGTAGATGTAGATCTTCAACTTGTGGAATCCCGAGAGCAGGCCGTGCTTGGGAAAGTAGGGCCCGGCCAGGATCAGGGTCGGGATCTGTGGCACGGACGGATAGTAGAAATGGAGACCGTTGAGCAGGTGCAGGGCCACCGGGATGGCGATGCCCCAGAGCATGTAGGGGTTGAGAAAGAACGCGGAGAGGTTGCCCCCGTCATAGGCCTCCTCCATGAGCCGGGGCACGCAGAGGAGCGGAAAGTTCACCCGCTCGTTGTGTACCCACTGGCGGCTGAACAGGTTGATCAGCGAGACCATGACCGTGTAGCAGAGCAGGATGAAGAGCCCCCAGCTGGCCAGCGGCGTGATCCAGTCGTGCCAGGGGATGTTGGCCAGCACCTGCGGCCAGTCCATTCTCCGGCCGTGGATCAGGCCGTTGTAGAGGCCCTCGATTGCACCCGGTTCAGGGTACAGCCCTTTTGGCAGCAGCGGCTGCAGCACCTCTTTCCAGTTGTTTTCTGCCGTGGCGAACCGGAAGGGCGCGGTCAGGTTGATGAAAAAGGTCCGGGTCAGGCCGGTGTAGGCGATGCCGGCGGCCAGGACCATCTGGATCCAGATCACCAGCAGCTCCTGGCCGGTGATGATGCGGGATGTTGGCAGGATGCGACCCAGCAGGCCGGCGATGATGGTGGTAACCAGGAGGATGTAGAAGGGTGCGAGCGGGAAATGGCCGCCGCCCAGCGGGGTGGACTGATGGAAGATGTTGTTGACGGGCGTCAGTGCACAGATCACCCCGGCCAGGACCAGGCCGATGAGGATGGCCCGCAGCCGGATGGGAACGCCGTTGTCGGTCCGGGAGCTGTTCATGCCTGCCTCCTGTTGAGTTCCCGTTCACTCCTCCGCAGCAGGGCCGCGTATTGCCGGTGGCCCTCCGCATCGAGGGAACGCCAGATGAGGAGCTGTTTGCGCAGGGTATGGAGAAAGGACCTGTTGACCCGGCGCCAGAGGGTCACCTCGCCCGAGGACCGGGTGAGGGTGATGGTGATCTCCATGAAGTCCTCACCCTCCCTGGCCGGGCAGAAGCTGATGTCCACCCATTGCATGATGCCGAAGTCAAAGGGCGCCAGCCAGACCTTGCAACGCAGGTGCAGGCAGCCCTCGGCCATGGGCAGGGTCCCGGTGAGGGCCCGGTCGGCCGCCTTGGTGTCGAGCAGCTCCACGTCGCTGGTGGAGAAGAGACCGTGAGAGATGTCCCGGTGGGCCAGGAGGTAGCTGTAGAGGAAACCGCAGATCGAGGCGTGCTCGTGATAGCGCATGAGAAAGGGCAGGGTCACGCGGATGGTGTCGTCCCCGCTCTCGGGAATGGACCAGCTCCGGTTGACGTCCGGGATGGCGATATGGGCCGCCACCCGCGAGGGATAGATCACCGACAGCAGGACAACGCCCATGACCAGGACCATGGCCGCCACCCCGGCCGTGGAGGAGTAGTTGACCGTGATGCCCTGCCAGAGGCTGGTGCCGGCCAGCATGCCGGCGCTGGTCTGGGCCAGCAGGTAGCCCAGCACCACCGATAGGATGGCAAAGGCCAGGGCCTCGGCGACAAAGAGAAAGGAGACATGGGTTGGCGCCAGGCCCACCGAGGTGTAGACGGCGATCTCGTTCTTGCGCTCAAAGACCGAACTGATCATGGTGTTGAGCACGATGAGGATGGAGATCAGGAGCGGGATCATGATATTGGGCATGCCCGAGTAGCTCATGGTGTCGGTGGCGTTGTAGAGAAACACGCCGTTCTGTTCGCCCGAGAACAGGGCCAGGCTGAACCGGTCGGTGAGCTGGCGGGCCAGGGCCGGGGTCGGCCTGGCCGGCGGCCGCAGGGCCACCCCGCGCAGTGTGCCGCCCAGCTTGAGGAGGGTCGCGGCCGGCAGGATCAGCACCTGGTCGGGGGGAATATGGTGGTAGCGGCCCTGGAAGGTGCGCACGTCCTCGCCCGATTCCAGGGCCTCTTTCTCCACTTCGCGCATCTCCATGGTGCTCTCCGGCGGGAAGATGGCCGGGGTCAGGATCTCGCCGTCCAGGTCCGGCTGCTGCCGGAGCCGGTTCTCCGAAAAGACGCCGGTCACCCGCAGGGTCATACCCCAGAAGTCTATCGTCGCCTGTCCCGGTTTGCCGGGATCAATGCCGAGCCGCTCAGCCAGACCGGCGGGAATCAGGACCGCGTAGGGTTCACCGGGCCGGAACCAGCGTCCCCGGACCAGGATCCGGTCCAGGCCGCTGACCAGCGGCTCATCGGGAGAGAGGCCGGTCAGCCCCTGGAAACGGTATTCCCGTCCCTGGTGGCGGACCATGATCCGGCCGGCCCGGGTCGGTTCATCACCGGCCAGCCAGACCCGCGGCGCCACCACCACATTGCCGTCGAACAGGGATTCGAATATGGCCAGGGACTCCCGGGGCAGCTTGTGCCAGTCGATGTTCTTGAGGAGCAGGCCCTGGTAAGAGGGTGCGGCGTCGAACCGGAGCCTGTTCTGGCGGCGCAGGGATTTCACCGTCGTGAAGCTCATGATGGTGAAGGTGAGGATGATGAGGGTCAGGCAGGTGAGCGCCGTGCGCAGTCTCCTGCGCCGCAGGTTGGAGACCCCGAGGAAGAAGGCGGCGGCAAAGGCCTTCCAGGTGGATATCTCTTCCGGCCGCTTGTGGGTGGCGCGCCGCTGGAGCAGGGTCATCTCGTCCTCGAAGCGGAGGATGATGATCATGGTGACCAGGAAGGAGAGACCGATTATGAAGAAGGCCAGGATGACCACGGTGGGGCTGTAGGCCAGCTCGAAGGCGGGATGGACCCGGGCGATGAGCAGGATCAGCAGCAGCAGGATGGCGCAGAAGGCCGTGATCCGTTTGTAGATGGAGACAAAACCGAAGAGGAGCCTTTCCATGCAGAAGGCAAAGGGAACGAACAGGGCGATGTAGAAGAGCACGCCGAAGAGGACATCCTTCTGGGTCGACTCCACCCGGTCGTAGACCCGGCTGGCCAGGGCCCAGGCGCGGCTCGACTCCTCGGTGAACGTGGTGTAGCGGAAGCCGGCCAGGGCCCGTTCGGCCCGTTCGAGGGCGGCCATGCCCTCCTCCTGCAGTTTCCGGATCCGCTCGTCGTGGATGCCGTGGTCTTCCAGGTTGCGGATCCGCGGCCGGAGCAGGGCCCACATGTCCCGGGCCGCCAGGTAGGAAGTATGGTAAAGCGACGGGTGTGTGTCGACCAGGTAGCCGTTGCCCATGGGATCCTGTGCCGAGCCGTTGGTCAGGATCATCTTCTTCCGCAGGACCGTGTCCGAGAGGGTGAGCTTGAGCCGGGTGCCGGGCTCGAGAAAGATGGAGGCGATGATGGAGCTGCGGGTGTCGATGCGCGAGTACCAGTAACGGACCGGCGGCGCCTCGCGGCGGCCGTCGATGAGCTGCAGCTTGGTCATGTAGCGCAGGCTGCGCGGTTCGAGCAGGTTGAAGATGGTGGTCTGGCGGCAGTTAAACATCACCAGGTCGGTGTTCATGGAGCGGCGTCGCATCTTGACCCGATAGGCGGGTTTGCCGGTCTGTTTCTTGTCAATGGCCCAGATCACCGAACCGTCATGCCTGGAGAAGCGGTAGCCCTCCAGGATGACCTTGTCCTGGAGGTGTTTCTTGTCCGACACCCCCTTGATGAGGAATTTGCCCTCCAGGTCGGTGATGAGATGGTAGCGTCCCGGTCCCTGGAAGGCGAGCAGGGTGGTGCCCGGCGCCGGGTGCTCGGCAAAGAGTTCGCCGTGCAGCAGCAGGCTGGCCCGGCCCGAGACCGTGGAAAATCCGTTGCGGATATAGCCCACTTCCAGGTCGGCGGCCCGGTCGAGGCCATGGATCAGGTGGAGGGCAAGACGCCACTGGGCAAGGGCCCGGGGCCAGTTGACCCGGTCCGGGGTGTCAAAGGGGGTGCCCCAGGCCGAGCGCAGGTCATCGGTGGTGGCCAGGGTGAGGCCGGGCAGGCCGGCCAGGGCGCTGACCTCGCCGCCGAGCTGGGGACGGTCGGGCAGCAGATCCTGCCAGGGGTTGAGACGGTCCGGCCGCAGGGTGGAGATAAAGGAAGGGCTGCCGGCCGGCGCCCCGGCGGCCGCCTGCCGGAGGGCCTCATGGAGATCGCGGTAGCCCGAGGTTCGGTTGATGATGGAGCGCAGGGGATAGTAGAGAAAGCCACGGTTGAAGGCGGCCAGGCCGCCGCCGTGGCTGGAGAGGTGCAGCGAGACCAGGGCCCGGGGATCAAAGTCGGCCATCATGGCCCGGAAGCGGCGTGCGCCTTTGAGTCGCCTGCGTTTTTCCCGGATCTCCTCCAGGACAGCGCTGTGCCGCTCGATGGCCTCCCGGACCAGGGGCCGGAGCATCTCCTGTTCGGTTTCGTTCAGGTCGTCAAACTCGTTGCGCCAGCTGAGGCGGCGCAGGAGCATGCGGCGGGCGGCCAGCTCCCTGACCCGGGCGTCGATGTTCTCCGCCGCCTCCTGCATGCGCAACCGCATCAGTTGCGTGGACAGCGTGTCGATCTTCAGCTTGATGGTGTGGTTGAGGGCGTTTTGCAGGATACCGCCGTCACCGGGCTGCAGCGTTCCCTCCCGGTAACGGGCCAGGACATCGAGAAAGGCCTGTTTTTCCTTCCGGCTCGCCTTGAGCAGGCGGTCCTGCTTGCGCAGGTCCTTGGAGCGGGCGCTGATGGCCCAGATGGTCTCGCGCATGCCTGCCTGGGTCTGGGCGTGGCTGTCGGAGGCGACAAGCAGAAACGGCCGCCGGGGCGGATGGCGCGCAAGGTCGCGGGCCAGGGCGAGCAGGCCTGCCACGGAAAGGGCCTCGTCGGCGCCGGGCGAGCGGCCGGGAATGAAGGCCGTGGAATCAAAGAAGGCCTCGACCACGATGAGCTGGTTTTTCAGCTTCGCGTCCGTACCGGGAAAAAGGGCGAAGATGTTCTGTGCCGGCGCGGCCTCCCAGGCGATCCGGCTGGTGATGGTCGCTGTCACGCCCGCCACTCCATCCGGGGTCCGGGCCGGATCCGGGATGAGGGCGGTCAGCCGTTTGGCCTCGATCCAGAAGCAGGGAAACTGGATGGGCGAAAGCTCCTCCTTGTCCCGGAACTGGTCGGCGGCCGTGACACCGCGGTTGATGTAGATCAGGCCGGCTGCGCCCAGTGAGGCGGCATTGAGCCAGTTGCGGCCCGAGTCGAACTCCATGAGCACGATGGCCCCGGCCACCCGGCGGCCGTCGAAGTCTTCCGGCTCTCCCCGGCCCACATAGATGAGCGGCCCGGACAGACCCGCCGCGGGCAGGTTTTCCGGGGTGATGGCGTTGTACAGGATGGGCTCGAGGGGGATGCTCTGGCGGCCGATGGTGAGGGTCGAGCCGCGGTGGCGGAGCACCGGGACCAGGAAGTCCAGGCTGCCCAGCTCAGCCGGTTCGGCTGCGGCAAGTTGCCTCCGGATATATTCCGCCGCCTTACGGTTGCCCCCGGTGCCGGTGGAGCGGTCACCCAGGGAGGCGAGAAACCCGACGCTTTCGCGGATGTGCTGTTCCGGCCGGCACTGCGCGCAGGCCAGGGCCCTGCCCTGGAAGAGGAGCAGCAGGCCGAGACAGGGAAGAAGCCAGGGCAGGACGGATTGCCAGCCGTTCCGATGACCGCCTCTCATTCGATGGTGCCCATGGATATGTTGAGTTCGTCACGCTGTTCTATCTTGTCGATCAGGCCGTCCCGGATCCAGATCACCTCGTCGGAGACATTGAGCATCTTGAAGTCGTGGGTGGCCGAGATAATGGTCACCCCCCGCTCGCTGCTCATCTGCTTGAGCAGGCCGATGATCTCTTCGCCGGTCTTCAGGTCCAGGTTGCCGGTGGGCTCGTCGGCCAGGATGATGGCCGGATTGTTGGCCAGGGCCCGGGCCACGGCCACCCGCTGCTGCTGGCCGCCGGAAAGCTCGGACGGCCGGTGGCTGTGCCGCTGGTCCAGTCCCACCAGGCGGAGCAGTTCCATGCCCCGTTCCATGGCCTCGTCGTTGCCGGTTCCGGCGAAAATCATGGGCAGGGTCACGTTTTCCAGTGCCGTCATCACCGGGATCAGGTTGAAGGTCTGGAAGATGTAGCCGATCTTGCGGCAGCGGAGCCAGGCGAGTTCATAGGCGTCGAGCTGGGCAATGTCCACCTCGTCGATGAAGACCTTGCCCGAGGTGGGCTTGTCCAGGCCGCCGATCATGTTGAACAGTGTGCTCTTGCCGGAACCGGATGGCCCCATGATGGAGATGTAGCGGCCGGCGGCGATTTTGAGGCTGATCCCCTTGAGAACCAGCAGCTCGTGTTTGCCGAGCTGGAAGCTCTTGGTGACGTTGGTGGTGCGGACGATGATATGTTCTTGCATGGGCTGTTCAACCATCCTACTGTTCCACCCGCATGGCCTCGACAGGCTCCATGCGGGCCGCGGCAATGGCCGGATAGAGGACGCCGGCCAGGCTGAGCAGGCAGCCGACCAGGACGGACTGGAGACCGGTCAGGGCCAGGGCGGCCGGCGGCAGACCGGCAAAGACGATGGCCCCCAGGGAGACGGCCGAGCCGGCCACCCCGGCCAGGGTGCCGACCAGCACGCCGAGCAGTGAACCGGCGAACCCCTGCATCCCGGCTTCGAGCAGGAAGAGCAGCATGATGACCCGGTCCAGGGCGCCCAGGCATTTCATGGTGCCGATCTCGCGGAAGCGCTCGCTCACCGCCATGAGCTGGGCATTGATGATCCCGACCACGCAGACCAGGAGCGACAGGGCCACCAGCCACTGCTGCTGGGCGCTCTCGCCGATGGTCGTGACGCCGTTGATGTCGTAGCCGGCCCGGGCAAGCGCCCGCAGGGCCTCCGGATCACCGCTTTGCAGCAGGCTGGTGGCGATATTGTTGACCACTTGGACATAACAGAGGAATGCCACGGCAAGGACAAGGCTGGCCGTGGTGACCAGGGAGCGGAAAAAACGGACCCTGATGGACTTGTAGGCGATCTCGACAGACTTGGAGAAGGGCAGGGCGGCCAGCCGTTCCATGAAGTTTTTTCTGCCTCCAGAAAGACGGTGATGCCGTTTGGGCGGGGCCTGGTATCACAACCGGTTCCCGGGAAAGATACCACGAGCTGGTTGCCAAGGCTATTGCTTTTCGCAGGATGGGAAAAGAAACCGGATGGCCGTGGCAGGGGCACTCCGGCCGGTATGCACACAAAATGCGGTTCCACAGTGTGGGAGATCCGTGGCAGGTGCCCTGACCTCCGCACACCTTGATTCGCATATTTCACAGGCGATCTGCTGCAAGGCACGAAAACACCACGCCTGCCACGTCACAGCGCAAAAAGGATTCCCCGGCATCTTTCACAACATTTCTGCGGGCCTTTTCGCGCAGTTCCCTGCCTCCATGGCATTTTCAGACCTTTCGCAACGACCTTTGTGAAATATGCGCGTTGATCATTGTCATTTTCCATGATCCGGCATGTTCGCGGGGATTTCATTCCCGGCCGATGAGTACGGTTCGGTCCCGCTCGGCCGCCGGGACCGTTCCAGCTGTATCCGGCGGTCTCCGCTCTTCAGGACACGGGTGACAGCAGGTCCCTGAAGGTGCCGGGGCAGAGTCCAGCCTGGCCGCGGCACAGGGCCAGGAAGAGGTCCAGGAAGGCGAAGCAGCGGTCGTTCATCAGCTGGTGGTGGATCATGATACCGATCCGTCCCGAGTCGGCGGCACAGGCGAGTTCATCCAGCAGGTTCTGCCAGCCCAGGGCCGGATCCTGCTCCTTCCTGGTGTGGAGATCCACGGCCACGGCCAGGTCCGGGATCAGGGAGGTCGCCGCCGGCCGGGCGTTCACCGTGCGGGAGACAGCCGCATACCCTTCCCTGGCCAGGATCTGCAGGGTTTCCAGGGAACAGCGGTTCCAGGGCGGGGTGAAGACCGGGAAAAAGGCCGGACCGAGGATGGCCTGCAGGTGCTCCCTGCCCCGGACCAGGTCGCTTCGGATCGTCTCGCAGCTCCGGTGGGATCCGAATTCGCTCTTCCGGCCGCTTTCCTGGTGGTTGGCATGGCACAGGCCGTGCTGGTGCCAGCACCAGAGCGGGTCATGGACAGTGAATTCCTGCATCTGTCGCCACCGTTTCCTGTCGATCCAGGCCGGTACCACGGCCAGGCAGAGCGGCATGCGGTGGCGGCGGAAGAGATGCATGAGGCGGCGGAAACCGGCATCGGGTGCACCGATGTCATCGGCGCGAAAGAAGATCTCGACGGCGTTTGCTGCTGCCGGGGCCAGGATGCCTTCAAGCCGCTGTTCCAGGTCAACGGGCCAGGCGTCATTCCAGAGAGGGGCTGATCTCTTCTCCATGTTCACGGCTCCTTTCGCGTCAGGATCCGGGCCGATTCCGCGCCCCCGTCCAGCCGGATGCCGCTGTCCCGCTCCTTGGTGCTCAAAGGGGCGGACTGTCCGGCCCGGCTCTCCATGAGCGTTGCCAGCCGGGCCGGTTCGAGATCGTCATCGTTCAGCAGGTAGAGCGGTGCCCGGGAGCGGAGCAGTTCGGCCCGCAGCCGCTGTTCCCGGTTCTGGGCAAAGGGATGGATCAGGGCCGGGCAGCCGGCGGCAATACCGTCCATGGTCGTGTTGTATCCGCCCATGGAGATGGAGAGATCCGCTGCTGCCAGCCAGTCCGGAAAATGGCCGGAGAATCGTTCCACGCGGGCGCCGGCCGCGGCCAGTTGCCTCAGGCCGGCAAACAGGGACTCCTCCAGGTAGGGACCGGTAAAGACCTGCAGCCGGATCGTTGCGGATGCCAGCCTGTGCGCGGCAAGGGCGGCGGCCAGGAGGCGGTGGCCGACACTGCCGCCGCCGGCGCTGGCCACCACCAGCCGTTCGCCGGGGGCCAGGCGAAGTTGACCGCGGATCCGGGCGCGGGCCCCAGGGGCGGGCCGCCGGCAGATGAAGCCGGTATAGCGGACCGGGATCCGGATCCCGGCCATGCGGCTGAAGGTCAGCTCCAGCGGCACCAGGTCCGGATCGCTGTGGATGAGCAGGAGACCAAACCACCGGTTGAGGCGCTCCACTGCCCTGTGCTCGAATTTTGCCCTGTTTTCCCGCTCGACCAGGATGTCGCGCACACTGCAGACCACGCGGCAGTCGTTTTCCCGGCCGGCCGCCTCCAGCAGGGGTTCGAGTTCGAACCGGAAACTGTTGCGGCCAAAGGGGAAGAGCTCGATGAGCAGCACCCGGGGCCGGAATCGGGCAAACAGGCGCAGAAGCCGTGTCCTGCGCGCCTCCTTGATCTCTTCCAGCGCTTCCCCTGCGGCAACGGGCTGCAGGCCGGAGAAGCGGGCGTCCATGCGCAGTCCGGGCAGCCGCACCACCCGGACATGGGTGGGGATGGGCATTGCGACCTCCGGCCCGCCAAGGACCAGCACGACCTCGTGACCCGCCAGGGCCTCGAGAATCCCGATGGTCCGGGCCAGGTGACCGATACCCAGGACATGCTGGCAGTAGACCAGGATCTTCATGGCGTGTCGGCCGCGGTGAGGGGCGCGGCGTGGAGCTTTTCCAGGTGGATCTCCCGGTCCACCCGCAGCAGGTGCAGCCAGTAGCCCTTGCGCAGCAGGGGCGGCTCGCCGGGCAGGAACCGGCGGTGGCAGAGGTGGTAGAGCAGGCACTTGATGATCCCTTCATGGCAGACCACCAGGACCTGTTCGCCGGGCCACCGGCGGTGACCGTCTGTCAGGGCGGCCCGGGCCCGGACCAGGACCTCGCGCCGGGATTCACCGCCCGGTGGCCGGAAATCCCAGCCCGCCGCCACTTGGCGGTCCAGCTCCTCCTGGTGCAGGGCATGGAGTTCGGCAAAGGTGAGCCCGCTCCAGCGTCCCCAGTCCTGTTCGCGCAGCCGGGGGTCGAAATGGACTTCCAGGCCCGGGCCCTGGTTGATCAGGTCCACTGTCGCCCGGGCCCGGCCCAGGTCACTGGCCAGGATCCGGTGCCAGCCGAACCGTGCCAGCTCCCGGCCCCACCGGCGGGCCATCTCGCGGCCGGCCGGGGAAAGAGGACTGTCCAGCCGTCCCTGGATCCGGCGTTCCTCGTTCCAGACGGTGCGGCCGTGGCGAACCAGTCCGAAGGTTGTGCCCGTGCTCATGGTCTGTTTCCCCGGTCTGCGCCGGCCTCTGCCAGTATCTTGAGCGCCTGCTCGAGCCGCAGGCAGTTTCTGTCCAGGTCGTGACGGGCCCGGATGATGCGGGCCGCGCGCCGTCCCATGGCCCTGCGTCGTTCCGGGTCCTCGAGCAGGGTGGCCACGGCCCGGTCAAAGGCGGCCTCGTCGCCCAGGGGGCAGAGGATGCCGCAGGATTCGGCCACCACCTCGGGAATACCGCCGTTGGCATAGGCCACCACCGGCAGGCCGCAGGCCTGGGCCTCCAGGTAGACCATGCCCAGGGATTCGCGGAAACCGGGAAAGACGAACAGGTCCCCGGCCGAATAGAAGGCGGCCATCCGGTCCGGTTCGATGCGGCCGGTGAAATGAACCGTGCCGGCCGGCAGCCGCGAGGCCAGCCGCTGCAGACGGTCACGTTCCACGCCGTCACCGGCAATGACCAGCAGAAAGTCGTGGCCGCGCGCATGCAGCCGCTGGCAGGACTCGATCACCGCGGCGATGCTGCGGCTCTTGACGTCACGGCGGAACATGGCCGCGCTCAGGACTACCGGCCGTCCCCCGGCACCCCACCTCCGGCGCAGCTCCCGGCCGGCGTCGTGATCAAGGCGGAAACGGCCGGTCCTGATGCCGGGCCGGATATAGAGCAGCCTCTCTTCCGGCACCAGCCGCCGCAGGTCGGCAAGGTCGTGACGGCGGTTGGTGACCAGCAGCCGGGCGGAGGCCAGCGCCGTGCGATTGAGATGGAAGCCCGGCCGGGTCTGCCAGCGCCGCCGGTACTTGGTGGCATAGCTGGGCTGGAAGATGAGGTACGGGATGGCGAGTCTCCGGCAGACGGCCGGTCCGATGATGTCCGGCGCCTTGTAGTAGCAGTGGCTGGTGAACCAGAGATCCACCGGGGTCCGGCGCAGGAGGCGGACCAGCCGCTCACGTTCCAGCAGGGCCGCGGCCATCCGCCACGGTTTCCAGTAGATCCACCGGGCCCGGATCCGGCTGGCCATGGTCAGGTGGTGGCCCCGCTGCTGCAGCCATGAAAAAATGGAGCGGGCGATCATCACGTCCCCGGACGGATTGGGATGATCCAGCGGTTTCATGGGGGCGTAGAAGGCGATGCGCATGGCTGGTCCGGTGGCCGGGGACCGGTATCCGGTCACGTGTTCTGACATGCCAGGGCCGGGATGGCGCTGCAGTAGATCCCGGCCAGCCGCTCGATGAGGCGGCGGTTGTCAAACCGGGATTCCACCAGTTCCCGGCCCTGGCGGATGG
>DRKI01000093.1 GCA_011051875.1 Desulfobulbus sp. | reverse complement strand
AGGCGGGAGCGGCAGACCATTGCCGTTCGGATTCATCGGCCGGGTACACTTCTGGCCATGGAAGGGGATCCGGCACCACTTCTGACGGCACTGCCGGGACAATGTATCCTCTTCTTATACCTGATTTCTGCAGCAATTGGCAAGGTTGCCGAACATACCCGAGGTGAGGGCACCCCGGTAAACGGTTACCGGGCACGCAGGTACGGGTTGCAGCGGTGATGCCGTGGTACTCCATGGTTCCGCTCTCCGCCCGGTCCCGTGATGGACCGGATCAGTAGCCGTGCAGCTTGTCGAGCAGCTCGGGCAGGAACAGGGAGACCTGGGGCACATAGGTGATGATGACAAGGAAGAGCAGGAGCAGCAGGAGCCAGGGCACCGCAGCCCGGATAACCCAGCCGATGCTATGACCGGTGATGCCTGCGGTGACAAAGAGGTTGAGGCCAACGGGCGGCGTCAGCATCCCGATCTCCATGTTGACCACCATGATGATACCCAGGTGTATGGGGTCAATACCCAGGCGCATGGCAATGGGAAAGAGGATCGGTGCCATGATCAGGAGGATGGCCGACGGCTCCATGAAATTGCCTGCGGCCAGGAGCAGCAGGTTGACCACCACAAGGAACATCCAGGGCGAAAGGCCCAGGCCCACGATCAGCTCGGCCAGGTGGTGCGGAATCCGCTCCGTGGTCAGGACATGGGCAAAGAGCATGGCATTGGCGATGATGAAAAGCAGCATGATACTGACCTTGGCCGCATCCAGCACCACCTTGTTGACCTCGGGATCGGTGATGGAACGCGGCAGGGCCAGGGTCATGGCGGCCAGGTTGCGTATCGCGGCCGCGGCCGTGCCCTCACCCTCCCTGCGCCACGGCACATCCTTCAGCGGGCCCATGTCCCGGTAGCCGAACACGGCAATGGCGTAGGCATAGACCGCTGACACCGCGGCCGCCTCGGTGGGGCTGGCGATGCCGCCGTAGATCGAACCCAGGACGATGACGATCAGCATGAGGCCGCCAAAGGCGGAGAGCCCGGAGCTGAGCATCTCGCCAAATCCCTGCCAGGGCTGGGTGGGCAACCGCCTGGACCGGGCGACGATGTAGATGGCCACCATCAGGATCAGGCCCATGAGCAGGCCGGGGATGAAGCCGGCCATGAACATGCGGGCGGCCGAGACCTCGGTGGCCGCGGCATAGACCAGCATGACGATGGAGGGCGGAATCAGGATACCCAGGGTGCCGGCATTGGTGATGACGCCGGCGGCAAAGCTCTCGGGATATCCCGCCTTGACCATGCCGGCGATGACGATGGTGCCGATGGCGGCCACCGTAGCCGGGGAGGATCCCGAGACAGCGGCAAAGATCATGCACGCCATGACCGAGGCCATGGCCAGGCCGCCGCGGACATGGCCCACCAGGCTCATGGCGAACCGGATGATCCGCCTGGCCACGCCGCCGGTGGAGAGAAAGGCCGACGAGAGAATGAAGAAGGGAATGGCCAGCAGGGTATAATGCTCCGAGAGCGATTCGAAGAGCTTGAGCGCAATGGACGCCAGGGAATCGTTGGAGAAAAAGAGGATGGTCGCGATACTGGACAGTCCCAGCGCCAGGGCAATGGGCATGCCGAGCAGCATGCAGACCAGCAGGATCAGGAACAGTGCGGCCGTGGTCATGATCGGGCCTCCCCGCCGGACAGATCTTTCACGATCTCCATGGAATCCCTTGCCTCGTCGGCATGGCGGAATCCGTCGGCCCGATCGATGATGATCTCCCACAGCAGGATCAGCAGACGGATGGAGAGAAAGGTGAAGCCGACGATCAGCATGGAATGGGCGATCCAGGCCGGAATGGGCAGATCCTCCAGCTCGATGCCGATCCGCTTCACCTTGCCGAGGTAGATCCAGGAGCCGTACAGGACCAGGCCGCAGTAGACCAATCCGAGCAGGACACCGAGGCCGGAGAGGATCCGGCGGCCGGTCCGGGGAAAGAGCTTGACAAAGGCGTCAACACCAATATGCGAGCCGGCCTTGATGCCATAGGATGCTCCGAAGAGCACGAACCAGGCCGACATGTGCAGGGTCAGTTCCTGGGTCCACATGAAACCGGAGTTGAAACCGAACCGCATGATGACATCGACAAAGACCAGCAGGGTGGTCAGGACCAGGAGCAGGCAGATGACGGCCTCTTCGGTCCGGTTCAGGATACGCAGCAACATAGAGAGTCCTCGTGCTGAAACGGATCAGGGGAACGAACCGGGCTCCGTCCCCCCGTATTGCCGGCCGGCTCCCCGCGCCGGCCGGCGGAATCCATTATTTTCCGGCCTGGTTGGCGCCATAGGCGGCATCGATCAGGTCCTTGCCGATCTGGCCCTCGAACTGCTTCCAGACAGGCTTCATCACCTCCACCCACTGGGCACGCTCGGCCGGGGTCAGTTCGATGATCTCGCACCGCCTGGAATCGATGATCTTCTGTTTGTCACTCCTGGCCTTGTCCGCGGCGACCTGGTTGCCAAAGACAATGGCCTCGTCCAGCGCGCCCTTGATCCCGGTGCGGATATCGTCGGGCAGACCGTTCCAGAACTCGGCCGAGGTCACGACCATGTAGTCGAGCAGGCCGTGATTGGACTCGGTGATATAGGGCTGCACCTCGTAGAACTTCTTGGAATAGATGTTGGACCAGGTGTTTTCCTGGCCGTCGATGGCCCGGGTCTGGAGCAGGGTGAAGACCTCGGAGAAGGGTTTCTTGAGCGGCGTGGCGCCCAGGGCCTTGAACTGGGCTGCCAGTACATCCGAAGACATGATGCGGAACTTGAGCCCCCTGGCGTCGGCGGGAACGCGCAGCGGCTTGCTGGCCGAGAGCTGTTTCAGGCCATTGTGCAGGTAGCCCAGGCCGACGAGTCCCTTCCTGCTGATGGACTGCAGCAGCTTCTGCCCCTGGGGACCATGCTGGAACCGGTCCACGGCCTCCATGTTCTCAAACAGAAACGGCAGGTCGTAGAGCTGCAGTTTCTTGGTATAACGGCTGAACTTGGACAGGCTGGGCGCGGCCATCTGGACATCGCCCAGCAGCATGGCCTCCAGGACCTTGTTGTCGCCAAAGAGCTGGGAATTGGGATAGACCTCGACCAGGACCTTGCCGCCAAGCCGCTCCTTGACCAGGTCACGGAACTTGTTGGCCATCTGTCCCTTGGGAGTGTTCTCGGCAACGACGTGGGAGAACTTGATGACAATGGGACCGGCCAGGGCCGGTCCGGCGATCAACATGACCGACAGGCCAAGGATCGCCAGGGCGGTGGTGAGCTTTCCAGACATGGTTCCTCCATCGATAAAAAAATAAATAGGACGTGCAGGCAGGCCATCCATCCGGAATGATCTGCCCCTGACATGGGGTGCTGTCCTTTTTTTGCAATTCAGGGACCAGGCCGGGAAGGAAGGAGATAACAACGGGAAAACGGTAGAATAAAAAAATACTCTGCAACAGGCGGCCGGGCAGATCGGCGGATTTCCATCCATCCGCTCTTGCCAATGGCGGGATTTCCACCCATCGGCCAGGACCCCTGTCCGTGGCATCGGCTGGACCGGCGGGCCTTACTTGTAGTTGTTCTTGTCCAGGCCGTACTTGCGCATCTTGTCGTACAGGGTCTTGCGCGGCACCGAGAGCGCCTTCATAACCCCCTTGATGCTGCCGCCGCTGGCGGCCAGGGCCTGTTCGATGAGCGCACGCTCAAAGGATTCGACCTGCTGGGGCAGGCTGCCGGTCCCGCCGCTTCCGCTGCCGGAGAGCAATCGTTCCAGGGACCAGTCATGCTGATGGCCGAGCAGGACGTAGCGTTCGGCCAGGTTGCGCAGCTCCCGCACATTACCCGGCCAGTCGCAGGCCATGAGCAGGTTCATCTGCCGGCTGTCGGGCAGGGGCACCTCCCGTTGGAAGCGGTGGCCGGCAACGAGCAGGAAATGATGAAACAGCAGCGGGATATCCTCCCTCCTCGCGCGCAGGGGCGGAATCTCCAGGCAGACCACGTTGAGGCGGTAGTAGAGATCTTCGCGAAATTGGCCCCGGTCCACGGCCTCCCGCAGGTCGATCTTGGTGGCGGCCACCACCCGCAGGTCCACCGGCACGGGACGGTTGGAACCCAGCCGTTCCACGGTCCGTTCCTGCAGGATCCGCAGCAGGTGAACCTGCACCTGCAGGGGCATGCTTTCGATCTCGTCAAGGAGCAGGGTGCCGCCGCTGGCGTACTCGAACTTGCCCATGCGCGGTTGCCTGGCATCGGTGAAGGCACCCGCCTCGTGGCCGAAGAGTTCGCTCTCGATGAGGGAGGCGGCTACGGCCCCGCAGTTGATTGCAACGAAGTTGCGCGTCCGCCGCCGGCTGTGTTCGTGCAGCGAGCGCGCCACCAGCTCCTTGCCGGTGCCGGTCTCCCCCATCACCAGCACATCGGCACCGGTATCGGCGATATGGGCGATGGTGGCCCGCAGCCGCTGCATGGCCGGGGTCCGTCCGATGATGCGCGGTCCGGGCGCGCTGTGGGCCTCGAGCTCGGTGCGCAGGCTCCTGTTCTCCAGGGTCAGGGCCCGCTTCTCCAGAGCCCGCTGCACGGTCTTGACCAGCCGTTCGGCGGAATAGGGCTTTTCGATGAAGTCATAGGCCCCGTCCCGCATGGCCTGCACCGCGGTGGAGACATCGCCATGGCCGGTGATCATGATCACCGGCAGGTCAGCATCGATCCCGCGGATGCGGCGCAACAGCTCCAGCCCATCCAAACCGGGCAGCCGGATGTCGCTGACCACCACGCCCGGCCATTCCATGTCCACCACCTCGATGGCGGATTCAGCCCGGTCAAGACAGGTGACCTCCAGGCCGGCCAGCTCCAGTGTCTGGCGATTGGCCTGGCGGATGTGTTTTTCGTCATCAATGAACAGAACCCTGCCGCCGGCCATCACCTATCTTCCCTTTCTTCGTCTTTTCCCACTGCCTGCAGACTGATCTCGAAGCAGGCGCCCTCCCCGCCCGGCACCACCCGGATGCTCCCCTGCATCTGCCGGATGATCCGCTGGCTGATGGCCAGCCCCAGGCCAAGTCCCTGGCCGGGCTCCTTGGTAGTATAGAACGGCTCGAAGATCCGCGCCATGTGGGCCGGTGCGATCCCCGGGCCCGAGTCGCGGACCCGGAGAACGACCCTGGCCCCCTCTTCCTCCCCCCGGATCAGGATCTCCTTGCGCTCCTGCCCTGCGACGGCCTGGATGGCGTTGCCGATCAGGTTGACCAGGACCTGCTGCAAAAGGACACTGTCGGCCCGGCCCTGTATCTCCTCCGGCGTCAGCCTGACCTCCACCCGGACAGAATCCCGGCGGATGGCCGGGGTCAGGATCTCCAGGGCGCCGTCAATCACGCCGTGCAGGGGCACATCCTCCATGCGGCCGCTGCTGCGCCGGGCAAAGATCTTGAGCTGCGCCCCGATCCTGGCCATCCGCTCGGTGAGCTCGCCGATCTGTTCCAGGTTCCAGAGGGCATCGTCCGGCCGGCCCTGGCCAAGGAACTGTATCGCGTTGTCGGCATAGGTACGGATCGCGGCCAGGGGCTGGTTCAACTCATGGTTGATGCCGGCCGACATCTGGCCCAGGGCTGCCAGCTTGGCGGCATGGATCAGCTCGCGCCTTGTGTGTCGCAGTTTTTCCTCGGCCTGGCGGCGCTCCACGATCTCGCGCCGGAGCTGGCGGTTGCTCTCGGTAAGCTCGGCGGTGCGCTCCCGCACCCGCCTCTCCAGGTCCTCGTTGGCCTGCTCCAGCAGGTGCCGGTTCTGTTCCTCGAAGCGGTATCGCTCGGCCAGCCGCTGCCGCCGCTGCCAGACAAGGAGCAGAAGCATGACGCCGGTGGCAAAGAGCACCCCAGCGCCGACCTGGGCCCGTACCACCCTCTTCTCCATCCCAGCGGTATCGGACAGCACCATCACTCTCCAGCCGGCCTGGGGCATGAATACGGACTGCTGGAGAAAGCTCCGCCGTCCCGCTCCCGGTTCAACCAGGGTGATGACCCGGCCGTGACTGCATTCCTCTTCACCCTCAATGGCAAGCGGGGTCAGCTCTGCTCCCGGATAGCGGCGACTGGTCTTGATCCGCTGCCGGACCTCGGCCGCCAGCGGCTCCAGGGTACGGAACCGCCAGGAGGCCCTGGTGGTGATGAAGATCACGCCATCGGGATCTGTGACCAGGAAGATATCGTTTTCATGCCCCCAATTCCGCTCCACCTGGTCGATGGAGATCTTGATCACCACCGCGCCCAGGATCATGTCGCCCTGGCGTACGGGATAGGCAAAGTAGTAGCCCCGCCGGCTGGAGGTGGTGCCCAGGGCGAAATAGCGGCCCAGCCGGCCCTGCATGGCCTGCTGAAAGTAGGGGCGGTAGCTGAAGTTGCGGCCGACGAAGGGACGTTCCGCCTGCCAGTTGCTGGCCGCGATGGTCAGGCCCTCACGGTCCATGAGGTAGGTATCGGCGGCATCGCTGATCCGGTTGATGGTCTCCAGGTACCGGTTGAAGGCCTCGATCCGGTCACGGCCGCCCGGGTTCTGCAGAAAGTTGACCAGGCGGCGGTTGTTGGCCAGCAGTTCCGGCAGTCCTTCATACTTCTCAAGAACACCCTGCAGGTAGGCCACGTAGAGCTCGAGCCGGAAAGCGCCCTCCCCGGCCAGGGTCTCGAGCCCCTGCTTTCTTGCGAGGTGCCCTGTCAGCCAAAGGGAAGCGGCGAGCAGCACCAGGCCGGCAAGGACGATGGTGGAAAGACGACAGCCCCTGCCTGCAGTATCTCCGGCCAGGGTGCGCCCCCCGGCAACTCCTGTCCGCTGTGGCAAGGTACCTCCCTACATGGCTACCAGGGGCAGGTAATCGGGTTCCCAGCGCATCTTCCTGATCAGTTCCTTGAGCCGGCTGGCATCGTTCTGATGCTGGAAACTGGAAAAGGCGCAGGGCCGGCTCACGCCACAGGCAATGGCCGATTCGCCCACGGCCTGGGCAACCTTGAGGCTGACATCGGCCAGGGTGGTCACCGGCGGCACCAGGGCGCCGCGGGCCATCTCCTCGCGGGTGACACAGCCCGAAACCGCGGTGGCGGCGGCGGTAAAAAACTGCGGCAGAACCTCGCGGGCGCCCGAGGCCAGCACGCCAAGACCAACGCCGGGAAAGACGAAAACATTGTTACACTGGCCGACAAGGTAGGATTCACCCTCAAAGAGTACATCGGGAAAGGGGGATCCGGTGGCGACCAGGGCGCGCCCCCCGGTCCAGGAGTAGATGTCCGCGGGCACGGCCTCGGCCTTTTCGGTGGGATTGGACAACGGCAGGATGACCGGCCGGTCGGTGTGTTCCAGGACCGAGCGGACGACCTCGCGGCTGAAACAGCCGGCCTGGCCCGAGGTGCCGATCAGCACGGTGACCCCCGCCTTTGCCACCACGTTCCCGAGCCGGAGGTCGTCCTCGTCCTGCAGCCAGTCCAGGCTGGCCGGATCCTTGGCGAACTTGCGCTTGTATGGGAGCAGATCCCGATCCGTGGTGATCAGCCCCCGCGAATCCAGGGTAAAGATCCTGGCCCTGGCCTCTTCCTCGCCGATCCCCTGTTCACAGAGCGCGGTGGCGATCTGCTCAGCGATCCCCACCCCGCCGGCGCCGGCACCGTGGATGAGGTAGACCTGGTCGGCGAGCTGTTCACCCTTGATCTTCATGGCCGTGAGGATGGCGGCAAGCGTGATGGCGCCGGTGCCCTGGATATCATCGTTGAACGAGATCAGGTCGTGCAGGTAGGCGTCGCGGATGGCAAAGGCGTTCTGCTTGGAAAAATCCTCCCACTGGCACAGTGCATTGGGAAAGACATTCCTGAAGGCGCGGGCGAACCGCTGCACAAAGTCGATGTACTGGTCGCCGGTGATGCGGCGGTGCCGCCAGCCCAGGTACTCGTCGTCGTTGAGGAGCGCCTCGTTGTCGGTGCCCACGTCGAGCGAGATGGGCAGGCAGTGCCAGGGGGCGATCCCGGCGCCCTGGGTGTAGAGCATCAGCTTGCCCAGGCAGATAGCGATACCGCCCGCGCCCTGGTCGCCGATACCCAGGATGCCCTGGTTGTCGGTCACCACCGCCACCCGGATGTCGCGGGGCTGGAAGCGGCGGAGCACGTTTTCCGCCTGGTCGATATTGCCTGGATAGAAGTGGAGACCGTTGGCAGAGCGGAACATGGAGGAAAAATGCTGGCAGGCCAGGCCCACGGTGGGAGTGTAGATGATGGACATGTACCGGGCGATATCGCTCCTGATCAGGGCATGGGCCAGGGTCACGTTGCGGTCGAACAGGGAACGGATGTAGATGAACCGCTCGATATCGGTGGACTTGTCCCGGACCTTGACCCGGCTGTTGGCCACCTGGTTCTCCAGGCTGCGCACCGCCGGCGGCAGCATGGCGGTCAGGCCCAGCCGCCGCCGCTCGTCGATACTGAAGGCCGTGCCCTTGTTGATAAAGGCGTTGGAGTGGATGGCAGAGCCGGAATCGTAGACATAGATCTCCCGGGTGTTGCCGTACTCGTCATATTTGAACATGGCAGAATTT
>DRKI01000092.1 GCA_011051875.1 Desulfobulbus sp. | reverse complement strand
AGCTTCAGGATGGCGTCGGTCAGGAGAAAGGCCTGGGCAATATCCATCCGCCGGATGGCTGAATCGTCCAGGGTCCGTTCGAACCACTGGTTGGCTGCCGTGGCCGCAAAATCGGCCACCAGGCCCATCAGCTTCCTGGCAAGACCGGTCATGCGCTCCGAGCGCATGGGGTTGCGCTTGTAGGCCATGGCCGAACTGCCCACCTGCCTGCTGGCAAAGGGTTCTTCCTGGACCTTGAGATTGGAGAGCAGCCGCATGTCCACGGCAAACTTGTGCGCCGAGGCGCCGATGCCGGCCAGGGTCTCGGCGGTCTTCATGTCCAGTTTCCTGGGGTAGGTCTGGCCGGTGACCGGAAAGACCTGGTCAAACCCCAGTTTTTTGGCCACCAGCCGGTCGAGCTGCCGCACCTTTTCATGGTCGCCGCCAAAGAGTTCGAGAAAGGTGGCCTGGGTTCCGACAGTGCCCTTGGCGCCGCGGGCCTTGATCTGGTCCTCGAGCTGCTCGAGATATTCCAGGTCCATGAGCAGGTCCTGGATGTAGAGGGTGGTGCGCTTGCCCACCGTGGTAGGCTGGGCCGGCTGATAGTGGGTATAACCGAGCGTTGCCATATCTTTATATTGGCGGGCGAATCGCGCAAGGTTGGCAATCACGTTCACCAGGGCCGCCTTGATGAGGGCCAGTCCTTTCTTCTGGATGGTCAGGTCGGTGTTGCAGACCACGAACTGGGAGGTGGCGCCAAGATGGATGATGGCCTCGGCCTTGGGGCACTGTTTGCCATAGACATGGACATGGGCCATGACATCGTGCCGTATCTCTTTCTCCTTGGCGGCGGCCAGCTCAAAGTCGATATCATCCACGTGCCGGCGCAGTTCATCCACCATCTCGGCCGTGACCAGTTCCAGGCCAAGTTCGTGCTGCGCCTCTGCCAGGGCAACCCAGCAGCGCCGCCAGTGGGTAAACTTGAAACGCTCGGAAAAGAGCTCCTGCATTGCACGGCTGGTATAACGGGAAACCAGGGGATCCTGGTACACGTCGCGATTCATGGCAACCTCTGAAAAATTTCAGGTTTTTCTTTTATCTTTTTGATGAAAGTGCTCAGTCCTTCAGGCACCCGGTCCGGGATACCAGGAAAACGCGCAGGGAGATCGCAGCAACCCGTTTCCTGGTCCGCAAACTTCAAAAATCCATTATTAGACAGGAAGGTGCGGAAAAAGTCCAGGAGGAAAGATGAGCAGTCACGGCCTATTATGCAATGTCGCATAATATATATTATGTTAAATTTTTATATATCCTGTAAAATCAGTCCGTTGTACTGATGTTGACTGCATGGACCTCCAGGAACTCCCTCCCCCTGTAGCTGGAATTTCTGAGCTTGAAAAATAGATTGACCGGTCCGCTTGCCACCTCGATGCGGTTGGCCAGGCCGAAGCCGATGCCCCGGATGGCCGACTGGCTGCCCCGGACCGTGAACTTCAGGTGTTCCCTGACCAGGCTGAGGTTGTGGAGTTTCTGGTCCCGTGCCAGGAAGACCGGCTCCGGGTTGCCCTCGCCAAATGGCTCCAGGTTCTGGTACGCTGTCATGAAACGACTGGAAAAGATCTCACTGTCGCCGCCGTCCAGGCAGAGATCAATGACCACCTGCCGTGATTGCTCCAGGATACCGTTGGCCCGCACCGCGCGGTCAAAGAGCTTTCTGAAGGCGTCCAGGTCCTGCCGGTGGATGGTGAGGCCGATGGCCTTTGCATGGCCTCCATACTGATCAATCAGGTCGGCGCACTGCTTGAGGGCCTCGTACAGGTTGAGCCCCCTGATGGATCTGCCTGAGCCCTTCAGCCGGTCCGGCGCCGGGTCGGTATCGTCGGTAAAGACGATGGCCGGCCGCCTGAACCTTGATGCAACCCTTGAGGCAACTATTCCTATCACGCCGGGATGCCATTCTTTTCCGTATATTGACAGTGACTGGTACCCTGCCGTGACCAGGGACTCGCACTCGGCAAAGGCCTCGCTGATCACCTCGGATTCCAGTCTCCTGCGCTCGCTGTTGGCCTCTTCCAGGCGGTCGGCCAGGGTCAGGGCCTGGTCCACATCAGGGCAGAGCAGCAGGCTGGCCGCGATCTCCGGCCTGCCCAGCCGGCCGGCCGCATTGAGCCGGGGTGCCAGCCGGTAGGAGATGTCTTCGGCCGTTATCCGGCCGGAGGCCATGCCGATCCGTTCGCACAGGGCCCAGATTCCGGGCCGTTTTCTGGCGGTCAGCACCTCCAGGCCGGCCCGGACCAGGATCCGGTTGACCTCGGCCAGGGGCATGACGTCCGCCACGGTGCCCAGGGCGACAAGATCAAGATATTCCTTGAGATTCGGAGCAGTATCCCGGCTCCAGACCCCTTCCTCGACCAACCGGCTGCGCAGGGCCATGACCAGGAAAAAGGCAACGCCTGCCCCGGAGAGCCCGGCAAAGGGGAAACCGCAGTCCTGCTGCTTGGGATTCAGGATGGCCCGGGCCGGTGGCAGGACCGGTGGCGGCTCGTGGTGGTCGGTGATGATGACATCAAGGCCCAGTTCCCGGGCCAGCGCAGTCTCTGCCACGGCAGAGATGCCGCAGTCAACGGTGATCAGGAGGGCCGGCCTGCTGATACGGCCGGCGAGTTCACGCAGCGAGCGTTCGTTGATGCCGTATCCTTCCCGCAGCCGGTCCGGCAGGTGGTAGCTGGTCTGCAACCCCAGCCGCCTGAGAAAATCGGTGAGCAGCACCGTGGCGCTGATACCGTCCACGTCATAGTCGCCGTGGACCAGGACCGGGCTCTTTTGTTTGAAGTGGTGCAGGATCAGCTCCACTGCCCTGCTCATCCCCTTCATCGCCATGGGCGACGGCAGGCTGTCGAGCCTGGGATAGAGAAAGTCTTCAGCGGCCCGGACGCTGGTCATGCCGCGCTGGCAGAGCAGCCTGGCAACGAGCAGGGGGATGTCCAGTTCGCTGGCCAGCCGGGCGCAGGTTTTTGTGTCCACTGATTCCGGCGGTGTCCTGAAGATGTAGTCCACGGTTCCCCGTTCAGTTTTCCGCCAGTGGCGTGGATTGATGCAAGATATCAGGTATCGACAATATCATCTTGATGTAGCGCTGTTAATGAACCTGTCAATATGGTCAAAAATACCTTGGCCGTCCTGCTGCCGGCACCACCGCAACTCTGGATTTTTCCGGAACCACGTCAGTTGCCGCTTGGCATACCGCCTGGTGTCGCGGATCAGAATGTCCCGGGTCTGCTCCAGGTTCCATTCACCGGCAAGGTAGCGGTTCACGTGCCGGTAGCCGATGGCCTGCATGGAGGGAAGTTCGGCGGAAAAACCCATGGTGAGCAGACCTTCCACCTCCTCCACCAGGCCGCGTTCCAGCATCTGCCCTGCCCTTTCCCCGATGCGCCGGTAGAGGCGCTCACGGCCGCAGGTCAGGCAGATCTGAAGGATGCTGGAAAAATGAACCCCTTGCTGCGCCTGTTGCTGCTGTTCGAGCAGGGTTGACCAGGGGCGCCCGGTGGTGTGGTAGATCTCCAGGGCCCGCAGCAGCCGCTGGGTGTCGTTGACATGGATCCGCTTTGCCGTTGCCGGGTCGACCCGCACCAGTTCGGCAAAGAGCGCCTCCCTGCCCTCCTGCTCCAGCCGCTGCCGCAACCGGTCCCGCATCCCGGCGCGGACCGGTACGGCCTCGAACAGTCCCCGGGTCAATGCGCTGAGGTAGAGGCCGGTGCCGCCGGTCAGCAGGGGGATCCTGCCCCGGCTGAAGATATCGGCCATGGCGGCCAGGGCATCGGTGACAAAACGGGCCGCATTGTAGGGATCGTCGGGCAGGACAATGTCGATGAGATGGTGACGGACCCGGCGCAGCTCCGCGGCGTCGGGCTTGGCAGTGCCGATATCCATGTACCGGTAGACCTGCATGGAGTCCACCGAGATGATCTCGCAGCCGAACCTGTCTGCGATCTCGAGGGCCAGCGCGGTCTTGCCGATGGCCGTGGGGCCGACCAGGACCAGGACCGGGCCGGTTATCTCCCGTGGCCTGCTCATGGATTACCTGAAAGAAAGAAGCGGAGCAAGGCGGCGGATCCGGTCCGGCCCGATACCGCTGACCTGCAGCAGGTCAGCGGCCGAGGTGAAGGGGCCATGGCTGGCGCGGCGGGAGAGGATCCGGTCCGCCAGGCGCGGTCCGATCCCCGGCAGCATGGTCAGGCCGGCGTGTCCGGCCCGGTTGATCCGGAAGGGGCGGTTGAAGAACAGGGCGACCCGGGGCGGCAGGTCAGGCTCCTCCCCTGCTGCCTGCAGGCCTGCCGCCGGTCCGCCATGCGGAGGCAACCGCCGGACCATGGTGTTGCCTTCCAGGGCAAAGGCGGGCGCAGACGCCGGGCCGGACGTGTCCCCGGCCGGCGGCAGGACGATCAGGGCCACCGCCAGGATGAGGAGTACGGCCACGCGCGGGTCGCAAAGGTTCTCCGGCGGCACCGGCTTCATTGCACGCTCTTTGCCTGCTCGTCCTTCATCAGCTTGTAGTTGATGCTGTCCACCAGGGCCTGCCAGCTCGCCTCGATGATGTTGACCGAGACGCCCACCGTGCCCCAGTGGCACTTGGAGTCCTTGCTCTCCACCAGCACCCGCACCTTGGCGCCGGTGCCATATTCGCCGGAGAGCACCCGCACCTTGTAGTCGATGAGCTCCATCTCCTCCAGGCTGGGATAGAACCGGGTCAGGGCCTTGCGCAGGGCACGGTCCAGGGCATTGACCGGGCCGTCACCCATGGATGCGGTGTGCACCTCCTTGCCGCCCACGGAAAGACGGATGGTGGCCTCGGTAAAGGGGGTCTTGTCCATCCGGTACTTGTGGTTCATGACCCGGAAGCCCTCGAGCTTGAAAAACTTGCGCTGCAGTCCCAGGGCCCGCCGCATGAGCAGCTCGAAGCTCGCCTCGGCCGCCTCGTACTGGTAGCCCTGGTTTTCCAGTTCCTTGAGCTCGCTGATGATGGAGTCCATGAGTGGATCGTTGGCATCGATGGTCAGGCCGTACTTCCTGGCCTTGTGCAGGACATTGGAGCGCCCGGCCTGGTCGGAGATCAGGATCCGCCGGATATTGCCCACCTTTTCCGGCTCGATATGTTCGTAGGTCAGCGGGTTGCGCTCCACCGCGCTGACATGGATGCCGCCCTTGTGGGCAAAGGCCGATTCGCCCACGTAGGGCTGGTAGCGGTTGTGCGGCAGGTTGGCCAGTTCGTCCACCAGCCGGGACGTGGAATAGAGCTGGTCGATGTTCTTGCCCACCTCGCACTCGAGCCCCATCTTGAAGACCAGGGCCGGGATCACCGAGGTCAGGTTGCCGTTGCCGCACCGCTCGCCATAACCGTTGATGGTTCCCTGGACCTGGTCCACCCCCAGGGATACGGCGAGCAGCGAGTTGGCCACCGCGGTCTCCGAGTCGTTGTGGGAATGGATCCCCAGCTTGACATCCGCGTCCAGCTCCTGCAGGTACTGCTGCACCCGCTCGATGATGGGCGGGATCTCGTGCGGCAGGGTACCGCCGTTGGTGTCGCACAGGACCAGGGTCCCGGCGCCGCCGGCCACGGCCCTGCCCAGGGTGGCCAGGCAGTACTCCCGGTTGTTCTTGAAACCGTCGAAAAAGTGCTCGGCATCATAGATCAGATGTTCGACCTGCGGCCGCAGGTAGGCCAGCGAATCCTCGATGATCTGCAGGTTGTCCTCGAGCTCTATGCGCAGGGCGTCGTGGACATGGATGTCCCACGACTTGCCGAAGATGGTGATAGCCGGGGTCCGGGCAGCCAGCAGGGCCTGCAGGTTGCGGTCCTTTTCCGGCGGATTCTGGAAATGCCTGGTGGAGCCGAAGGCGGTCAGTTTCGCATGCCTGAGCCTGATATCCTTCATCCGCTCGAAATATTCCACGGCCAGCGGATTGGAACCGGGCCAGCCGCCCTCGATGAAGTCGATGCCCAGCTTGTCGAGCTGCCTGGTCACCCGGATCTTGTCCGTCACCGAGAGGTTGAAGTTCTCCGCCTGGGTTCCGTCGCGCAGGGTGGTGTCGTAGAGTTCTATGGTCCTGGCCATGGCCTCACTCCTCTTCCAAAGGTACATTGTCCTTGTCCAGGGCAAAGGCATCGTGCAGCGCCCGGACGGCAAGCTCGGTATACTTCTCGGAGATAATACAGGAGACCTTGATCTCCGATGTTGACACCATCATCATATTTATACCTTCTTTAGCGAGGATCTGAAACATTGTTGATGCAATGCCTGAATGATTTCGCATGCCGACGCCGACTATGGAGACCTTGACGATGGACTCGTCGCCGGTCACGGACTCGGCACCGATCTCCTCGGCCACCTTCTTCACGATCTCCATGGCCCTGGCATAGTCGTTGCGCATCACCGTAAACGTCATGTCGGTCAGGTGGGAGTCGCGGGTGTTCTGGATGATCATGTCCACCAGGATACCGGCATCGGAGATGGGCAGAAAGATCTTGGCCGCGATACCCGGCTGGTCAGGCACTTTCTTGATCGTGATCCGGGCCTCGTTCCTGTTGTAGGTGATACCGGAAACCAGCATGGACTCCATAATCCTGTCCTCCTCGACTACCCAGGTTCCTTCGTTGTCTGAAAATGTTGACCGGACATGGACCGGCACGTTGTAGCGTTTGGCAAGCCCCACCGAGCGGATATCGAGTACCTTGGCGCCCAGGCTGGCCAGCTCCAGCATCTCGTCATAGGATATGTGGTCGATCTTGCGGGCCTGGCTGCAGATGTTGGGGTCCGTGGTGTAGACGCCCTCGACATCGGTGAAGATCTCGCAGGCGTCGGCGCCCAGTGCCGCGGCCAGGGCCACGGCCGTGGTGTCGGAGCCGCCGCGGCCGAGAGTGGTGATATCGCCGTCATCGTCCACGCCCTGAAAGCCGGCAACAGTGACGATCCTGCCCGCATCCAGGTGTTTTTTGAGCAGGGTGGTGTCGATGTCGCGGATCCTGGCCCGGGTGTGCATCCTGTCGGTCCGTATCCGCACCTGGTCTCCCAGGAGCGAGATGGCATCCGAGCCTGCCTCCTTGACAGCCATGGCGAACAGGGCGATGGTGACCTGTTCGCCGGTGGACAGGAGCATGTCCATCTCGCGCAGGTTGGGAATCTTCTGGATATCGTTTGCCATGGCGGTAAGCCGGTCGGTCTCGCCGGCCATGGCCGAAAGGACCACCACCATCTGGTTACCCTGCTTCTGGCACTCGATGACCCGCCGGGCCACCGCCTTGATCTTGTCCGTGGAACCGACCGAGGTTCCACCATATTTCTGCACTATCAGCGCCATAGATCCATCTCAGGAAAACCGGGACAGACGGAGATCGATCAAACGTCGTCCGGGCGTTCCCGTGCTCTGTACTGTTGTTGTTGATTGCCGTGGCAGCGACCGCCGGCCCGCCCTCGCTCCCGGACAGGGTACCCCTTCCCGGGCGCGGAGTCCGGACCGAAACTGAAATTTTAGAATGTAAAACAGATTTTTAAATTTGCAACCTCAATCCATCCTCTGGTACAAGAGGGCCACAAAAAAAACAACCCGCATCCGCACAGGTATTCATCATGCCCCGCAACCCCTTCCATATCGTGCTGGTGGAACCCGAGATCCCGCCCAACACCGGCTCCATCGCCCGGCTCTGTGGCGCCACCAACACGGTGCTCGACCTGGTCCATCCCCTGGGATTCTCCACCGATGACCGGCACCTGAAACGGGCCGGCCTGGACTACTGGCCCCATGTCATGATCAACCACTGGCCCGGGCTGGACGAGTTTCTCCAGGCCCAGGACGAGCAGACCCTTTTCTTCTTCAGTACAAAGGCCGACCGTGCCTATACCGAGGCCGCCTACCGCCCCGGGGACATGCTCGTCTTCGGACGCGAGACCAGGGGGCTGCCGGAAGAAATTCTTGCACTGTACCAGGACCGCTGTTATACCATCCCGATGGAAAATCCGCACATCCGCAGCCTGAACCTGGCCATGAGCGCGGGAATCGTTCTCTACGAGGCCCTGCGCCAGATCGGTCTGCGCAGGCGGCCTGTGCGATGAGCAATCATGAAACCGTCCAGGCGATCGCCAGCGCATGGCGCGCCGGAGCAAGGAGCTGCAGACGGGTGAAACGCCCGGTTCAAGGCAGCAGACAAGCAAACGAACCGGAACCACGGCTGCCGGTGCACCGCATCCGTCCCGGCCGCGGTTCCTGTTGATCCCGGAGAATCCCCATGCCCGAGAGAATCTATAATTTCAGTCCCGGCCCGGCCACCCTGCCCTATCCTGTCCTGGAGGAGGCGGCGCGTGATATCGTCAACTTCCACGACAAGGGAATCGGCCTCATCGAGCTGAGCCACCGCAGCAGGGAATTCATGGCCGTGGCCGCCGAGACCGAGGCCTTGATCCGCGAACTCATGAACGTGCCGGACAATTACAGGATCCTGTTCCTGCAGGGAGGCGCCTCTTCCCAGTTCTTCATGGTGCCCATGAACCTGCTCGCAGGCGGCGGCAGGGCCACCTATCTCAACACCGGCACCTGGTCCAAAAAGGCGATCAGGGAGGCCAGGCTCTTTGGCGACATCGACGTGGCCTTTTCCAGCGAGGCGACCACCTTCAACCGGGTGCCCGCGGACGACGAGTACACGGTTGATCCTGACAGCGAGTATCTCTACTTTGTTTCCAACAACACCATCTACGGCACCCAGTTTGCGACCATGCCGGCAAAAGATGTCATGCTGGTGGCGGACATGTCCTCGGACATCCTCTCACGGCCCGTGGACGTGAGCCGGTTCGGGATTATCTTTGCTGGTGCCCAGAAGAACATGGGACCGGCCGGGGTCACCGTGGTCATCATCCGCGATGACCTGCTGGACCGGGCTCCGGACACCATTCCCACCATGCTCCGCTACAAGACCCATGCGGACAAGGACTCCATGTTCAACACCCCGCCCTGTTTTGCCATCTACTGCGTGGGCCGGGTCATGCACTGGCTCAGGGAGCAGGGCGGTGTGGAGGCCATGGAGAAGATAAACAGGAAAAAGGCGGCCATGGTCTACGAGGCCATTGACGCCACCGACTTCTACCGGGGCCATGCAGAGAAGGATTCCCGCTCCATGATGAACATCTCCTTCAACCTGCCCACCCCGGAACTGGAGGCCCGCTTCATCAGCGAGGCCGCCGCCGCCGGCCTGGACGGGCTCAAGGGCCACCGCTCCATCGGCGGCTGCCGGGCCTCGATCTACAACGCGTTTCCGGTGGAAGGAGTGGAGAGGCTGGTGGAGTTCATGGAGGATTTTGCCCGCGCCAACGGCTGACAGCCCGTCGGGCCGGCAGGAGGAAAGTGGAGCCGGGATGCACTACGAGGGAACGGTTATCAGGCCGCCCAGCGAGGCCCATTCCATCATCTTCCAGGTGACCCTGGGCTGTTCCCACAACCGCTGCACCTTCTGCGGCGCCTACCGGGACAAGCCGTTCCGGATCAGGAGTGAAGAGGAAATCGGCCGGGATATCGCGTTCGCCCGCCGCCACTGCCGGCGGCAGAAGACCGTTTTCCTGGCTGACGGCAATGCGCTGGCCATACCCCATGCGCGCCTGCACGCGCTCTGCCGCCGGATCCGGCAACAGTTGCCCTGGGTGCGGCGTATCTCCCTGTACGCCAACAGCCGCGACATCCTGCGCCTGCGCGAAGACCAGCTCGTGGCGCTCAGGAAACTGGGCCTGGGCCGAATCTACATGGGGCTTGAAAGCGGCCACGATCCCACCCTGGCCGCCATCGGCAAGGGTGCGGACAGTACGGCCATGGTCGAGGCGGGCCGCCGGGTGCGCCGGGCCTCCATCTTTCTCTCGGTCACCTGCCTGCTCGGTATCGCAGGTACGGAAGACTCCCAGGCCCATGCCCGCGCAACGGCCGCGGTCATCAACCGCATGCGACCCAGCCAGGTGGCCGTGCTCACCCTGATGCTGCTGGACAACACCGAACTCGGCCGCCGGGCCCGGCAGGGACGTTTCCGTCTGCCCGACCGGATGGGCCTGTGCCGGGAGCTGCACACCCTGATCCGGGACCTGGACCTGCGGGCCCAGTTCCAGGCCAATCACGCCTCCAACTATTTCGTACTCAACGGCCGCCTGCCCAGGGATCAGAAAAAATTCCTGGCCACTGTGGAGCAGGCCCTTGCCGGCTCCCTCCAGTTCACCCCCGAGGCGCAGCGCGCCCTGTGACCGCCATGCCCGACCCACAGGAAAAGACCGACCTGAAAAACCTGACCCGGGACCAGATCATTGCCTTTGTCGAGTCCCTGGGCCAGCCCGCCTTCCGCGGCCGCCAGCTCCTGGCCTGGATCTACCGGCCCGGACCGCCGGATTTCTCTGCAATGACCGACCTGGCCAAGGAGTTCCGGGCCCTGCTGACCGTGAAGGCCACGATCAGCCGCCTTGACGATCCGGTGATCCAGGTTTCACGGGACGGCGCGGTCAAGTTCGGCTTTCCCCTGGCCGACGGCCACATGATCGAGTCGGTCCTGATCCCGGAGGAGGACCGCAACACCCTCTGCGTCTCCTCCCAGGTCGGTTGCGCCATGGGCTGCCGCTTCTGCCTCACCGGCAGCATGGGCTTTGCCCGCAACCTGGAGACGGCGGAGATTGTGAACCAGGTCTGCGCAGTACGCGACTGGATGCTGGCCGCCGGCCGGGGCCGTCTGACCAACCTGGTGTTCATGGGCATGGGCGAGCCGCTGGCCAACCTGGCCAACCTGCTGGATGCCCTCTCCATCCTCACCGAGCAGCGTGGCCTGGACTTTGCCGGCCGCCGGATCACGGTCTCCACCTGCGGCCTGGTGCCGCAGATGCTGGAACTGGGCCGCAGAACCAGCGTCAACCTGGCCGTGTCCCTTCATGCCGCGGACGATGCGACCCGCAGCCGGATCATGCCGGTCAATGACCGCTTTCCGCTGGCTGAACTCATGGCCGCCTGCCGCGCCTTTCCCCGCAAGAAGCGACAGCGGATCATGTTCGAGTATACCCTCTTGCGCGGCATCAACGATTCAGACAGCGATGCCCTGCGCCTGGCCGGTCTCCTCAAACAGGTTCCCTGCAAGATCAACCTGCTCGCCATGAACGAGACCGGCTGCGGCGGGTTCACCAGTCCCGGCCGCGACCGGGTCCTGCGTTTTCAGGAGATCCTGCGCCGGAACGGTTACACGGTCTTTATCCGCCAGAGCCGGGGGGAGGACATCTCCGCGGCCTGCGGCCAGCTTGCCGGGAGCAAGAGAGCAAGGGGGGATGGCAAAGCAGGAGGTTCCGAGGCAGACCGTTCCTAACGGTCCACCCGGATCCCCCGTTCCTCGAGGGCGGAACGGTACGACCACCTGGCCAGTTCATTGCGGAACCTCTTCTGCTGGCCGGCATCGGTGATCACCTGCCAGGCGCAGTCCACCACGGCATCGGCGATCTTGTTGCGCGGTGCGTCATCGGAAAACCGGACAGAACCGTCCGCGTAATCGAAGATTCCGAGAAAAGGATCAAGGAAGGGATACTCGTTAAGCCGGTCCAGGAAGGTCTGCTTGAGCCGGAGCACGGGCTCGGCCTTTTTCTTCCTGTCCATGACCCGGATGTAGATATCAAGGAATTCTTCCAGGGCCGTGGCCAGGTTGGAGAAGAGTTTTTCTTCGGAAGCAGGGGCCGTCTCCGGGGTCTTCCCGGTCTCCTCCCGGGCCCTGTCGGCCAGGAAATGGCCCACGGCAAAGGTTCCCCGGTGGGCCTGGAGACGGGCCAGCAACCGGTTGTAGTCATCATTGGCGGCATTGAGCCCTCCCCTGCCCCATGAATATGACCCGCCGATCCGCTGGCCGTTGTGGAAAAAAAGGACTGCACTCTCCTTCTTCTTGTCCACCCGCACGTCGACAAAGCCGGAAAAGCGTTTCTGCTTCAAGCGAAAGATCAAGTCCGGCAGGGGGATGTCCGAGGATTTCAGAATGGCCCGGGCCCGCTGAAATGGCGGGAGCTGGCCCCAGAAGAAGATGGCGTTGGCGTCGAGAAAGTAGACCTCGATGTTGAAGCTCTTTCCTCCCAGCACGGTCAGGACCGGACCGAGTTCGGGTGAGACCCGCGCCCGCTCGCCACTGTCCTGGATGAGCCCCCGCAAGATCTCGCTTTCGTCAAAATAAACAAGGACCTCCTGGCCGGACGCGCGGCCGTATATACAGCCCGAGCCGATCTCGCCCTGCAGGTGTTCGACAAACCTGGCGATATCCAGGTAGTAACTGTTCAACCCCTGCATGTATGGTTTTTCCCTGGGAACAAGCATTTCTTTCGCCTACCTGCTGCTGAATTTCCGCATCACGTCATAGTCACTGTCCCTGGCCTCCTTGAAACCGGACAGTCCCATGGCCTGCAATACCTTGCTCTTGCTGTCCAGTTCCAGCAGGGCGGTTTTGATACGCTTCTTCAGGCCGGCCGGCAGGTCCCGGTCCACGGAAAATGCCCAGTTGGGCAGCCAGGCTGCCTCGTATACCACGCCGATCGAGCCCGGGATAATGTACCTGTCCGCCTTGTGCAGGGCCGATTCCCTGATGAAACCGGCATCCACGTCGCCGATGGCCACCGAGATGATGACATTCTCCTGCCGGTTGTCGGCGGCGACGCTGAGGTCACAGTCACGGTCCACGTCCAGTCCCTCCCCGGCCAGGGCGATCTTCTGCGACAGGTAGCCGCCGGCCGAAGTTTTGCCCACGATCATGATCCTCTTGTGTTTCAGGTCGGCCGGGGCCGTGATGCCGGAATCCGGACGGGCGATGATGATGCCGCGGAACCGGTCGCCGCCCCTGCCCTTGATCGCGGTCACCAGCACCTCGTGCACGCGGGAGACGTTGACATAGACCAGGGGGTTTTCATATCCGATCCGGATGGTTCCGTTCAGCAGGCTGGTCTCGTACTGGGCAAAGTTGTCGGTGAGCACGGGCACTATGCGATGCCCGGTCTTTTCGGAAAGGTATCGGGACAGCGGCGTGATCATGGCGGTCAGCTTTTCCGGAAAGTAGCGGGGCAGCATGGAGAGCCTGTACTCCTCTCCCAGGCAGGGAGAGGCCGCAATGGTGACCAGGAGGAAAAGGAGGAGCAGGATGTTTTTCATGGGCCGGCGGAATCAGTGGTTGGCTGGAGTCGCATCCGGGCTGGCGCCCGCAGGAAGGGGCAGGCCGGCTGCCTTGCGGATGCTGTTGTACTCGGCATCGTCGGCGCGCCGGAACTTTTTGATCTTCAGCGCCTTGAGCACCGGGCTGTCCGGTGGCAGCTCGAGCAGGGCCCTGGTGATCTTCTCCCGGTCTTCGGCAGGCATGGACCTGCGCACCGACAGGGCCCAGTTGGGCAGCCAGGCGGTCGCGGCCAGGACCCGGATGGCAGCGGGCGGCACATAGTTGTCCACCCGGTGCAGGGCCGATTCCCTGATAAAGCCGGCATCGGCATCACCGGTATAAACGGCGAGGATGACATTCTCCTGCTTGTTGTCCGGAGCCTCCTCCACCCGGCATTCCTTTCTGACCGCCAGACCGTGTTCCTGCAGGGTCAGTTTCTGGGACAGGTAACCGCCGGCGCTGGTGAAGCCGACTATGGCGATGGTCTTGCCGCGCAGCTGGGCCAGGGTCTTGACCGGACTGTCGCTGCGGACGATGATGATCCCCCGGAATCGGTCGTTGTCCTTGCCCTTTTCCGCCATGGCAACGACCTCGTGATCAGCGGATGCCAGGGCGTAGATGTAGGGATTTTCGTAGCCGATGTCGATGCCCGAGGCGAGCTGTTTCCGGTAGCGCGCGAAGGTGGGCACCAGGACCGGCCTGATGGTCAGGCCGGTGGCGGTCTGCAGATAGTCGGCCAGGGGAGAGATACGACGGTGGATCTCTTCGATGGAATACCGGGGCAGCATGGAGAGTGTGTAGGCCGCCATGGCCTGGGAGCCGGTGGCGAGCAGGCAGAGCAGGGTGCAGAGAATAAGCCTTGGTCTGGGAAGGGTCATGGCTGCTGCTTCTCCTTGTGGTGGTCAGAGACAGGGACAGGGGCGCCTGTCAGCAGGGGACGGAATTTCCCTGTCCCGGGTGCGCATCGCCGACCGCAGCGGCCGGGATGATGCATACCGGAAGTTTGGCGGCATTGCCGCAGGCAGGACACCTGTCCTCGCCCGCATATTTCACAAGCGATCTGCTGCAAGGCCCGAAAACACCATGCCTGCTGCGTCACAGCGCAAAAAGGATTCCTCGGAATATTTCAATATGTCTGCGGACCTTTTTGCGCTGTTCCTTGCATTCATGGCATTTTCAGAGCTTTCGCGACGACCTTTGTGAAACAAGCGGGCTAGCGTGCCCGTCGCATCCGGTCCAGGGCGGCCTTGATGGAGTACTGCATCCGCTCGAAGGCCGAGGCCAGCTCGCGTACCTCCCTGGGGCCGCGCGGTTCCACGGCCAGGTCCAGTTCGCCGAGGGAGATCCGGTTCACCACCTCGGTCAGTTCCTGCAGCGGTTTCGAGATCGAGCGGGCGATCAGGAAGAACGTGAGGATACCGCTGAACAGGACCAGGCCCAGCAGGGAAAAGGTGGTCGGCGAGAGCAGGACATCCCTGATGGCCTTGTCCACGTCGGAGATGTAGATGCCCACATGGACTTCACCGCCGACGTCTGCCAGGGCGACGGCCTTGTCGTGCAGTTTCTGGCCGCCCAGGGTAAGGACGTGATCCTTTTCCCGGGTTCCGGCAGAGAGGTGGTTCTGCCGGACAATGATCTGCGGAAAGCCTTTTTCCTTCACCTGTCCGGCGAAATCAGGGGCAAACCTGGAGAGGTCGCTGAAGAAACCGGCAACCACGATGCCACGCTTGTTGACCACGGCGGCATAGGCCACCCCCGGCAGCCGGCTGATTCGTTCCGCCTCCTTGTTGACCAGCAGGTAGTTGCGGACCAGGAGAGGCTGCCTGACCGAACCGGCGAAGGAGATGGCAATGTCCGTGGTCCGCAGGTTGACCTGCCGGTTCATCAGTTCGGGAATGTACCGGAGATACAGGTAGGCCATGACCCCGGTGATAGTGAGAAAACCGATGGTCAGGGCAATGAGGAGGTAGACGCCGATGGGCAGTCCCCTGCCCTTCTTCCTGGACCCGGCGGGATTTTTCGGTTCTCCCTTGCGTCCGGAACCGGCGGTGGCGGGTTCTGTGGCGCTGTCGCCTTTCGCAGCCGGATCGTTGATGTCCAGGTCTTGGGTGGTCCTATCCGGCTCGTCACCGGCGGTGTCGGCGGATGAGCGGTTCTGCGGTTTTTCGACAACAATGATATGACCGCATTCGAGGCAGGAGAAACGGGCCCTGTCCCCCTTGATCCGGTTCTCATCAATGTTGTATTTCTTTGCGCATTCCTCGCAGATAACCAGCATAAAGCTCCTCCTTGCCCGCAACATCTCCGCATCGCGGGGACAGGTAACCAGGCGGTTGTATATATGCAATCGCGGCAGACGGTCAGGGTTGTGGCGGGGTTTTCCGGACCGCAACCGACCACCTGCGGCAAGAGGGTTGGCCAGCCAGCGGATTGGCTGTGACCGGTCAACAGGGCTCTCTGTCGACAGGGGATTTCCTGGTGCTGCGCAGTGCCCCATTTGCCGGTGGGCCGCGCCGGCCTGCCCCGGGAATGGAAGAAGATGCCGCCCGGCATGAGTCGGCAGAGGTGGCAGGCGGTTACACCACCATGGGGGGCCACGGCACCGGCAGAACAGCCATCTCTCTTTTTGTTATATGGTCTGCCGGAATGCAGGTCAAATACTTTCAGGAAAAACAGTGGGTCATGGGGTGGGCCCGTAGGGAACAACAGGAGGGAGTTCAGGGAAAATTACGGAACGTTAACGAGATGCGCTGGGCTCGTGGCAAAGGAGACGCCACCACCGGGGGGTCCCCGGCCGGTGGTGGCGATAACAGGATGATCAGGGAATCAGGAGTGGAGCTTCTTCAGCAGCCAGGCCATGTTCCGGCCCAGGTCCCGCATGGTTGTGATCCCTTCGGTATCCTCGGCGACGTCGCCCCGGTCCCGGCCGACACCGATATTCCAGTAGGAGGAGCCGACGATGATCATCTGGCCGATGGTGAAGAAGTGATTGATGGAATCAAAGACGTGAATGGCACCGCCGCGCCGCCGGGCCACCACGGCCGCGCCCACCTTGCGGCGGAACATGTCGCCGTTGGCCCTGGAGGTCATGCCGGCCCGGTCGATGAGGGCTTTGAGTTCGGTTGAAAGATCGGCAAAATAGGTGGGAGAGGCCAGGATGATGCCGTCGGCCTGTTCCATTTTTTCGATGCAGTCGTTGATGCAGTCGATGTCCACGGCGCAGCGCCTGTTCTTGTTCTTGAAACACTTGTAGCAGGCGATACAGCCGTGCGGATGCTCCCCTGACAGGTGCACCAGCTCTGTCCCGATCCCTTCCTTTTCCAGCTCTTCGAACACGTATCCCACCAGCATGGTGGTATTGCCGTTTTTGCGGGCACTGCCGTTGAATGCGATAACCTTCATGGATATTCCTCGTCTTCGTTCATGACCGATCGGGGCAGCCGGTCCAGGTTGATCTTCCCTGCCTCTTCAATACCCCGCCTCAGGGCGTCCCGGTTCATCTCCTCGGTCCCTTTCGGCACCCGGGCCAGCAGCGCCTTTTCCAGGTTGTCCAGGTTGACCAGACCTGACAGCAGGCCGATGGCGCCCAGGGCCACCATGTTGGCCACCAGCACCCGGCCGATTTCATCCCTGGCTATGCCGGTGAACGGGATGGCGATGATCCGGGAGGTGGGGAACTGTTCCACCAGGGTTGAATCCACCACCAGGATGCCGTTTTTTTTCAGGTCATAGAAATAGGCGTCACAGGCGGCCTGATTCATGGCCAGCAGCAGGTCCAGCTCCAGGGCCTTGGGATAATCGATGGGATGATCGCTGACCACCACCTCGGCCTTTGACTTGCCGCCCCGGGCCTCGGGACCGTAGCTCTGGGTCTGGCAGACATACCTGCCGTCATAGACCCCCACGGCCTCGGCAAAGATCACTGCCGCGGTGATGAGCCCCTGGCCGCCGGACCCGGAAAACCGGATCTCGTAGCGCTCCAAGCTGTCCTGCTGCTTCATACCTTGCCCCCCCTGCCGGCCTTGGCCCGCTCACGGACCTTTTTGTATTCCTCGGTGGAGATGGGCAGTTCCCGGTCCGTGAGCACGCCGATGGTGATCCTGCCCTCCAGTTCCGCGGTTGACATCTTTTCCGCCTCGTGCACGTGCACCGCCTGTTCCTTGAAACGCCGCATCATCTCCACGGCGCCGCCGAGCCCGTTACGGCGGCCATACTGGACATGGCAGTTGGAGATCACCTCGACCACGGCAAAACCCCGTTTGCGAATGGCCTGCTCGATGAGGCGGTCCATCAGGTCGGCATGGTAGACCGTGGCCCGGGCCACGAACGAGGCCCCGGCGGTCACTGCCAGTTCGGCGATGGAAAAGTCATGCTCGATATGACCGTAGACCGAGGTGGTGGAGCGGGAGCCGAATGGGGTCGTGGGCGAGTACTGGCCGCCGGTCATGCCGTAGATCGAATTGTTGATGATGATGGCGGTCAGGTTCAGGTTGCGGCGCGCCGCATGAATGAAGTGGTTGCCACCGATGGCGGTGGCGTCGCCGTCCCCCATGATGGCCACCACGTTGAGCGACGGCCTGGCCAGTTTGACGCCGGTGGCAAAGGTGAGGGCCCGGCCGTGGGTGGTGTGCAGGGTGTTGAAGTCCAGGTAGGTGGGCATCCGGCCCGAGCAGCCGATGCCCGAGGCGAGCACGATGTCATCCTTGCTGACATCGAGCCGGTAGATGGCGCGGAGCAGCGCCGCCATGACGATGCCGTTACCGCAGCCGGGGCACCAGACATGGGGAAATTTCTTGTTGTGGCGCAGGAAGGTGTGGCGCAGGGTCTGAGCGGGAATAACCATGGTCGTATCCGGATGTGATCACTTGCAGCGGTCAGGGCAGGACCGACAGATCCTGTATTTTCTGATACGTCGCATGTGAGCGGGTTGAGGGTGCTAAAGCTTGAGCAGATCCTGGGTTATCTCCATGGGCGTGATGAACTGGCCGTCCATCCGGTTGTGCTTGACCACGCGGCAGGCGCCCTGGTTCACCCGCAGCACCTCGCGGCTGATCTGGCCCATGTTCATCTCCGGTACCAGCACGGCCCGGCACTGCTTGAGAAGCGGTGTCATCGTGGCGCGCGGAAAGGGAAACAGGGTGATGAGCTGCAGCAGTCCCGCCCTGACCCCCTGTCTGCGGGCATCCTCCACGGCGCGCAGGGCCGAGCGGGCCACCGAGCCATAGGCGATGACCAGGATCTCGGCGTCCCGGGTATGGAAGCTCCGGGTCATCTGGATGTCCGGGAATCCACGGCGGATCTTTTTGGCCATCCTCTGGTGAAAGCTCTCGATCTCCTTGTGGTTCTGGGTCGGATAGCCGTGCTCGTCGTGGATGAGGCCGGTGACGTGGTGCCGGTATCCGTCACCAAAGGCGGCCATGGGCGGCACCCCGCGGTTGTCGCCCTCGTAGGGTTTGTACCAGTCCGGTGGCATGCTGGGCCGGATGCGGTCCACGACCTTGATCTCGCCGGGGGTCGGCAGCTGCACGGCCTCCCTGGTGTGGGCCACCACCTCGTCAGAGAGGAGGATGACCGGCACCCGGTACTTTTCCGAAATGTTGAAGGCCTTGATGGTGATGGTGAAGGAGTCGATGACCGAGGAGACCGCCAGGACCACGATGGGATGGTCACCGTGGGTCCCCCAGCGCGCCATCTGCACGTCACCCTGGGCCGGGGAGGTGGGAAGGCCGGTGGAGGGACCGCCGCGCATCACGTTGACGATCACGCAGGGCACCTCGGCCACGCAGGCAAAACCCAGGTTTTCCTGCATCAGGGAGAAGCCGGGCCCCGAGGTGGCGGTCATGGCCTTGACCCCGGCCAGGGAGGCCCCGATCACCGCGCCGATGCTGGCGATCTCGTCCTCCATCTGGATAAAGGTGCCGTCCACCGCCGGCAGCAGCACCGAGAGATGCTCGGCGATCTCCGATGCCGGCGTGATGGGATAGCCGGCAAAGAACCGGCAGCCCGCGGCCAGGGCGCCGTGCACCACGGCCTCGTTGCCCTGCAGGAGGCGCCGGCCGGTGATCTGCTCGTGTTCAGGCATCGTTTTTCCTCCTCCTGGGGGTCCGTTCCGATACGGTGATGGCGAAATCCGGGCAGTGGAGTTCACAGAACCGGCAGCCGACGCAACGGTCCGGGTCGGTGATCTCGGGTTTGCCGGTCCTGTCCGCCAGGATGATCTCCCGGGGACAGAAGGCCATGCAGATACCGCAGGCCTTGCACCAGTCATGGTAGAAGGAGACGTCGTAGCGCTGTTTTTTCTTTTTCCTGCCGCTTCCGGCTGTCTTTCGGGTCGTATCCTGTGACGTGGTCATGGGGTCTCCCGGCAATGGCGGCTTGGCCCTTGAGGTGGTGCCTGGCTTGCCGGCGCAGCGGTGGCCGGCCATGCAGGATCTCCTGATTCTGGGCTTACCGGGTCGCGACAAAAAAAGCAAGAAAATCTCCGGCCGGTTCACTTCAAAAAAACTTGCCCGCATTGTCAGGAATATTTTCTTGTCAAGGGGTCTGGAGTTGAATATAAACCTCAGGAGGATCGTCTGCCTGTGCGGGGGACGGTTTCCGGGAACCACAAGGTGGCAACGGGTCGTGGGGTGTGCCCGTTATCTTGCTCAACTTCTTCAACTAGGGAGGTATGAATGAAAAGAGGACTGTTTTTTTCCATCGCCGTACTGGCGGCACTGCTGATGACCTTTGCCAATGTCCAGGCGAAGACCCAGTTCGTGACCATCGGCACCGGCGGCATCACCGGTGTCTACTATCCGACCGGCGGCGCCATTGCCAAGATGGTCAACAAGAAGAAAAAGGAGTACGGAATCCGGGCGACTGTCGAGTCCACGGGCGGCTCTGTCTTCAATGTCAACGCGGTGATGAACGGCGACCTGGAATTCGGCATCGTCCAGTCCGACCGCCAGTACCAGGCGTGGCACGGCCTGGCCGAGTGGAAGGACAAGGGACCGCAGAAGGACCTGCGCGCAGTGTTCTCCATTCACCCCGAGTCCGTCACCCTGGTCGCCGCTGTTGATTCCGGCATCAAGACCATCAAGGACCTGAAGGGCAAGAAGGTCAATATCGGCAACCCCGGCTCGGGCCAGCGCCAGAACGCCATTGACGCGCTCAACGCCGTGGGTATTGATTTCAAGAAAGACCTGCAGGCCGAAAACGTCAAGGCCTCCGAGGCCCCGGGCCTGCTGCAGGACGGCCGTATCGATGCCTTCTTCTACACCGTCGGTCATCCTTCCGGAGCCATCAAGGAGGCCACCTCCGGCGCCCGCAAGGTACGGTTCGTCTCCATCAGCGGCCCCGAGATCGACAAGATGCTGGCCAAGTTCCCCTACTATGCCAAGTCGGTGATCCCGGTGGAGATGTACCCCGGCGCCCAGAACGACAAGGACGTGCCCACCTTCGGCGTCAAGGCCACCCTGGTCACCTCGGCCAAGGTGCCGGACGAGATCGTTTATGCCATCACCAAGGAGGTATTTGACAACTTCGACGATTTCAAGAAGCTGCACCCGGCCTACTCCACCCTGACCAAGAAATCCATGCTGGATGGCCTTTCCGCCCCCATCCATCCCGGCGCCATGAAGTACTACAGGGAAGCCGGCCTGATGAAGTAACGTTGCCGCGTTTTTCCGGGCGGCAGTCGCAAGGCTGCCGCCTTTTTTTTCGGTTGTTTCATCGCCCGGCACGGATTCTGTCGTCCTGTCGCTTCCTCCGGCCGGGTCTGACCCGTGGATCTGTTTACCTGGATTGAGTGTTTCACCTTTCTTCATCTGTCTCGTCTCGTGATGTTCCTTGTGGGCATGTTGTGCAGCACCACAAGACCCGCATCCCGGGGCACAATGAAAACCGCTCAATCCAGGGTTCGGCCTTACCACCTCTCCAGGAGACGGTCACATGAGCAAACTTCGCGTTGATACGGTTGACGACGACGGCATGGAGCTGGCCCGGAAGCTGGCCGAGGAAGAGGAGGGCATCGGCAGGAGACCGGAAGGATGGCAGAGATACCTGATTCCCGCCATTGCCGTCGCCTGGAGCCTTTTTCAGCTCTCCCTGCCCAAGCTCCTGCTCCTTGACACCACCTATATTCGCGCCATCCACCTGGCCTTTGCCATGGCCCTGGTCTTCCTCAACTACCCCTTGTGGAAGAAACCCCATTTCGGAATCAGGTATCTTGCGGAACATAAAAGGATTCCGCTGCTTGACATCATCCTGGCCGGAGTGGCCGCCTATGCCGCCCTTTACCTGATCATCAACTACGAGGGCATCACCGTGCGTTACGGCTCGCCCAGCATGACCGACACCGTGGTCGGCCTTCTGCTGGTCGTGCTCCTGCTCGAAGCGGCCCGCCGGACCATCGGCCCTGCCCTGCCGGTTATTGCGGGCGGATTTATTCTCTACTCTTTTCTCGGGCCCTACATGCCGGACCTGATCGCCTTCAAGGGCACCTCGATGAACCGGTTCGTCGGCCAGATGACCATGTCCACCGAGGGCATCTACGGCATTCCGCTCGATGTCTCGGCCACCATCGTCTTCCTGTTCGTCCTCTTCGGCGCCATGCTTGACAAGGCCGGTGCCGGGCACTACTTCATCCAGCTTGCCCTGGCCCTGCTCGGCCGCTACAAGGGCGGTCCGGCCAAGGCGGCCATTGTCGGCTCCGGCCTCACCGGCCTGGTCTCGGGCTCGAGTATCGCCAACATCGTCACCACCGGCACCTTCACCATTCCGATGATGAAGAAGGTGGGCTACCCGGCCACCAAGGCAGCGGCCACGGAGGTCGCCGCCTCCACCGACGGCCAGCTCGCGCCGCCGATCATGGGCGCCGCCGCCTTCATCATCGCCGAGTATGTCAACGTGCCCTACATCGAGGTGGTCAAGGCGGCCGCGATCCCGGCCTTTGCCTCCTACGCTGCCCTGTTTTTCATCTCCCACATCGAGGCATCCAAGCTGGGTATCAGGGGCCTGCCCAAGAGCGAGCTGCCGCCGTTCTTCAAGACCCTGGTCGGCGGCCTCCACTACCTGGTTCCGCTCTGCATGCTCCTCTACGAACTGATCGTGGTCCGTCACTCGCCCGAGCTGGCCGCCTTCAACGCCATCCTGGTCATGTTCGTGATCATGCTCTTCCAGGAACCGGTCATCGCCTACCGGGAGAAGCAGCCCCTGGGGCCGGCCTTCAGGAAGTCCTGCCTCAATATCCTGGAGTCGCTCGTCTCCGGTGCCCGCAACATGGTGGCCGTGGCCCTGGCCACGGCCGCTGCCGGCATCATCGTCGGCGTGGTCGCCCTGGGGTTGGGCAACCTGATCTCCGAGATCATCGATGTCCTGTCCATGGGCAATGTCTTCCTCATGCTGGTCATCACCGCCCTGGCCAGCCTGATCATCGGCATGGGCCTGCCCACCACGGCCACCTACATCGTCATGGCCTCGCTCACCGCGCCGGCCATCGTCAATATCGGCGCCATGCAGGGGTTCATCGTGCCGCTCATGGCCGCCCACCTCTTCTGCTTCTACTTCGGCATCCTGGCCGACGACACGCCGCCGGTGGGACTCGCCGCCTATGCCGCCGCGGCCATTGCCAAGTCACCGCCCATCGCCACCGGCCTCCAGGGATTCATGTATGACATCAGGACCGCCATCCTCCCCTTCATGTTCATCTTCAACTCGGACCTGATCCTGCACAACATCAACTCCTGGACCCAGGGTATTCTCATCTTCGCCATGACCTGCCTGGGCAACTTCGCCTTTGCCTCGGCCACCCAGGGCTGGTTCATCACCAAGAACAAGGTGTGGGAGATCCCGCTCTTTCTCTGTGTCTGCTTCATCCTGATGCGGCCGGACCAGGTTGCCGCCTGGCTGGGCATGGCCCACGGCCAGCGCTACTGGACTTACCTCATCGGCCTTGGCCTGTACGGTGCGCTCTATCTCATGCAGCGCACCCGCCTGCCGCAGGAGCAGACCCTGGCGGCCTGAGACGGTGTTTTTTCTAGCTACGGGAGAAAAACAATGCTGGATGTCAAAAAGATCATGGTTCCCCTGGCGTTTTCCCCATTTTCCGGGGCCCTCCTGGCGTATGCGGCCAGCCTGGCCGAGGCCCTGGGTGCCGAGCTGATCCTGGTCCATGTCATCAATGAACGTGATGTGGAAACGGTGCAGCTCATCACCTCGTTCGGCTACGACGTGGACGAGGAGCATTACCTGCAGGAGATCCAGAAACAGCGGATAGGTGAAGTGGAGAAGATGCTCGGGGAGATCGACTTTCCCGAGGATCGGATCCGGGTCGTCTTCCGGGTGGGACGACCGGCCAGGGTCCTGCTGCACTTCGCGGTGGAGGAGGAGGTGGACATGATCGTCATGGGGATCAGGGCCCGGTCCGACATCGTGCATGCCTTCACCGGATCGGTGGCGGAAAAACTGTTCCACCGTTCGCCCATCACCATTGTCTCCTTTCGCGATGAACAGAACGCGGCCCGGCTGCGCAGGCGGCTGGAAAAGTAACGTTTTTGCAGGAATCCCGGGAAGGTCAGGCTGCGGGCCGCTCCCGGGGCTGTCCTGAGGCGCACTGCCTGGCCAGGAGAGGAAGAAAGTTGGCCAGCAGCAGGGTACGCCGGGGCAGGCTCGGCGCGAGCATGTACTCCTGTTCACTGTGATCCAGCTCGCCCAGCGGGCCCAGGCCGTCCAGGACCGGCAGTCCCTCGCCTGCCAGCGTGTTGGCGTCGGAGACTCCCTGGCGGACCTCCTCGCGCACCCCGATACCCAGCTCCGCACCCACGCGGGCCAGGAGGCGGTACAGGGCCAGGTTGGCCGCGCTGCGTTCCATGACCGGCCGCTCGTTGGTGATCTCGAGGCGACAGCCGGTGCCGGGCACCGTGGTTCCGGCGCAGATACGCCGGATCTCCCGCCGCAGCCGCTCGCCCGTCTCCCGGTCCGGGTAGCGGCTGTCCACCAGGGCCATGGCGTGGTCGGCCACGGTATTGGGGCCGATCCCTCCCTCGATCCTGCCCACGTTGACAACCACGTCCCCTGCCAGGTCGTTGCATCCTTCCAGGGCGATGATCTTGCCGGCCAGCTCCAGGATGGCGCTGGCCTTTTTTTTGCCGGCAAAGGCGGCATGACCGGCGCGGCCGCTCACCCTCAGCCGGTAGCCGGTTTTGCCCCGGCGACCGGTCACCACTTCACCCATCATGCCGCCGCACTCGGTGACCAGCGCGCAGCAGCACTCCCGCGCCAGCCGGCGCAGCAGGGGTATGGAGGTGGGAGAGCCCACCTCCTCGTCGGAATTGAACAGGAGGACAAGGGGCAGGCCGGCCAGGAGGCCGGCCCGGGCCAGGGCACGGCAGGCCCCGATGGTCACCACCAGGCCGCCCTTCATGTCGATGACACCGGGGCCGTGGATCCTGTCGTCCTGGCGGGTGCAGTCGGTGAAACGGGTGTCGGGCGGAAAGACCGTGTCCATGTGGCCCGTGATCAGGATCGGCCGGTTCCTGCCGGTCGCAGCCCTGGTCCGGAAGAGCAGGTGGTCGCCATACCGGCCGCCGTCCACGGTCTCCAGGTCCAGGTCCATGCCGGGACCGGTCAGGAACCGGCGGATCAGCCGCCCCACCCGGTTGACCCCTTCCCTGTTGCTGCTTCCGCTCTGGATGGAGACCAGCCCGTGCAGCAGGTCAAACAGTTCCTGTTCCTGGTCGACCGCGAGCCGGTCCAGGACGATCTTCACGACGTGTAGCGGGAGAAGGAAAAATCGCTGCTGCCGTAAACATCCGGGTCCGCGTCCGGATAGCGGACCACCTCGCCGTTCCACGGCTTGCGCAGAATGAGCTCCCCGCCTTCCCTGCCCACCACGTTGCTGCGGTGCATGGGGATCTTACCGCCCGCGGTGGCGATGTAGCGGGGGATGGCATCGCCCACGATGTTGCCGTACATGGACTCCACGATATCCCTGCCCTTCTCCACCGGGACCCGGAAATGGGCAAACTGGGGGTTGCGGTAGGAACAGTTGAAGATGTAGTAGGGCCGAACGCAGGCCTCCTGGATGGTCTCGCAGAGCTTCCACATCTTGACCCGGGAATCGTTGATGCCGCGCAGGAGCACGGCCTGGTTGAGAACGGCAAAGACCCGTTTCGCTATCCGCCTGAAGGCCTGCTGCGAGACCGGGGTGATCTCCCGGGCCGTGTTGATCTGGGTCACCACCCGCAGGGGCTTGATGTCATTGGAGGCCTCGAGGATGTCGAGCAGTTCCTCGTCCACGCGCATGGGCGCGGTCACAGGCACCCTGGTGCCCAGGCGCTTGAGGCGCACATGATCAATGGTGTCAAGCTGTTCCAGCAGCCAGCGCAGCATGGAGTTGGGCAGGACAAGGGCATCGCCGCCGGTGATGAGGACGTCGCGGATGCGCGGGTTGACGCGGATGTAGTCCAGGGCCTCGCCATAGGCGTCCTTTGAGAACATCTTGTCCTTGCGGCCGATGTGGGCGATGCGCAGGCAGTGGGTGCAGTACATGGCGCACATGTTGGTGCTCTTGATGGTCACCACCCGGGGATAGAACTGGTCCACCAGGCGGGCCGGCGAGTGGTCCGCGGCCACGGGCGGGATCTCGATGCCCGCGTTGTCCACCATTTCGCCGGTGGGGACCGACTGGAGCATGATGGGGTCGTTGATCTCTCCCGGCATGATCAGGCTGGTGTAGTAGGGCGTGAGCCGCATGCGGTAGTTCCTTGTCACCCGGGCGATATCCGCCACCGCGGCCGGCGGCAGGTCGATGAGCGACGCCAGTTCATCCACCGAGCCGACCGCATGCCGGATCTGGCCGGCAAAGGAGTTCCACGCCTCCTCGTCCATGGCCAGCGCCTTCCTGATCCGTTCCTGGTTCTCCTGGATCCTGTCCCATAGCTCAATACCCGAGGGCGCCTCGCGGTCCTTACGTTCCAGGTAGTCGTCCACCCGCGCATTGGCCTGCCCGACGATGGCCAGGGCCTGCCCCACGCGGCCACCCACCGACACCATGTGCTCGTCGATCTCCTGGTGCCGCCGGGCCAGCCGCTCCAGCTCTTCGCGGCTGACTCCCAGGGCCCGGGCCGAAAGGGAGGAGTGGTCGCGCAGCTCTTTCAGGGTCCGGAAAAGCTCGACGATGGGCCCGGTCCGTTCCTCCTGCCGCGCCTTTTGGAGCAGGTCCTGCACCGTGTCCTTTTCCTTTGCTCCGGGTGCGGATGCCCCGGGGACGGGATCGCAGAGATGATCCAGCAGCTCAATGGTATACTGATCCAGTTGTCCGTTCATTGGTGTTGCCTTTCTTGTCCGGCTGACATGGAAGCCGTTTCGGGTTGGAAGTCCAGGGCGTTTGAGTAGCAAGCTCCGTGCGCTGGCTCAACGTATATGCGATCACAGGGCACCCATCGGCACGCGCTCGAACCTCCCGACAGGCGGGGTGTATCATGGTGCAGTTCGAGCACCACATTTGTGACACCCTGCAACCGCTTACAATTCCTGGATTCCGGGGAACCGGATATGCCGTGATTACGATGCAACAGTAAGCTCGATCATCCTGCGGGCCTGGTCCAGTCCCTCCCGGACGTGGTCGAGGTCCCGGGCCACCGACACTGCCCGGGCGAGAAAGGTTCCCGGCATGACCACGTGGCGGGAGCCGATATGCTCAAGGATCACGTAATCCTTGTACAGCTCGCCGCGCGCGACCCTGAGAAAGGATTCCTGCTCGTGGGGATTCTGGGGAATATAGCCGCTGGTGACCCGTTTTTCTCCGAGCTTGTAGTTGTAGGTCCCCCAGCAGAGCGGCGGTTCCGCGTCACCGGGCTCCACGGTGCCGGCGGGAAAGCGGCTCTCCAGGACAGCATGGTACTCCAGCTCCGGCAGCGATGGACTGCCCGGAGGCAGGAGCTGCTCCAGGGCATAGCAGAATTCCAGGGTCGTCCCCTGCTTGCGGGCATTGATCTCGAGGAAACGGACCTGCATCCGGTGATCGACCAGGTAGTCACAACCGAAGATGCCGCGGTAGCCGGCCCGGCCCATGATCCGGCCTATGCGGCGGGTGTATTCCGCAAGTTCCGCAGTGATCTCCCGGGGCAGGACCGAGGGGTAGGTGGAGCCCACGAACCGGTTACCGCCCTCGATCCGCTGATCGGCCACACCGGCGATATAGACGTCCTCACTATTGGCAACCACGGCCAGCACCGTGGGATCGTGGCGATGGGGGATGTAGCGGCTGACAAGGAACTGGTCATCGTCCCGGCCGAAAACGCGGACAATATCCTCGCTGCTGCGGGTGATGGCGCTGGCAGCACCGGCAGCGCTGTAGAGCCTGCTGACAAAGATGCCGTCGCGCCACTCGGGACGCAGCCTCTCGGTGACAGCCAGCAGTTCCCGCATGGAGCGGCAGATATGAAAGTCCACCACCGGCACCTCGCCGGCCAGCAGCCGGTACTGGAACCCCTTGTTGTTGAAGCGGCGGGCCAGGTCCTTGCCCGGACCGAGAAGCGAGACCCGGTCGCGTTCGTCCAGGGTCATCTGGGGGACGCTCTCGTACATGGTGATGTAGAGGTGGTCCTGGCTGGCAAGGATCCGGTCGATGAGCCGCCCGATGGCCGGGTGCTCCGACACCACGGTCATGAAACGGGCCGAGTCGGCGCGAAAGCTGACCGGCAGCTGTTTTTCCGGATCCGCCACCGTCTGCCCGGGCCGGGGAACGATCAGGTTGCGGTAGTTGTACTGGTTGAGGATGTCGGGAACGATGGAGATGCACTCTGCCCTGCGACCCGTCCGGCGGCTGAACATTCCGGCCAGGAACCGGTTGAGGCCGTAGTTCTTGAGTTCGCCGATATAGAGGAAATAATAGATGTCCGGATCATAGGTGACATTGGAGAAAAACAGATCGTCCATGGCTCTGGTACCTGTGCTGTTCGACAGACAGTCCGCCTTCTGCCGGGCGGGTGGATCCCGGCCCGGCAACGGGCACGGCCCACTGGTCAGGCCCGTCGGATTCATCATGATAGTATGTTCAGGCACGGCTCTTGTCCACATTTTTTTCCGTGTTTTTCATTGGCGGCCGAACCGGCCGGTCAGCGAATAGTTATTGCCGTGCCGCTGCAGATGTACTATTACATAATGTATACTTTTTCCGCGTCCGCTTTCTGCCGCCTAGTGGTCCGGGCAGTGTCTGCCATGGGCTGCCGGTGCCGAACATGTGATCATGAAATCTCTCACCCCCCGGCAGCGGGAGCTGCTGGACTACCTTGAACAGGAGATGGCCCGGACCGGGGCCACGCCCAGCCTGCGTACCGCGGCCCGCGCCCTGGGCATCAGCCATACCGCGGTCGCCAGCCTGCTCCAGGCCCTGGAACAGAAGGGCTGGATCCGGCGGGAGGGCCGCTACAGCCGGTCCATCCGCCTTCTTGCCACCGCGGATTCCGGCCTGCCCGGCCGGCGGGTGCCGATCATCGGCCGGGTAGCCGCCGGCCTGCCGCTCTATGCCCAGCAGGAGTGGGACGGCGAGATCGTGGTCGATGGTCGCATCTATCGCGGCGACAACCTGTTCGCCCTGCGGGTACGGGGCGATTCCATGCGGGATGCCGGTATCCTGGACCGGGATATCGCCATCTGCGAGCCGCGCCAGTTCGCCGAAAACGGCGAGATCGTGGTCGCCCTCCTCCACAGCGAGGAGGCGACGGTCAAACGTTTTTTCTACCGCAATACCCACATCGAGCTCCACCCGGCCAACGCGGCCTTTCCGGTCATGCGCTACCGGCTCGGCGAGGTCCTGGTTCAGGGCCGGGTTATCGGCATCCAGCGCACCCCGGACCAGATGTAGTCGCCACGGGGCAGCCTGCGAAAAGCTTCCCGCCTTGTGCCCGTCCTTCCTGTTGAACCGGCAGCCAGGACAGTGAAAGAGAGCTGTTGCAGCATACCGCGCATCTGCCGTGGAGGCGGTCCATCGCGGCGCAAATGTACAGACAATGTACTTTACATTTTCTGTACATTTGCTATGCTCAGGCCATGGACCGTGCCATACTGCATCTCAACTTTGTCAACCTGGCCGTGGGCCTGGAGCGGCTGCGGGACAGGAGCCTGGAGGGGCGGCCGCTGATCATTGCACCGGCCACGGACCGGGCCCTGGTACGTGCCGCGAGCCGGGAGGCGGAAGGTGACGGCGTCTGCAGGGGCATGCCCCTGGCCGTGGCCCGCCGCCGTTGTCCCCGGGCCGTGGTGCGTCCGCCCCGGCCGGAGGAAGAATACAAAAAATTCATGGCCCGCTGCACAGGGCCCGCCCTTGCCCTCACCCCCCTGGTGGAACCGGGCCGGGGAACCGGCCATCTCTATCTCGATCTCACCGGCTCCCGCCATCTTCCGGCCCCGGCCCCGGCCATGGCCCGGCGCCTGCAGCGGGAGCTGCTCTCTGTCACCGGCCTTGCCCCGGCCTGGGGCCTGGCCACCAGCCGCCTGGTGGCCAGGGTGGCCGGCCGGCTGGCCGGTCCGGCCGGCGGGCGCGTCGTGGAACCGGGCACGGAACAGGACTTTCTCGCTCCCCTGCCCCTGGCCCTGCTGCCCGGGCTGCAGCGGCGCGACCTGGCCCGGCTGGGCGAGCTGAACATCCGCACCGTGGAGCAGGCCCGGCGCCTGTCCCTGCCGGAACTGGCCCTGGCCTGCGGCCCGGCCAGGGCGCTGGAAATTCACCGGCTCCTGCGGGCCGTGGATCCGCGGCCGGTCCGGCCCTGCCCTTCCCGGCCCGAACTCCGGTTTGTCCACTGCTTTTCCCCGGATACCAACCAGGAACGGGTCGTGCTCGCTGCCCTGCACGGCCTGGTCCTGCGGGCCGGCCGCCGGTTGCGCAGCCAGGGACGCTGCTGCCGGCGGCTGGCCGTGTGCCTGGAATACAGCGACGGCCTGGAAGTGGTGCGCCAGGCAGCGGCCAGGGGCGCGGCGGATAACCATGCCCTGCACCGCCTGGCTGTCATCGCCCTTTACCGGGGATGGCACCGCCGGGTCCGGTTGCGGCGGCTTGTTCTTTCGTGCAGTGGCCTCCTT
>DRKI01000091.1 GCA_011051875.1 Desulfobulbus sp. | reverse complement strand
CGGCCTGCACCAGTTCGCGCACCTTCTTCTTGGAGGCCCGCACCTTCTTTCCCTGCCCGTCCACGGCCGGCTGCACCGTGGCGGCCGCCGGCGCCGGTCCCGCCTCTGCCGGATTCTCCTGCTTCTTCCTGAACCGCTCGGCGATCTCGGCCACCTCGGTGTGAAGGCGGACAAAGTAGAGGACACCGCGCACGGCACGGCCGTCCAGGTTGCGCTTGGGCACCACCTGGTGGGTCACGTCATCGTAGTTCTCGATGCGGCCGGTCAGATAATCCTCTTCCGGGATCAGCTCCCAGGCCAGGTCCCACTCGTCGTTGCAGGCAAAGACCAGGCACTCGACCATGGCCGAGCCGATGTTGTGGCCCGTGGCGTCGCAGACATAGACTGCGCCGCATTCACAGCGGCCGACCGGGAACTCGGTCATCTTGCGCTGGACCTGGTCACTGGGACGCCCCACGTCCATGCCGCAGAAGGGGCACCAGGGGACGACGTTCGCCTCGGTCTTGTCAGCCATGGATCACCGGGCCAGTTTTGCGGCCAGGGCCTCGGCAAAACGGGGATCAACTGGGTAGCCGAGTTCCCGGGCCTTGTCCAGGTTCTTCCTGGCCTCCTCGTATTCACCGTTGAAGTAGAGGGCCACGGCCAGGTTGTTGCGGGCCATGCCGGAATCGGGTTCCAGGGTCACGGCCTGGCGGGCGGCCTCCACGGCCTTCTCGTCCTGCTCGGCCATGGTGTAGGCCGAGGTCAGGTTGATCCAGGCGGTGACCAGGTTGGGGTCGATCTGGACTGCCCGGTCGTAGGAGGCAATGGCGTCATCGACCCGGTTCTGCTGCTGCCGGATCAGGCCGATGTTGACATGCGCCTCGGCCATGTTGGGGGTAATGGCCAGGGCCTTCTCGTTGAGCTCCAGGGCCCGGTCCACGTCGCCCCGTTCAAAGAAAATGGCGCCAAGATTGATCATGCTCTCCACGGAGTGGTCATCGAGTTCAATGGCCCGCTCCAGCTCGGCAATGGCATCGTCTGTCCGGCCGGCCTTGCGGTAGACCAGGCCGAGCTGGTGGTGGGCGATGACATTTTCCGGCTTCTCCCGGCAGATCTTCTCCAGCTCCGCAATCACCTCGTTGATGTCTGCCTGCTGTTGCACTTCCGACATGGTCTTTCCTTTCCTGTTGCAAAGATCCTGTCCAGGGACAGGATTCTATTCAGTGTTGGTTCCCTCCCGGAACGCCACCTGCCGACCGAAGGGGATGCAGATGGCGCGGCAGGATCTGTTGGTAACACCCGCAGTCACGAAGTCTATGCAATTCAGGACGGAAAAGCAATACCATCCTGTGCCCTGAAACTATAGACAGATCGGCCGGGGTGGCAAGGCAAAATTTCCAGCCCCGGTCCGCCCCGCGGCGGCAGGACCGTTCAGGCCGGCCCGGAGCCGAGGCAGGGCTGTTTCTTTTCCGCCCGCGCCAGGACCTGGCGCGCCGTCTCGATGTCGCGCCGGATCTGGGCGGCCAGCTCCTCCGGTCCGCTGAACTTTCGCTCGCCGCGCAGGTGGCGGAGCAGGTTGATCTTGATGGACCGGCCGTAGATGTCGTCGTTAAAATCGAAAATATGGGTTTCGGCAACCAGTTTGTTCTCTCCAAAGGTGGGGTTGTAGCCGATGTTGGACACCCCGCCGTAACACCGGCCGCCATAGAGAACCTGGGTGACATAGACCCCGGTCTTGGGGCAGAGGTCCTCCTCGGAGATCTTCAGGTTGGCGGTGGGAAAGCCGACCACCCGTCCACCCCGCTGCCTGCCGCGCTGCACCTCACCCCTGATCTGGTAGTAGCGGCCGAGCAGCCTGGCCACATCCCGCATCCGGCCCAGGGTGACCAGTTCCCTGATTTTGGTCGAGGAAACCAGCATGCCGTCGACATAGTAGGCATCGACCACGGTGACAGGGAATCCCTTTTCCCGGCCCACTTTTTTCAGGAACTCGATATTACCTTCCCTGCCCTTGCCGAAGGCATAGTCGTATCCCACGACCAGCTCCCTGACACCGATGGTGGACACCAGGATGGTGTCGACGAAATCACGGGCCGTGGTGGCTGCGAACTCGCGGCTGAACGGGATGATCAGCAGCACATCGATACCGGCCTGTTCAATGAGCTCGATCTTCTGCTCGGTGGTCGAGATCAGCTTGATGCCGCCGGGCCGCAGGACCTTGAGCGGATGCGGGTCAAAGGTGATCACCACGCTGGTGCCGCCGGTCTCCCGGGCCCGCTCCACCACGGTGGCAAACAGCTTCTGGTGGCCGAGATGAACGCCGTCAAAGTTGCCGATGGTGACACAGGCATTGACGAACGGTTTTTTTATCTCTTGCGGGTCTCTGTATATTTCCATGGATCTTCCACTGCAACCGAAACGGTCCGGTCCCTAGCCACGATCCGCCTCTCTCCCTGGGGACAGGGGGCAATGGCACGTCTCCCGATGGCCGCATGACAAGCGACCCTGCCCACCTGCGGGAGCAGTCACGGTCCCGGCTGTTTTCCGGAGACAAAGCGGTTGTTGTACTCCAATTGCGGAAAAGGCGCAAACAGTTCATGCGCCGTTGCTCCCTTCCCTGAAAAAAGGTCTTCCCAATGACAGCGACGGCGAGATTCCCTGCTTTGTCGCGACCGCACAGCACACCCTCCCCCGGCCATGGGGAGCGACACTTTCAGCCCACCGTATCCGAGCGCTTTTGCGCTCAAAACACGACAGGGACCGGAAAAGCTGAAAAGAAATACTTGACAAAAGGGCCGGAGACTAGCATATTCTCCACCGTCGTGCCGAAGTGGCGGAACTGGTAGACGCGCTAGGTTCAGGGTCTAGTGGGCGTACGCCCGTGGGAGTTCGACTCTCCCCTTCGGCACCAGCACAGAAACTTCAAAAGGCTGCAATCGTCGGATTGCAGCCTTTTCTGTTTCCGGGGCGGAGCGGGGAGAGACCCGACTCCCAGCTCCTCGTGCTCCTGCTTTCAGGCGATCTCGACCAGCTCGATCTCAAAGGTCAGGTCCTTGCCGGCCAGGGGCGGATTGGCATCCAACACCACCATCTCGTCGGTCACCTCGGTCACCCTGACGATCACCACCTCACCGGCGGGGCCGGTCATCTGCAGCTGCTGGCCCACCTCGGGATCGATGTCGGGCGGAATCTGGTTCCGGGCCGCATTGATCACCATCTCCTCGTTGCGCTGACCATAGGCCTTGTCCGCCGGAATGGTGACCTTCTTCGAGTCGCCCTGGCTCATCCCCAGCACCGCCTCCTCAAAGCCGACGATGACCTGGCCGGAGCCCAGGGTGAACTCCAGGGGTTCGTGGCCGCTGGAGGAGTCAAAGACGGTTCCGTCCTCCAGGGTTCCGGTGTAATGGATCTTTACCTTATCGCCTTCTTTTGCCTGTGGCATATTCTCTTCCTCTGTTCTATAGTTCCTGTTGCGCTCCCATGGGCGGAACAACCCGCCAGCACACGGTGGAGCCATTCGAATAAACCGGCAGGCTGAACCGGCAGTACGGCCATCCCGCCATAACAGACCATCAAAACAGGGCTGCTCCGGCCACTGTGAACAGCCTTTTTCGGATAAACGAGGCAACGCCACCAGGCTTCATGGAAAATATCGGGTCAACCATACCAAGTTAGCCACGGCTTGTCATGTGCAAACCGACATGATCGCCAGGCCATGAACAGAATGCAAAACAGATCCCCCTACAGCGGGACGCCGCTGCGATCGGCCGTATCCGGATGAGCGCCGGCAACGGACGGGAGGCCGGACAACGGCAGGTGGAGCTGGAGGCCGTGGACCAGGACGACCTCGAGACCTGCTCCCTGGTCCTCAGCGCGGTGGGCATCCCGCACGTCATCGATCCCGACCGGGGGGTACTCCTGGTCAGGGAGGCGGATGCCCCGGCCGCCGCCGGCCATATCCATGCCTTTCGCGAGGAAAACAAAAACTGGCCCGCGCCACCGGACCACGGACCGGCCGCCCCGGCTGGGGGCGATCCGCCGACCCTGCTGGCCATCGGCTCCCTGGCCGTCTTCTACCTACTGACCGGCCCCTGGACCGTCCACAATCCCTGGTTCACGATCGGCGCCATCGACAGCCGGGCCATCCTCGTTCACCACCAGTGGTGGCGCCTGGTCACCGCCCTGACCCTGCATGCCGACCTGGTGCATCTTCTGGGCAACTGTATCATCGGCGGTTTCATGGTCCACCTGCTCTGCCAGACCGTGGGCCATGGAACGGGCTGGCTGCTGCTCATCGGCACCGGTGCCGCCGGCAATCTCCTCAACATCATCCTGCGCGGCCAGGAGCATCACTCGGTCGGTTTTTCCACGGCCGTCTTTGCCGCCATCGGCTGCTTTTCGAGCCTGCAGGCCGGTACCGGCCGCCGATCCGCGATCAGACAGATGCTGCTGTCTCTCGGTGCCGGCGCCGCCCTGCTGGCCCTTCTCGGCACGGGTGGCGAGCGGACCGACCTGGGCGCGCATCTTTTCGGTTTTCTCAGCGGTCTCGCGGCGGGCTTCCTGGTCCGGCTGCTGGGGCTGCTCAGGATGGCGCCGGACCGCAGCCTGCAGAGCCTGCTCTTTCTTCTCGCCCAGACGGTGCCGGTGGCCTGCTGGCTGCTGGCGTGGCGCCAGGGATCCGTTCCCTGAGCCCTGTCCGCCGGCAGGTGCTGAAAATGGTGGCCCCGGACCCTGTCGGTTTTTTTTTATTTAACGACGAAAGGAAGAATTCATGGTACATTGTCCCACATCGTAACGATCAACATCGCAGACCGGCCGCAAGGCCCGGATCCCGGGATTCATCACCAGTGATTCAAACCAGTCCTTCTCCCCGGCCGCAGCATCCTGCACCCGGGCGGGAGGCCCCCGCCGGGCCGGCGGATATCCGCATCTTTCATGCATACGGAAAAGACCATGCCAATGAATGAACAGCCCCCATGGGGACAGAAAAAAGGGCCATCTTCACCCGAAGACCTCCTGGCGGCCCTGATCCAGAAGATTCGCGACAGCTTTGCCGGCCGCGGACAGGGACCCGGCCCGGACGACGGGGATTCCCGGCCACCGGGAGAGCCGCATTTCCTTGCCAACATCGGCAAGGTGGCCCTGGTGGTCGCCGCCGTCTTCATCTTCCAGATCGTCTACTCCTCCTTCTACACCATCGAGCCGGGTGAACGTGGCATCGTGTTGCGGTTCGGAAAATATTCCCGCACCACCATGCCGGGGTTGCGCTTCAAACTGCCCTACATCGAGGACCTGATCAAGGTGGACGTGGAGACGGTGCGCAAGGAGGAGTTCGGCTTCCGCACCAGGCTGCCCGGCAAGAACTCGGTCTTTGACCGCCGCGGCTTTGACATGGAGTCCCTGATGCTCACCGGTGACAAGAACGTCATCAATGTGGCCTGGATCGTCCAGTACAAGGTCAGCGACCCGGTGAACTTCCTGTTCAAGGTCCGCAACGTTCCCCAGGCCGTACGGGACGCCTCGGAGATGGTGACCCGCCGGATCGTCGGCAACATGGACTTCGACTACGTGCTCGGCAACCGGGAGATGCTGGCCGGTGATGCCAAGCGGGAACTGCAGGCCAAGCTCAACTATCTCCAGTGCGGGGTCGATATCGTCACCCTGCAGCTCCAGGACATCAACCCGCCCGACCCGGTCAAGCCGGCCTTCAACGAGGTCAACGAGGCGGACCAGGATATGAAACGGCTGGTCAACGAGGCCGAGGAGACCTACAACCGGGTCATTCCCAAAGCCCGCGGCAGCGCCAAGCAGATCATCGAGGAGGCCCACGGCTATGCCGTGCAGCGGATCAACAGGGCCATGGGCGAGACCAACCGCTTCAACGCCATTGCCGGCCAGTATGTCCTGGCCAAGGACGTGACCCGCCGCCGTATGTACCTGGAAACCATGGAACAGGTCCTGCCCAATGTGGAGCATGTCTACGTCATGGACAAGAACCGGCAGACCATGCTCCCCTTTCTCAACCTGACGGGCAGGGGCGGCGCCACGGGAAACACCACGGGCGGCAAGTGATCAGGCCGCCGCAAACCGGCAGACGATCCGCGGCGCACCCCGGCGCGCCGCCTCCCCTGCCATCGAACCAGACAGCGGACACGATACAATGACAATGAAAAAGATCATCCAGATAGTTCTCCTCGTCATCGTGGGCGGCCTCATCGCCACGGCCTGGGACGGGTTCTACATCCTGCCCGAGGGTCAGCAGGCCGTCATCACCCAGTTCGGGGCGCCCGTGGGCAGGCCCATCACCGAGGCGGGCCTGCAGTTCAAGACCCCTTTTATCCAGCATGTGCAGTTTTTCGAGAAACGGATCCTGATATGGGACGGCGACCCCAACCAGATCCCGACCAACGACAAGACCTACATCTACCTCGACACCACGGCCCGCTGGCGGATCTCCGACGCCCTGCGTTTCCTGCAGGCGGTGGGCAGCCAGACCCGGGCCCAGACCCTGCTCGACGACATCATCGACGGCACGGTCCGCGACCTGATCAACAAGAACACCCTGATCGAGATCATCCGCAGTTCCGACTGGTCGCCCGACTACATGGCCTCCATCACCAAGAGCAGCGACGCCCTGCGCGGCACCGAGATGATCAACCCGCCCAGGGTCGGGCGGGACAAGATCAGCGAGATGGTCAAGGAGGCCGCCTCCAAGGTGACCCCCAAGTACGGCATCGAGCTGGTGGACGTGATGTTCAAGCGGGTCAACTACATCGAGTCGGTGCGGAAGAAGGTCTACGACCGGATGATCTCGGAACGGAAACGGATCGCGGCCGAGAAACGGTCACTGGGTGAGGGCCGCAAGGCGGAGATCCTCGGCAAGGTGGAGCGCGAACTGCGCGAGATCACCTCCAAGGCCAAGCGGGAGGCGACAGAGATCCGCGGCAAGGCCGATGCCGAGGCCACCCGCATCTATGCCGAGGCTTATACCAGGCACCCCGATTTCTACGCCTTCCAGCGAACCCTGGAGAGCTACAGGAATATCATCTCGGGCAACACCACCCTGATCCTGTCATCGAACTCTGATGTCTTCCACTACCTTGAGACCCTGAAGGACATGCCGGACAACCGGTGATCCCGGGGTGGGCGACGGCAAAACCGGTATGGCCGGGGCCCTGCCGGGGCCCCCAACCACGGCGGGACAACGCCTTCCCGGCAACGGACGAACAGTCACCGCCTGCAGAGGCGGGAGCAACTCCGCGGGCTACTCGAACACCACTCCCGGTCCCTCGTCGGCAAAGCTCGGCCGCTGCTCCGGCGAATAGGGAATACGGCCCCGCTCGTTGAGAAGCGCCTCGAACCGGTCGATCTCCTCGAGGCTGGTGATGGTGTCGAGCTCCAGCCGCTCGTAGCGGCAGTTGCAGTGGATGAGCTGGCCGCCGCACCAGGGGCAGACCTCCACCGGGCACCCCAGCTCGTGCATCTCGCCACTGGCGGCGTGACAGGCCGGGCAGAGCTCTTGCTCGGTCTGCAACGACTCGTAGACGGGATAGGTCTCGGGTCGGGCGCACCCTTTCCGGAAGGCCTCCAGGTCGGCAAAGCCGAAGAAATCGAGCAGATCCCTGTCCAGGTATCCCGCCTCCAGGCTGCCCTGGAACTCGATCCCCTCGCTGGAGACCAGGTAGAGATAGCCGCCGGCCGCGGTCATGGCCATGAGCAGGAAGATGCCCCGCCGGCGGCCCATGAGCCGGATTTCGCGGATCCAGTCCTCCCGGGCCTCGGGCAGGTAGCTGTAGAACTCGTGCAGCACGTCCAGGACCAGGGGATCGTTGCGGTACAGGTCCAGCAGGTCAGCGGCCAACTCCAGTTTTCCCTCCGGCACCGCATATTCCATGACCTGGAGGATGGCCTTTTCCTTTTCCGTGTCAGCGCGCATGGTCTCTCTCCACCTCGTGTATTCCTTCGGTTATTTCCCGCATCCAGCGGCTGGTCTCCGCCGCCATGTCCGCAGCCTGGCTGATGGCGGTCACCACGGCTATGCGCCGGGCACCGCGGGCCACCAGCGGCCGGATATGTCCAAACTTGATCCCACCCATTACGGTGAACGGCAGCCCCAGGTGGCGGGAAAAACGGCCAATGGCCTCCGGGCCGAGAAAGTCGGCAAGCCCCTCCTTGGTGGCCGTGGGGTACAGGGGGCCGATGTTATAGTATGATGCCGCGAGCCTCCCCTGCCGCTCCAGTTCTCCCAACCGCACGGCCTGTTCCTCGGTGTTGCAGGAGACGCCGATCAGCATGTCGGGTGCGATCCGCCGCACCTCCTCCGGCGGCAGGTCCTGCTGGCCAAGATGGACACCGTCGGCATCGGCGAGCAGCGCGATGTCGACCCGGTCGTTGACCAGGAACAGGGCCCCGGCCCGGCGGGTCTGCCGGCGGAAGTAGCGGGCCTTTTCCAGCAGCCTGCGATCGGACGATCGCTTGTCGCGCAGCTGGACGATGGGCGCGCCGCCGGCAAGGACCGCGTCCAGCCACTCCTCGTCACTGCGGCCGTCGGCCAGCAGTTCACAGGACACGGGATAGACGCCCGCCGCCCCGGCAAACCGGTGCAGGCGCTGAGAATAGGTCTCTCTTGATCCATGCATCGAGATTGCTTCCTGAATGCGCCGCCACGCGGCAGCCCGCCCCTGTCCGCGTCCGGATACCGACCGCCGGGGCATGACCGCCAGGGGCGTGGTTCATTCGTCTTGAAATTTTTCTAAAAATACGGTAAAATAAGAAATGATCGATTTTTCAGTCGATACACCCTCAATGGTTTCGAAGCAGCCTGATCCCGGCGGCCCGCCGTTGCCAAGCGGCCGATATCGCCTGGCCGCGCCTGTCGGGCAACACGGCTTGCAGTTCGGAATCCAGGGTTCTTGGCACCACTTTCCGCGCACCCTGACCACGTCACGACCCGGACGATCACTACCGCATACGGCACTCCTGTGCCGGGAAGGGTCCGGGCGGTCGGAACCACGGGCTGCACAGGTATTCTACCCCGGCAGCCGGCTTCCTGCATCACTTTCCTGAACCGGCTCCTGCGCCGGCTGGTCGGGAGGCGTACCAACAGCCTTGCGCAGCGTTATTCCTCCGCAGGGAGGCTGCGCGCTATGCCGCCCCGGTCTGTCCCGAGACGGTGCGGCGCAAGAGAACAGATATCCAATCGGCAAAGGACACAAGATGACAGAGACCACCGCCAGCGACACAGCACAACTCATCATTGACGGCAAAACCTATACCTTGCCCATCGTCAGAGGCACGGAGGGCGACGCCGCCATCGATATCAGCAACCTCCTGCGCGATACCGGTTATATCACCCTGGACACGGGCTACAAGAACACCGGCTCCTGTTCCAGCGCCATCACCTATCTCGACGGCAACAACGGCATTCTCCGCTACCGGGGCTATCCCATCGAGGAACTGGCCGAGAAATGCGCCTTCATCGAGGTGGCCTACCTCCTGCTGCACAACAAGCTGCCCAACAGCCGCGAGCTGGAAGACTTCAAGGTTCTCCTCGAGCGGTTCGCGCTCCTGCACGAGGACATGATCCATTTCTTTGACCACTTTCCGCCCAATGCCTCGCCCATGTCCATCCTCTCGGTCATGGTCAACTCGCTGTGCAACTACTATCCCGAGATGGGCGACGATCCCCTCCAGGATCTCAACATCACGGCGGCGCGCCTGATCTCCAAGATCAGGACCATTGCCGCCTTTTCCTACAAGAAATCCCTGGGCCACCCGCTGGTCTACCCGCGCGCCGATCTCTCCTACTGCGGCAACTTTCTCAACATGATGTTTGACAAGCCGGTCAAGCCCTACACGGTCCGGCCCGAGGTGGTGGCAGCCCTGAACAAGCTGCTGATCCTGCACGCCGACCATGAGCAGAACTGCTCCACCTCCACGGTCAGGCTGGTGGGCAGTGCCGGCGTCAACCTGTATGCCTCCATTTCGGCCGGGATCAACGCCCTCTGGGGCCCGCTGCACGGCGGCGCCAACGAGGCGGTCATCGACATGCTCGAGCTGATCTACGCCGACGACAACAACTTTGAGAAGTACATCAACAAGGCCAAGGACAGGAACGATCCCTTCCGCCTCTCCGGATTCGGCCACCGGGTCTACCGGACCTTCGACCCCCGCGGCACCATCATCAAGAAGGCCTGTGACGAGATCCTCGAGGTACTCAACGTCTCGGACCCGCTGCTGGATATCGCCCGCAAGCTGGAAGAGATCGCGCTCAAGGACGAATACTTCATCGAGCGTAACCTCTATCCCAACGTGGACTTCTACTCCGGGATCATCTACCGGGCCATCGGCATTCCCACCAACATGTTCACGGTCATGTTCGCCCTGGGGCGCCTGCCGGGCTGGATCGCCCAGTGGAAGGAACAGCGGGAGGACCCAAGCACCCGGATCGGGCGGCCCCGCCAGGTCTATACCGGTGAGCCGGAGAGAAAGTTCGTCCCCCTGGAGGAGCGGTCCTGAACCGCCACTGCCGGGAAAACCGCCGCCTGAACAGCACGGCCGGACAAACCCGTCACCCGCCCGGCAGGACCGGTCCCAGGGCACCCCGCGTTTACCCGGAGACACCCCGTGGCCAGCGCTTTCCCTGCAGCCGGCGCAGATGATACACGGGCGGGCGGCGTGCACTCATGCCGCCTCCCTGCCCTGCGCCGGTTGCCCGGGAGTGTTCACCAATCTCAGAGGCGGACCCGGACCCGGTACGAGAGCACAGCCGTCCCCCCGGCCGGAACCGGCACCGACCAGGCCGCTGTCCTGGAATCTTTCTTCGTATGGGGCAGGGACTCGGCAAGGATGGTCCAGTCACCGGGAATCTCCTCCAGCACCCGGACGGTTTTCTCCATGGTGCCGCCGTTGCGCAGGGTTATCTGGTACCTGCTCTCAAAGACGGCGCCCGACGGTGAGGTGCCGGCGATCTTTACAAACTCGACCTGTCTTTTCTCTGCTGTCAGGTCAAAGGAACTCCCCAGGTCCAGGCGGGCCACCTCGCCCTCCGGTGTGTGATCCATCCGGTCCTCGCCGATAAACTGCAGGCGGCCGGCGGCATCCTGGCTGTAGAACCGGACAGTACCGGCTGGCAGGGGAATGCCGAGACCGGATGCAGCACTGTTCTTCAGCTCCATCACCTTCGCCACCTTCAGCCTGGTGCCGATCTCACCCACCCTGGCGCGGTAATAGCCTCCCCGGCCGCGCAGGACAAGCTCACTGCGGCAGGAGACCCCGGCCGCCTGCAGGAGCAGCACCTGTTTCTGCTCATTGGTGTGCAGGGTCACCGGCCGTGGCAGGCTGTAGAGGTGGTAGCCGAAGATCTTCTCCCGCCCTGCCGCCGGCACCGGCGCAGCCGCCGCCATGACCGGACGCCGCATCACTCGCTCCGCCAGGGCACCGGAACCGGCCCTGTGCACCTCGCCGGCCACCAGCTGCACCTCGGCCTGCCTGTATTCGGTACCGGACTCGTTCTTCAGGGTCACCCAGGCCCCGAGATCAAGCCTGGTCCCGCCGTCGGAGAGCCGGGCCACGTAGTCTGCCCGCCAGGAGAGCCCTCCGGTCAGATAGCTGAGCTGCAGTTGCCGTTCACTGTCGTCGTTGCCGATGACCCGCATGGTCAGGGTGGGCCGGTCATGGAGGGAGGCCGGGAGGCGGGGGAACACGATTCGGTCCGGCCTGACAGACTCGATGCGATCGTCGATCCGCAGGAGCACGCCTCCGTCGACACTGAGCAGCACGGCCTTGTCATAGCTCCGCTTTCCTGTCTTCGGGTCGCGGGTGGCCACCAGCACCTCCCGGCCCAGGTATTTTTCAAGCAGTGACTGCCGGGTCAGCAGGTCATAGGCAAAATCCTGCTCCAGCACCAGCAGGCCGGCACCGCTCAGAAGAGCGGTCTCGGGCTGGATCCTGGCGCTGATGCCGGGAAAGACCAGGGTCTGCTCCCCTGGTCTGATCCTGAAGGTGCGACGGTCGCGGACCAGGGCGAAATCGTCATAGATGGTAAGGGCCACGGACTGGTCGGCTCCGGCCGAAGGGGCCGGACAGCCGGTGATGATCAGAAAAAAAAAGAGCAGCAGGAAGGAAGCACGACGAAACAGCATGGCAGACCTCCGGGACAGGGGAAAGAAGGGAGGAAGCGGCAACCATCCGTTACCGTTACCCGGAACGTCATTGTACGCCATTGCCTGCAGAAGGAAAATGAAAAAAGGCCGCACCCGTACGAACCGGCCCGCAGGCCGCATCAGCAGGAGTCCTTGCCGGGCCAGGTCATATGTTTCACAAAGGTCGTCGTGAAAAGCCTGCAAATGCCATGAATGCAAGGAACAGCGCGGAAAGGCCCGCAATCATGCACTATGTCGAGGGATCCTTTTTGCGCTGTGACGCAGCAGGCATGGTGTTTTCGGGCCTTGCGGCAGGTCGCTTGTGAAATATGCGGGCTAGGCCTCGCCCAGGGTATTATGGAGGATGAAATACTTGAGGCGGGACTTCTGTTCTCCGGTCAACTCGCCGAACTGGACGCCCATGCGCCTGACATTAATCCTGCTGAAGGTGACATCCGGACTGGAATCGGCCTCGCTGACCTTCCTTCCCGGCAGGTCGGCCAGGTAAAAATCATCACGGCCGAAAAAGATATCCAACTGCAGATTCTCTTCAGGCTGTTTTTCGAAAACAACGTAGTGCACGGCCAGCCCCCCTTCGCTGATATCACTGATCGATCCCGGCACTGTGCCGAGAAAGGCCAGTGCCCCCTCCTTCACCCGGTACCGCTTGTGGCGCCGGCGCTCCACGCCGCCTGGAATCTTCGGCTGTCTGCTCATCATCCCTCCCTCCCGGGGTCACCCTTCACTCCTGAACAAGGAGCGGAATCCCGGTGAATCATTCGTTATCCGCCACCGGCATGCCGGCCCGGTCACCGGCCATTCCGCTCAACAGAAAATCGCCCGGAACGGACCGCCGTTCCGGACGATTTCACCTGCACTGCACGTCTGCTGTCAGATCCGACCTTCTGCCGTGTTCCGAATCACCGGTCCCGGTGACACACCCTTGCGGCCGGGCCGAACGGCCGAAGGAAACCACGTGCGTTGTCACAGCAACCCCGCCCCTGCACGGTGGCGCCGGCCCGCCTTGGGAGCCCACAGGGAACCGGCACACCTGCACAACAGCTACGGGGCATCTGCGCGGACTTGCAGTTTTGAGGATATGAAAACAACGAGGTATTGATCCTGCAACCAGTTACAAAGCTACGCTTCGGCCCCATGGCTGGAATTGATCAGCCGACAGTACTCCTGGACCAGTCTCCAGCGCTGAACGGTGCTGAGCCTGAAATAGATGGGGCTCAACATGAGAATGTGAATTGCTTCGCGGGGACTCATCTTCCCACCTCCAGGGCTCATTCTTTATCCCTCACCTGCCTTGCTCCTTGCTATGCAAGATAAGAGCCCATGCGAAATAAAAACGACTATCGCCCTGTTCTCAACAACCTAGAGACACAACCAGAAAAAACACCGACACCTGCCGCGATCGACATTCCGGAAAATCGCAAGACTTCTCCGGCCTGTTTACGAAATTCCGGAATTACAAACTCCTCAACAGATATTGATTCGTTAAACGGACACCTTTACAACTATGGATAAGTTTTTCAAGAAAAAGATGATCCGGGCAGAAGAAAAATCGGTGCACAGGGGGCAACCCCTCGTGAAATCAAGCGAGAGTTCCGGCACAACAGGGAGATACCATCTCCCAGGGTCCATGGAAGGGGGCGGAGCGATGTCTGCCGGCACCGACCCGCCGGCCGGCCGCGACCTGCCGCCACCCAGCCCGGACATTCCCTGCCGCCCCGGCCCGGCACGGCCGGCGAAAAAAAACCGGTTCGCCGGAACCCTGCCCGGAACGGCTGTGCTTTTTCTAGTCCTTGCCAAGATTTTGACTGGCCCGGATATTGACAGTGAGCGGAACCGCGAGCTCCATAACGTTTTCCATGCACTGCCGCAGAAGGTCTGTTGTCTTCTCCACCTCGCTGACCGGGACCTCGAGAACGAGTTCGTCGTGGATCTGGAGGATCATCCTGGCACCCAGTCCCCGGGCCGCCAGTTCCCTGTCCACGGCCAGCATGGCCAGCTTGATGATATCAGCGGCCGTTCCCTGGATGGGGGTGTTGATGGCGGTCCGCTCGGCAAACTCGCGCCGGATGCGGTTGCGGCTTCTGATCTCCGGCAGGAGTCGCCTGCGGCCAAGGAGGGTGGTCACGTAGCCGTCCCGGCGGGCCTGCTCGACAATGGACTCCATGAAGGTCCGGATGCCCCGGTAATGGCTGAAATAGCGATCGATGAACGTCTGGGCCTCCTTGCGGCTCAGGTCGAGCTGGCTGGCCAGGCCGAAGCTGGACATGCCGTAGATGATACCGAAATTGATGGTCTTGGCCACCCGCCGCATCTCGGGCGTGATCAGTTCGGGCGCGACCATGAAGATCTCGGCCGCGGTCCGGCTGTGGATGTCCTGTCCCCGGCGAAAGGCCTCGAGCAGGGCGGGATCACGACTGTAGTGGGCCAGGACCCGGAGATCGATCTGCGAGTAGTCGCCCGAGAGCAGAAGATGCCCATCGGGAGCGATGAACGCGGAACGGATACGCCGTCCCTCCTCGGTACGGACCGGGATGTTCTGCAGGTTGGGATTGCTCGACGAGAGCCGTCCGGTAGCCGTGCCGCACTGATTGAACGAGGTGTGGACCCGGCCGGTGGCGGGATCACGCAGCCGGGCCAGGCTGTCCACGTAGGTGGACTTGAGCTTGGCCAGGTTCCGGTACTCGAGCACCAGGGCCGGCAGCTCATGCTGGTGCCGGAGCTTCTCCAGGACCTTGACATCGGTGGAATAGCCGGTCTTGGTCTTCCGGCCCCGCGGCAGACGCAGCTCTTCGAACAGGACCGTGCCGAGCTGGCGGGTGGAATTGATGTTGAACTCGTGGCCCGCCACCCGGTAGATCTCCTGCTCCAGGGCATCGAGTTTGCCGGCAAACTCCCCGGACAACTCCCGCAGCAGATCCCCGTCCACGCAGATCCCGGTCCGCTCCATCCCGGCCAGCACCGGGATCAGCGGTCCCTCAAGCTCGGTGAACAGCTTCCACAGCCCCCACCGCTCAAGGCGCGGCCGCTGCTCCTCGAAAAGCCGGTAGGCGCCGTACACATCCTCGCAGGAATAGTCCTTGGCCCGTTCCGGATCAACCCAGGCAAAGGCGTCGGACCGCTTGTCGCCCCCGGTCACCTCGGAGTAGGAGGTCATCCGCAGGTCGATCTCCTCGCACAGGTCGTCGAGCCGGTAGGACCTGCGGCCCGGGTCAAGCAGCCAGGCGCCGATCATGGTGTCATAGAGGGGACCGGCCATCCTGATGCCGCCGTTTTCCGGGCGGGAAAACACGCTCCAGTCGTACTTGAGATTGTGCCCCAGTTTGGGCCGGGTCCCGTCTTCCAGCAGGGGTGCGAGGAAATCCGTGATATCGGCCAGCCCGAGCTGGCCGGACAAAAGGTTGCCATCCGCATCCCGGTGGCCGCAGGGCAGGTACCATGCCCGCCCGGCGTCGATGCAGAGCGAAACCCCGACCAGGTCGGCCCTGAGGGGGTCCAGGGAAGTGGTCTCGGTGTCCACCACCAGCAGGTCTCCCCTGCGCAGCTCGGTGGCGAGCGAATCGAGCCGGTCGCGCTCCCGGACCAGGACAAAGCTGTCATGGTCGATACCGGCCGCCGGCACATCCTCCTTGAGCAGGGAGAAAAACTCGAGCTCGGTGAAGAGAGCGCGCAGGGTCCCGGAGTCGGGCTCCCGGTACCGGTAGCTTTCGAGATCAGCGGGCACCTCGCATTCCATGCTCAGCCGGACCAGCTCACGCGAGAGAAAGGCGTCCTCCCGGTGGGCGATCAACCGCTCTTTCATCCTGGATGTCTTCATCTCCTCCACAGCCCCGTACAGTCCTTCCAGGCTGCCATGGGCGCTGATCAGTTTCCGGGCCGTCTTGGGTCCGATGCCGGGCACGCCGGGAATATTGTCGGACGCGTCGCCGGTGAGAGCGAAATAATCGAGCAGGTGGTCCGGGGCGATGCCGTACTTTTCCTGCACCGCGGCCACGTCCAGGGTCCGGTCATTCATGGGATCCCAGAGCAGGACCCGGTCCGAGACGAGCTGCAGCAGGTCCTTGTCCCCGGACACCACCACCACCCGGCATCCCTGGCCGGTGAGGATCCGGGTGGCCGACGCGATCAGGTCGTCGGCCTCCTGGTCGTCGTGCTCGAGGCGGAGGATGTTGTAGGCCGAGACAATACGCCAGATATAGGGAATCTGCGGCTGCAGGTCTTCGGGCATGGGCGGCCGGTTGGCCTTGTACGCGGGGTAGATCTGGTGCCGGAAGACGGGGCCCCGGGTGTCAAAGGCCACGGCCAGCCACTGCGGGCTGCGCTCGCGCAGAATGCGGCGGAGGATGGTGGTGAAGCCGTAGACGGCGTGGGTGGGCAGGCCGCTGCTGTTGGCAAGCGGCCGGATGGCATGGTAGGCGCGATAGATATAGGCGCTGCCGTCGATAAGGTAGACAACGGGTTCACTCATGGGACTCTCTGACCTGGCAAGAAGAACAGGGGATGGCGACCACTGTTTACCAGGTTTCCGGTACCACTCACAACAAAAAACAAAAGGCCCCTGCCGCGACAAGCGGCAGGGGCCGGCAACAAAGGGTTCCGGGCGGGTTCAGGCCCGCTCGGCCTTGACCCACATGGCCTGCGGCCCCTTGTCCCCCTCGACCGCGGCAAACATCACCTCGTCCCCCTCGGACAGGTCACCCATGGAGATGTCCCGCAGCGAATTCTCGTGGAAAAAGATCTCCTGGTTGTCCGGCGTCTCGATGAAACCGTAGGATTCATGCGGAAAGAGGCGGCGTATGGTACCGGAGGTCTCTCCGGCGGGCACGGCGCCGGTGACCCGGGCGCCCTTGTGATTCTTCTGCTTCTTGCGGACAATCTCCTTGAGGCGGAGTCCGAGGACATCAAAGGCCTCGACCAGCAGCGGACGTACTTTTTCACCCCACCGTTTGACGACAACGGTGTCATTGGGCACGGAGGCCACCAGTCGAACTTCATAGCCCCCTTCCCGGTAACCGGGGGTGGCCTCGATGGTCACACGGAGGTGAAGGACAAAATTGGCATAGTGCCGAATGAGCTTGTCACGCTCCTCTTCGATCTTTTCCTGCCAACCCTTCCGCATGTCAAGATTTCTGGCCTCGATTTTCAGTTCCATACAGTTCCTCCACTGTTTTCAGGCGTCAGCGACCCCATGCCGCTGCCTTGCCGACCTCTTCCCGCCGGCAGGATGTTCCGCCGCCAGCCCCGAAAACCGGCACGTACACCACGGACTTTGAACAAGGGAAAACGATACGGAAAACAGAAGGGGAAGGCGGAAACGGACATCTTGAAAAGCGGGAAGATAGCCATACCTGAACTATAGCCACTGCCAGGGGGGTAAATCAAGGGTCCGGTCGACATTTTCTTGACGCCGCCGTTCTGCTCCGGGTAGGGTGGCGCCATGAGTAGCGCCAGAAAAACAGCCGTTCTCCTCCTCAACCTGGGGGGACCGGAACGTCAGGAAGACGTGGAGCCGTTTCTCCGCAACCTCTTCTCCGACCGGCAGATCATCCGTCTCGGCCCCGCCCTGCTCCAGCGCCCCCTTGCCCGGCTCATCGCCCGCCGCAGGGCACCGGCAAGCCGGGCCAACTATGCCCGCATCGGCGGCGGCTCGCCCATCCTGCGCATCACCGGCGAACAGGCCGCGGCACTGGAGCGTTCCCTGTCCGGGGCCGGCGACTTCATGGTCCGGCCCTGCATGCGCTACTGGCACCCACGCGCGGACGAGGTCCTGGCCGCTGTCCGCGATGCCGGCGTGGAGCGGATCATTGCCCTGCCCCTCTACCCCCACTACTCGGTGGCCACCACCGGCTCATCCCTCCTTGATCTGCGCCGGGCGGCGGCACGGGTGACACCGGCCACGGAACTCCTCGAAATCCGTTCCTGGCCCGCGCAGCCCGACTACATCCGCTGCCTGGCCGGCCGGGTACGGGAAGGTCTGGCCCGGTTCGGAGACGCCAGGGTACAGGTGGTCTACAGTGCCCACAGCCTGCCGAAAAAATTCATCGACGAGGGCGACCCCTACGTGGACGAGCTGCACGCGACCATCGGGGCCCTGGAACAGGAGACCAAGACCAGCGGCATCCTCTGCTACCAGAGCCGATCCGGACCCGTGGAGTGGCTTGCGCCCTCGACGCCGGATACCCTGCGGGACCTTGCCGGCCGGGGCTGCCGCAACATCCTCATGGTGCCGATATCCTTTGTCTCCGACCACGTGGAGACCCTCTACGAGATCGACATGCTCTACCGGGACATGGCCCGGGACCTGGGCATGCGGCTCGAGTCCACCCGCGCCCTCAACAGCGACCCCCTGTTCATCTCCTGCCTGCACCAGCTGGTCCTCGCCGCCCCGGCGGAACGCCACGCCTGAACCGCGCCTGCCCCCTACTTCTGGGTCAGGAAGCGGCGCATGCGGATATTCATCAGGATGCCCACCGCGAAAAGGGTGGTCAACAGGGAGGAACCGCCGTAACTGAAGAGCGGCAGCGGAATACCCACCACGGGCAGAAACCCCATGATCATGAAGAGGTTGATCACCGCCTGCCAGAAGATCAGCATCACCAGGCCAAAGGCCAGCAGGACCCCGAACTTGTCCCGAGCCGTCATGGCGATATTGATTCCCCACAGGAGCATGAAGAAGTAACAGCCCAGGAAGAACAAGGCCCCGGAAAATCCCCACTCCTCGGCCCAGACCGAGAAGGCGAAATCGGTATGCCGCTCGGGCAGAAAATGGAGGTGCCCCTGGGTTCCCTCCATGAATCCCTTGCCGAACATCTGGCCGCTGCCCACGGCGATCTTGGACTGCATGATCTGGTAGCCATGGTTCATGGGATCGCCCTCGGGATTGAGAAAGGTCTCGATCCGGCGGCGCTGGTAGTCCTTGAGCAGGAACTTCCAGCCGATGCCCGCGCAGGCCAGGCCGGCTCCGCCCAGGATGGCCAGGGTCGACCAGCGCAGCCTGACAAAGACGGTCATGGAGACGAACAGGATGCCGAGCATGAGGGCGGTGCCGAGATCCGGCTGGATCAGGATGAGGACAAAGGGGATGGCGGTGAGGAGCCCCGGCTTGATCAAGTCCCGGACCCGGTAGCCGTCCGGAGCCTCGGTCCGGGAGTAGCAGCTGGCCAGGACCAGCACCAGGACCAGCTTGGCCGGCTCCGAAGGCTGGAGATGGAAGAATCCCAGGTTGATCCAGCGCTGGGTGCCGGCGATGGAATGGACGAAAAAATTCGTATAGACGAGCAGCAGGATCACGCCCGCGTACATCAGGTAGCCCAGGCTCTCCAGTTCCCTGTAGTCAACGCAGACCAGGAGCAGGATGAAGGCCGTACCGATGATGTAGAGATACATCTGCTTGAAGAACACCGGCGATGCCGTATCGCCGCCGCTCCAGGTGGAGCTGTAGAGATTGGCCAGGGCCATGCCGGCGACCAGGAGCAGCATGAGGAGCATGACCCAGTCGAAATGGTGGACCAGTCGGCGATCGAAACGCAGCATTTTCATTCCCTCCGTCGGTTGGCGTCCTGCGCGACACGGCTGCCCGCCGCCGCTGTCGCGGTCCGGGTCCCGCCGGCCGCGGACGGGCGCAGGGTGGTGACGTTGACATCCCCTGCCCCGTAGCCGCGGTCACGGAAGTACTTCTCCAGCACCGCCCGCGCCACCGGGGCGGCACCGGAACCGCCATGCAGGCCGTGCTCCACCAGGACGGTTACCGCGATCTCCGGATTTTCGGCCGGTGCAAAACAGGTGAACCAGGCATGATCCCGGTACTTGTATGGAATATCCTTTTCCTTCAGGTGCTTGTACTGCTTGAGCCGGACCACCTGGGCCGTGCCGGTCTTGCCGGCCACCGTGATGCCAAGGTCCTTGAGCCTGGCGCGACGGCCGGTGCCGTGCCTGCCGTTGACCGCCTCCACCAGGCCCTCCCGTACCAGCTTCAGGTTCCTGCCCTGCCCCACCAGCCGGTCCACCACCTGCGGTTCGAACCGCTCGATGATCCGTCCGTCCGGGTCCCGTACCGTCTCCACCAGGCCGGGCTTGTAGAGGGTGCCGCCATTGGCCACCGTGGCGGTCATCAGGGCGAGCTGGATGGGAGTGACCAGGTCAAAGCCCTGGCCGATGGCCACGGACAGGGTCTCGCCCTCCTGCCATGGCTTGCCGAACCGTTTCTTTTTCCAGGCCGCGGTCGGGATAAGGCCCGGCTTTTCGTGCTCCATCTCGATACCGGTCTTGCGGCCCAGGCCGAACAGGCGGGCATACCTGGCCAGCCGGTCAACGCCCAGGCGCTGGCCCACCTGGTAGAAATAGACATCGCAGGATTCGGCCAGGGCCCGCTGCAGCTTGACCGCGCCATGGCCGCTGTGTTTCCAGCAGCGGTAGGTCCGGTTGCCGAACCGGTAGTAGCCGGGACAGTAGATGATGGAATCCGGCGTGATCACCCCTTCGGCAAGACCGGCCGCGGCCGTGACAAGCTTGTAGGTGGAGCCGGGCGGGTACTGGCCCTGGACGATCTTGTTGATCAGAGGATGGTGCGGATTTTCCAGCATGGCCTTCCAGGCCTTGTGCGAGATGCCCCCCACGAACTCATCGATATGCAGCTCCGGTGCGCTGGCCAACGCCAGGAGACGGCCGGAATTGACCTCGATGGCCACCACGGCACCGGCCTTGTCGTCCGCGGCCATGGTCTCCTCGGCCACCCGCTGCAGATCCATGTCGATGGTCAGCTGCAGGTCATTGCCCGGCAGGGGCTCCACGCCCTTGAGATACTTCTGTTCATAGCCCAGGGCATTGACCTCCATGTAGTTGCGGCCCTTTTCCCCGCGCAGGTCCTTTTCCCGCAGCCGTTCCAGGCCCATCTTGCCGATCAGGTCACCGCCCCGGTAGACGCCCGGCTCGGAGTTCTTCAATTCTTTTTCGTTGATTTCACCAAGATAGCCTATCAGGTGCGAGGCGAGGTTGCCGTAATGGTAGACCCGCAGCGGGATGACCTCGATCTTGATTCCAGGCAGATCCATGCGGTTGTTCTCGATGTAGGCCACGGTCTCCCAGTCGATATCTTCGGCCAGGCGGACCGGGATATGGCCCGGCGTGTTCGCCATTTTGCGGATCCTGGCCAGCAGGTCGGAGACATCCTGGCCCAGGATCCGGGCCATCTTCTTGAGCAGCTCATCATCGAGCCGGTTGTCCTCCCGGACCCACACCACGTTGAAGGAGGGGCGGTTGGTGACGATCTCGCGCCCCTTGCGGTCCAGGATATTGCCGCGGGGCGCGGCCACCTCCAGGTAGCGGACCCGGTTGCTGTCCGCCAGGCGGCGGTATTCAGGGCCCTGCTGGATCTGGAGATACCAGAGGCGGGCGACGAGAACGGCGAAAAAGAAGATAACGACAAAGGCGCTGTACAGGGCCCTCCGGCGGAGAAAATCCAGCTCCCCCTCGTCGCGGTGCGTGATCCGGGTCACGCCGTTGTCCCGGCGCCTCTCGGTGTCCAGGAGCCGCTCCGGTCGTTTCCTGTTGCGCTTTCTGATATTTTTCATGACTGCTGCTACCTGAACCGGTTGCCGGAGCGAACACGCAGCCTCTTCAGGGGAGAAAAACCGCCCTGGAGCCGCCTGTTGATCCGCTCGAACACCCGGAACAGGGGAAAGGAAAACACGATGATCAGCGCGGCCCGCAGCAGGACCAGAGGCCAGGACCAGGGAATGAGGACCACGGGTTCCAGGAAGAAAAGAACCACGTAGACCAGCCAGTTGACCATCAGGAAGCTGACCGCGATCATGGGCACCTGGTACAGCGACTCCCGGACCGGCAACCGGTCGGCCATGAAGCGGAGGAGGAAGAAACCGCCGAAGCAGATGGCGGGATACATGCCGAGCACCGTGCCGGAGAGTACGTCGAGCACGCAGCTGAGCGGAAAGAGAATGATCAGGCTACGCAACAGGTCCATCCGGTAGGCCAGGTAGGCGACCAGGATGTAATAGAGATCCGGCGCAGCCGGCCAGACCGGGGTGAACATGAATACCGTGGTCTGCAAGATGACCAGCAACAGACCGATAACAAGAAATGTCAGGACCACCACGGTACTACTCCAGGGTTCGCCGTTCCTGCTCGATAACGAGCAGGTCTTCCAGGGTCAGGAAGTCCACGGCCGGGGTCACCTCGATCTCCTGGAACATGCCGCGCCGCTTGCGGATCACCTTGGAGACCACGCCCACCGGCAGGCCGGTGGGAAAGAGCCCGCCGTAGCCGGCGGTGACCACCCGGTCGCCCTCGGCCACGTCCACCGTCTTGAGGATGTATTCCAGCCGGTAGGTCAGGGAACCCGTGCCCTTGAGAATACCACGGACCCTTGATTTCTGCAGCAGGACATCAATGGCGCTGGACGGGGCGATGGCCAGCAGCACCTTGGAGTAACCGGGCGCAACAGCGAAGATCTGGCCGACAATGCCGTCGCCGGTGACCACGGCCATGCCCTTGACCACGCCGTCGCCGGAGCCGCGGTCGATGATCACGGAACGGAACCAGAGGGAAGGATCCTTGCCGATGATGGTGGCGGCCACGGTGGGAAAGCCGGAGTTTCGCTTGAAGTCCAGCAGGCGGCGAAGCATGGCGTTGGTGGCCATGGCCTCGCGGCTCTTGTACAGGGCGGCCCGGCATTCCTGGAGCTCGGCCCAGAGGCGGGTGTTCTCCTCGCGCACCTGCAGCAGGTCCACGTATTCCTTTTTCAGGGAGCGGAAATAGTCCGAGGAACGGGATACCACTTTCTGGACAGGCCCCACGGACTCGAACAGGATCTTGTGGAGAGGGCCGAACTCCTGATTGCCCAGGGTGGAGACAAGAAAGATCAGCCCCATGGTCAGCAGGAGGCCGATCAGCAGGATCAGCCGGAATGCTCTGAAACGTGTGGAACGTTTCCTGCCGCTTTTCTTTCTCATCGGGCCGTCAGGGAATCAGCGAGGGATAGGGACGCGCGGTGTGGCCGGTACCGGGGAGGGCACGCCCTCTTCGGCCGGGCGTATCTCCTAATCGATGGCAATCTCGCGAAGAATGTCCAGGTTGTCCAGGGCCTGGCCGGAACCGAGAACCACCGAAGAGAGCGGATCATCGGCCACTATGATCGGCATGCCGGTTTCATCCCTGAGCAGGATATCCAGGTTCTTGAGCAGGCCGCCGCCACCGGTGAGCACGATACCCTGGTCAACGATATCGGCGGACAGCTCGGGCGGGGTGACCTCGAGCGCCACCCGGACGGCATCGACGATGACATCCACCTGCTCGGCAATGGCGGACTGGATCTCCCGGGAAGTGATGGTGAGCGTCTTGGGCACGCCCGAGACCAGGTCCCTGCCCTTGATGTCCATGGTCTCGTAGGGTTCTTCCGGCATCACGTTACCAATGGTGGTCTTGATCAATTCGGCGGTCCGTTCACCGATGGCCAGGTTGTGCTTGCGCTTGATATACTGGAGAATGGACTCGTCCATCTTGTCGCCCGCCACCCGCACCGACTTGGCATAGACGATGCCGGCCAGGGAGATCACCGCCACCTCGGTGGTACCGCCGCCGATATCGACGATCATGTTGGCCGTGGGCTCGGTGATGGGCAGG
>DRKI01000090.1 GCA_011051875.1 Desulfobulbus sp. | reverse complement strand
ATGGCTATTCAAGACGGCTGTTCGAGCTGGCAAGCCGGCTGGATGGCTGACACCGGAAAGGAGACCGCCGGCAGGCCCTGCATTGAGTCCGGGTCATTGGATACCCCGTGACCGGTTACGATCGCGGCACGGACACACCACGGCGGACCGGTCACCGCCAGAAAAGGACAGGCAACGACGCAACACGGAGATTCTGATCATGAGCGCAACCACACCACCCACCGGCACGGACAGCTCCAGGGGACTGAGTTCCGCGGAAGCAGGGAGACGCCTGCAGCAGTATGGCCCCAATGCCCTGGAAGAAAAAAAGGTCTCTTTCATCAGGATGCTGCTTGGCTACTTCTGGGGGCCCATCCCCTGGATGATCGAAGTGGCGGCCATCCTCTCCGCACTGGTCCGGCACTGGCCGGACTTCTTCATCATCATCGCCCTGCTGATCTTCAATGCAGGCGTCGGTTTCTGGCAGGAGTACACGGCCAGCAACGCGGTGGAGGCCCTGAAGAAGGAACTGGCCCAGAAGGCACGGGTCCTGCGGGACGGCGCGTGGAAGGTCATTGACGCCATCGGCCTGGTGCCGGGCGACATCGTGCGCATCCGGCTCGGGGACGTGGTTCCGGCCGACGCCAGGATCATCGAGGGCGACTATCTCAGCGTGGACCAGTCGGCGCTCACCGGGGAATCCCTGCCGGTAACCAAGAAAAACGGCGAGGAGGTTTTCTCCGGTACCGTGGTCAAGCAGGGCGAGGTCCTGGCCGAGGTGACGGCCACGGGCAAGAACACCCGGTTCGGCAAGACCGCCGGCCTGGTGGAACAGGCCAAGACCGTCTCCCACTTCCAGAAGGCCGTGCTCACCATCGGCGACTACCTGATCTATGTCAGCCTGGTCCTGGTAGCCATACTGATCCTGGTCCAGCTCCATCGGCACGCACCCTGGCTCGACCTGATCCAGTTCGCCCTGATCCTGACCGTTGCCTCCATTCCCGTGGCCATGCCGGCGGTCCTCTCCATGACCATGGCCGTGGGCGCCATGCTGTTGTCAAAGAAAAAGGCCATCGTCACCCGGCTGGAATCCATCGAGGAGATGGCCAGCATGGACATCCTCTGTTCGGACAAGACCGGGACACTGACGCAGAACAAACTGGCCCTGGGCGACATCCGGACATTCAAGGCCGCCGATGCCCAGGAGGTGCTGCTCATGGCATCCCTCGCTTCCCGGGCCGAAAACCGGGACGCCATTGACGAGGCCGTGCTGCAGGGCCTTGACAAGACCAGGCTGCAGTTCTATACCCAGACGAATTTTATTCCTTTTGACCCGGTCCGCAAGCGGACCGAGGCCACTGTGCGCGACGCGGACGGCAACACCTTCCGGGTGACCAAGGGTGCGCCGCAGGTGATCATGGCAATGGCCGACCTGGACGAGGCTGACCGCAAACGGGCCCAGCAGGTGGTGGACGAGTTCGCCGCCCGGGGATACCGCGCCCTTGCCGTGGGCGTGAAAAAGGAGGGCGATGCGTCCTGGAGCTTTCTCGGTATCCTGTCCCTGTTTGACCCGCCCAGGGAAGACTCGGCCAGAACCATTGCCCAGGCCAGGGAATATGGCGTCAACATCAAGATGGTGACCGGCGACAACCTGGCCATTGCCCGCCAGATCTCCGGCAAACTGGGACTGGGGACCAACATCCTGCGCTCCGACATCCTGCCGGTCCAGGACACCACCCTTGCCGCCAGGGCCGGTATCGGCGAAAAAGTGGAAAAGGCGGACGGCTTTGCCGAGGTCTTTCCGGAACACAAGTTTGCCATTGTCAAGATCCTGCAGGGCCGCAACCACATCACCGGCATGACCGGTGACGGCGTCAATGACGCGCCGGCCCTCAAGCAGGCCGACGTGGGCATCGCGGTCAGCGGCGCCACCGATGCGGCCCGGGCCGCGTCCGACCTGGTGCTTACCTCGCCCGGCCTGTCGGTGATCGTCACCGCCATGGAGGAGGCGCGGCGGATCTTCGAGCGGATGAACTCCTATGCCATCTACCGGATCAGCGAGACCATCCGCATCATGTTCTTCGTGGTCCTGGCCATGATCTTTTTCAATTTCTATCCCATCACGGCCATCATGATCATCCTGCTCGCCTTTCTCAACGATGTCCCCATCATGGCCATCGCCTACGACCACACCGGCCTGGAGAAACAGCCGGTTCGCTGGAACATGCAGCAGGTGATCGTGGTGGCGACCTCCATGGGAATCGTCGGCGTGCTGGGGAGTTTCGGTATGCTGCTCATCGCCATCGACTGGCTGCACCTGGACGTGCCCCAGATCCAGACCTACGTCTTCCTGAAGATGGCGGTGGCCGGCCACCTGGTCCTGTTCGTGGCCAGGAGCAAGGAGCACTTCTGGAAACGGCCGTGGCCGGCGCCGATCATGGTCTGGTCCGCGGTCATCACCAAGATCGCGGCAACCCTGCTCGCCCGGTACGGGTTCGGGTTTATCACCCCCATCACCTGGCCCGAGATCGCCCTTATCTGGACCTATTCCATCCTGTCGGCCCTGCTTACGGACGTGGTCAAGGTCCAGGTCTACCGGCACCTGAAAAACCGGATTGGCAGGCACCGCAACTTCTTGAAAAACATCAAAAATTCATTTACACCAGGCAACTTTCCCGTTCGCGGCCGGTAACCGGCCGCATGGGGGTGACTGCACGGAGACGTTCGCCCGCACCCTTCGTCGTCCGACCAGGGCCACCAGGCATGGCGGGCCATGGATCCGCCGGCCTGCCCGGATGAACCTGGTGCAGAGGGAAGCGCTCAATTCAGGTTGGAGAGAACACCGGCGTGACAGCACGCCGGTACACGGCTGCGGTTGAACCACCCGGGGCACAAGGAGGACGGAATAATGCTGGAAATCATCAATATCGGAACAGACCGGGTCATCGGTGTCAGGGCAAGCGGCAGGCTGACAGAGGAGGACTACAGGCAATTCCTGCCACAGCTTGAGGAACTGTTCAGGCAACAGGGCCCGATCCTGCTCTTTGTGGACATGACGGACTTCGAGGGGTGGGAGACACGGGCGGCCTGGGACGACCTGAAATTCGGCCTGGCCCATGACGTCGATTTCGCACGTATCGCAGTGGTTACGGACAAGAAATGGCTGCAGTGGATGATCAGGGCGTCCAATGTCTTCTTTACCGCCGAGATGCGCTGTTTTCCGGCTGCAGAGCGGGAAAAGGCCCTGCAGTGGCTGCAGCAGCCCGAGACGGCCGGAGCCCCCGGACCGGCCGCACCACTGCAACCCTACGCCCATATCCTGCTGGCAACGGATTTCTCGCCCCACGCCGGCCGGGCCGCAGAGCGGGCCCTGGAACTGGCCCACCGCTACAATGCCCGCCTCAGCCTGGTGCACGTGGTTGAGTATTTCTACCTCTACGGCGATTTCATCGACGGCGGCGTGGTGGATGAATTCGAGCTGGAGCAGCAGGTGCGCGAGGCGGCGCGCAGGCAGCTGGACAGGCTTGCGGCAGAGCTCAAGATCACGGATCCCGGCCGCATCCACCTGCTCACCGGCCCTCCGAAACATACCCTGCTCGACTTTGCCGCCACCCATGATGTGGACCTGATCGTGCTCGGCAGCCACGGTCGGCGCGGGGTGGAACGGCTGCTCGGATCGGTGGCCGCGGGCATTGTCAACGCTGCCCCCTGCGACGTGCTCACCGTACGGCTCTGAAGCCTGAACCGGGCGTTTCACGCGCCTGCAAATGGACCTGCCCGGTACGCCCGGCCCTCCGGGGAGAGGACGGACCCCGCAGGGCAGACCGGGGCGCCTGCCCGTGTATGCCGGCGGGCCGGGATATCAGAACTCCAGACAGATCATGCCGTAGACCGAACGTTCAACCTCGGTCCGGACAATGAGATTCTCACCGATGTACTCAAGGTGCCGATCATCGGCAAGATTCTGCCCCACCAGGGAAAGCTCCACGTTCTTCCACGGCCGCCAGGCCAACCGGGCATTGACGCTCACGTAGCCGTCCACCTGGTCTTCCCAGAAATAGCTGGGCCGCTCCAGCCTGTCCACCATCAGGACCCAGAGATCAAAATCAACATGTTCTCCCAGGTTCATCAGGGAACGGATGGAGAACTGGTTCATGGGGCTTGATCCCGAAACCATCTGCGGCGAGCCGACCAGGTCCCTGCTGCTCGCGTCCAGGGTCGCGGAGATATCCAGGTAGCTGTAGTTGCCCTGCAGGCGCCACCACTGCAGGGGCCACCAGTCGACACTCAGCTCCAGGCCGTAGCTGTGGGCCCTCATACCGTTACCGAACCTGGTATCGGCAACGAGTGAGCCGGAACCGAGTTGCTCAAAGGTCTGCAGGTCGTCATAGTCGTTGTAGAACAGGGCCAGGTCCAGGGAGAAGTTCTCGCACGGCTGGTGCCGGTAGCCAAGTTCCCAGGCGATCAGTTTTTCCGCGCTGAAGTCATTGTCGCCATGGACATAGAGCACGGCCGGACCGGACGGCGGTGGCAGGGGCACGATCTGGCTGATGATCAGGGCGCTGTCCTCCAGGCGGGACGGTGTGCGCACGGCCCGGGAAACCGCGCCCCATGCAGTGCTCCGCCGGCTGATCAGCCAGGAGAGGCGGGCGGTGGGCTGGATCTCGAAACCGGTGTAATCGTTGTGCTCGAACTTGGAACCCAGGGTCAGGCGCAGCGCCCCGGGCATCAGTTCGATCTCGTCCTGGACAAAGGCGCTGAAGAGATCCACATCCCGGCTGTCGGGGAGAAAGGAGACCATGAAGGTGTTGTCGAAATCATCCCGGATATACCGGTAGCCCAGCCCCCAGATGATCTCCTGGTTACCGGACATGCCGAACCGGTGGTTGAAATCGATATCCAGGGTGTCATTGGTCTGGGTGAGAAAGGCCTCGGCGCGGCGGGTCCGGTCATAGTAGACTTGCAGGCTGGCACTGCCGCCGCCAGAGAAACGGTGCTCCCACCTGCCGAGCAGGTTGCCGCCCGAGGCATCGATATCGTCGGGTATGGCCCGCGCCAGGTAAAAGGGCGCATAGGTGGCGCTGGCCGGATCAGCGGGATCCTGCCAGAGATTGATCCGCTGGTTCTCGTCGTTGCTGTAGAGATCGCCCTGCAGCTTCCAGGTGTCCCCTGCCCCGGACCGCCCGTCGATCCTGAACCCGGTGCGCAGCCCCTGCCAGTCATCACCGCCGTCCTCACCGAGCAGGGGAGCATACGAACTGTCACGACTGGTGAACTTCAGGTAGAGGCGGCCATCGACCCTGTCAGTCAGGGCGGCACCGTAGCGCAGGGTGGCAAAGGCCTTTTCCTCGTTTCCCGCTCCGGCCACCATCAGGCCGCCCCGGGTCTCGGAGGCGTTCCTGGTGATGATGTTGATCACGCCGTTGACCGCGTTGGCACCCCAGACACTGGCCCCGGGCCCCCTGATCACCTCGATCCGGTCGATGTCCTCGAGCACGGTATCCCGGGCATCCCAGTAGACCCCGGAATAGGACGGGCTGTAGACGGTGCGGCCGTCGATCATGACCAGCAGCTTGTTGGAGAACTGGCTGCCGAAACCGCGGCTGGCAATGACCCACTTGTTGGCATCGATGCGCGCCACCTGGATCCCGGGCGCCATGCGCAGGGCCTCGGGAATAGTGGTGACCCCGGAGCGGTGAATATCCTCGCGGGTGATGACGAAGACCGCCGAGGCCACTTCGCCCAGTTGCTGTCTCTTCCTGGAGACCGAGACAACCTGCAGCGTCATGAGATCCTCCAGGGGCAGGTCCATGTACTTCTCCACCGGCTCCATGGCTCCGGCCGGAACAGCGAAACCGGTGGCAGCCATCAGGCCCACAGCGCAGACAACACCCGCCAACCCGGCATGACCGGACCATATACCGGAGCCCCGCCCCGGCCGGCCGTGAAGATAATGCCGCCCTCGCCACCGGAGGCGGATATTTTCGGAAAACAGCCCCTGTCCCGCCTTGATCATCACACCTCTGGCAAAATGGAAATCCGCGTGCCCGGACCATGCCTTCCCGGCCCGCCGGTATCCGCACGGGATGCCCCGGGGAGCCGGTGATCCCCTTCAATTCAGGTTCTATTTTCTGAAACCTGGCAACCAATGTCAAGGCGGAAAGAACGGCGGACCGTGCCGGTGCCATGGTGCGGCGACCGGCCGGTCCGTGGATACCGCGGAATTATGCTCAGCGGCGGAAGGTGAAGTGATAGCGGAAGGTGGCCGGATCGAGCCAGTCCAGGACCCGGTCGCCGATCTCGGCATAGGGATAGCCGAAGGTGTTGAGCAGGGGACCGTGCTGCGGCGGGTTGAGCCGGATATCACGGCCCACGGCCAGCCGGACCCGGTAGGCATCCCAGGCCCCCCAGAAATAATCCCGGTACTCCCTGGTCCGGGGATCATCCAGGGTGAGGTTGTACTTGAGCATCATCTTGCGCACATCGGCAGGATCCACCGGCACCCAGCCATAGCCGGGCAGGTAGAACTCGGCCCAGCAGTGCTGCCAGGCAGTGATGTCCTGCACATCCTTCCGTCCCTGGCGGATACCGAAGATCTCCCGGGCCGGCACCCCGGCGGCGCGGCACAGGGCCACGAAGACCGAGTGGATATCGGTACACTTGCCGCCCGGTCTCCTGAGCAGGGCACAGACATTGCCTGCCCCGCAGCCGCGGGTCTTGGGATCGCGGTACATGTTGTCGCAGATCCAGTCATAGATCGCCCTGGCCCGGGCCAGGACAGTGGTCTTGCCGCTGGTGATCCGGCCGGCCAGCTCCCTGACCCTGCCGTCAATGGGCCCCAGGCTGGTGGGGGCGAGCCAGCGGGCGAAGTCGGCCCGGTTCCATGCCCCTTCCCTGGCCGGAAAATCACGGCGGACAACCTCGTTACGGACCACGTGGAAGCTCAGGGTCAGCTTGCGGCTCCGGGCCCCCGGCTGCCAGCGGGCATAGAGGATGGGGGTGGAGTATTTCCGGTCCGAGTATACCGCGGACTCGGCATAGTCACCGCTGACCCGGATATCCGTTATCAGCTGGTTCCCGTCCGACAGGGGATAGGGAATCCACAGCCGGGCCTCCTGGTCCGGATCATGGTCCGACAGGTCGAACTCCATGGTAATGGTGCCGCTGCTCTGCTTTGCTGCCAGGGCCGCTGCCGGCAGCAGCAGGAGGCAGAGAATCCACAGGTACTGAATGCGCTTCTTCATATACTTTTCTCCTTGTTTTCTGATACCCGGCAGGCTGGAGGGGTATTGCCATCCAGCCGCAACAAACCATGAAAACAGTTCATGCCCGTCCCAAACACCCCGGAGCAATACCAGGGGAACACAACCGGTCACGGGATAATCACCCAGCATCCATACAGGAACTGTAAGCGGGTGCAGCTGTGCCACCCTGCAACCGCTTGCAGGGGAACGGGGCGGGCGCGCACCTTGGAGGCAGGGCCACGGGGCACCTGCGCCGCAGGCGCACGCTGATCTGTCTCCTTTTTTCCTTGTCCTATATCCTGGCAACCCGGACCCGGGTGCTGCTGAAGTCCGGAATGCCCCCGATCATGTCGATGAGCGGCGTGTCGCCCAGGTTCCGGTCCAACCGCGAAACCATGTTGGGATTGAGACCGGCACCGCGTTTCGGGTCCGGGACCAGCCCCTGCTCATCAGTGACCGCGGCACCGCCGAGAAAGACTTCCTCTGCCCGCGCCACCGTCAGCCTGGAGGCGCCGTGCTGGGTGTGGCCGTAGTGGAAAGAGACCGCCACGCAGCCGGACCGCACGCTCCGCCCGGTTCGGAGCCTGCCGGTGATCCCTCGGCTGTTGCTCCGGGAGACGATCCGCACCCGGTCACCGTCGCGCAGGCCAAGCGCACGGGCATCGTCCACGTGCATGACCACGAAATTCTCCGGCACCAGTTCCATGGTCCAGCGGTGGCAGGTCGTCCTGGACTGCGTATGGACGTTCATCTTGTGGGTGACAAGGGCAAAGGGATAGTCCCGGTCTTCCAGGGCCAGGGGCCGGCCGGCCGCATCCGCGGGCGGCTGCCAGCGCAGGGTGCCGGAAAACCGCTCCCCGGTCAGGGCATTGCGGCAGGCGGCCAGTTCCTCGTTGAAAAGGACAACGCGCTCCAGGCCGTACCGGAACCGGTCGCCGGCAAAGACCTGGTCATAGGAGGAAAACAGCCCGCCACGGGCCAGGAGATAGCAGGTCCGGCGCCACTGCTGCCGCGTGAGCCTGTCCCGGAACCGGGCTACGGGATAATTGTTCTCGACAAACTCCTTCTCCTCTGCAGGCGCCTCCGGCAACCCGCTGTTGAGCGCGATGTTGGCAAAGGCGCGAACGTAGAAGTCCTCTGCCCGGTGCAGGGGCAGGAGCGCGCCGCCGGGACCGGCGATGGTCTCTCTGCCGAACCCGGGCAGCCCGGCTCGCTCGGCCAGGTCGATGAGAAAGGTCTCCAGGCAGTATGGCCTGCCATCGGCGGTGGCCGGGGTCAGCGGTTCGATGCAGGGAGTGCGCACACCGGTGAAGCGCAGGGCCGGCGCATGCGGCGTGAGCCAGCCATACTGGCCCTCGGCATAGGTGACATCGGGGACAATGTAGTCGGCATAGAGGTTGGACTCGTTGATGCACGTATCAATGGAGACGTGCAGCGGCACCCGGTCACTGTCCATGAGGGTTGATCTGAACCGGTAGCCGCCCGGCGTGGAATAGAGAGGATCGTAAAAATAGGTAAACAGGATGGAACAGCCATAGGGATACCCGGCATCCATGCCGGCCAGGGTCTCTACGCTGAGCCCGCCCCTGGTGAAGGGAAACCAGGGCCGGGCGGCCGGGTAGCCGCTGCCGGTGGCCTTTTTTTTGCGGGCAAACTCACTGCTCTTTTCATAACAGGCCTTTTCCCGGGAGATCCGCACCCCCCGCGGTCTGCGCCGGCCGGGGAATTTTTTCAGATCATAGGCCCCCTTGAGCGGATCTGCACCACCGCCGCCCGAGGGCATGTAGCCGCCGCGCATGCCGATACTGCCCACCAGGCAGTTGAGCATGGCCACGGCAAAGGCGGCATGGGTGCCGCCGGCATAGTTGCCCGCGCCGTGATACTGGCAGACCGCGGCCCTGGTGCCATGGGATGCGAACTCGTCTGCTATGCGCTCGATCCGGCGGCCGGCTATGCCGCAGAAACGGGCATACTCGTCCATGGTGTACGCCATGACCGCCCTGCGCATCATCCGGAAGGCGGTGGAGACCCTGATCTTCCGGCCCCTGCCGTCACGGACCAGGAGACTCCGGTCCAGGGGGGCCCGCTCCACGCTGTCAAAAGGCACCGGATTGTTCTCCCCATCGACGACGAGCCAGCGCTCATCCACCGGTTGCCCGTCCGTCCCTGCCAGGTGACGGCTGCGCAGAAAGCGGAGATGATCCGGATGGCCGGGATCGTCGATGACCAGGTGGGTGGCGTTGCAGTAGCAGCCATGGCCCAGGGCCGTGGCCGCGGCCGGGTTGGGCGCGGCCAGGTAGGCCCGGTTATAGGACCGCTTCTCGATCATCCGCCGGATCATGGCCATGGCCAGGGCGCCGTCGCAGCCCGGACGGACCGGCAGCCAGTCGTGGGCATGGACCGCGGCCCGCTGCGCCCTGGGGTCGATGATGACGAACTGCACCTCGCCGCGCGCACTCCTGTCGGCAATGGCCGCACCATAGGTGTTGACGCCCGGCTGCAGAGCCTCGTAGATGTTGGCGCCAAAGACCAGGATGTAGCTGGCGCCCCATGGATCGGCCTTGAGTTCCACTGCCTTTTTCTCGGTCAGGGCCAGGTTGCCCATGCGGAACCCGAGCCCGCAGATGTCGGTGTGGCCGATACGGTTGATGGAGCCCAGCCCATGCTTGACGAACCGGTCGATGAACTCCTTTCTTCCGCTCTGCATGCGACCGGACATGAAGACAAAACGGTTGCGGACCGGGCCCAGCTCGGGCGCCTCCGGGTCAAGAGGCGCATCGCTGTCCAGGTCACGCAGGCCCGGGATTTTCCTGTCTTCGCCCAGGTGGGCGAACAGCCGGCCGCCCCCGGTCACCTCGGCGATGAGCCGCTCCCAGGCAATGGGCTCAAACCGGCCCGATCCGCGCGGCCCGGACCGTTTGAGCGGCAGCAGGACCCGGTAGGGGTTGTAGACTGCGTTGATGCTGTCGTGGGCCTTGGCACAGACAGGACTTGGCCGCCCCAGGGTCTGCGCCACCGGCGTGGCATAAGGCACGGGCCTGCCCTGGTGGTTGTAGGGATGAAATGGGTTGCCGGAAAAGGATTCCAGCCTGCCGTTTCGCACCAGGGCCCGGTTGCCGCAGCGGGCATTGCAGCCCAGGCAGACCGAGTGCACGACCCGGACCTCGCCCCCGTTCCGGGCCACCGGTGCCTGCTGGATAGTCCTGGGATCCGTGCCGGACGCCTCCGAGGCAGCAGCCGACTGCGGCCTCAGCAGCGACAGCCCGGCCAGGGCGACACCGGTCTTCAGCCAGGTCCGCCGACTGCGGGAAAAGCGGTCTGTTGCCATTCTGTCACTCCTCATGGCCGTTCCTCCCCCGACATTGGCTGCTGGTACCTTCGGCCCTGCACGTACAGGACATTGGGACCTGTTTCCAGTTCAGGTCGCAGAACCCGGAAGGTGGACTGGCGGAGGCAGGTGGCAAACCCGCCCTCCGGATTCTCCCTGTCGCCAAAGAGCCGGGCCCCGGCGGAACAGGCCTCGACACACACCGGCGCAAGCCCGTCCTGCAGCCGGTCACGGCAGAAATCGCACTTGTCCACCCTGCCGCCGTAACGGGAATCGGCGGAACGAGCCCCGTAGGGACAGGCCGTGATGCAGTTGCCGCAGGCCGTACAGCGGGCCCAGTCGGTGACCACGATTCCGTTTTCCAGCTTGAAGGTCGCCCCTGCCGCGCAGCTCCGCACACAGGGCGGATCATCGCACTGGTTGCACAGGACCGGGGTGAAGTGCGTCCGGCCGTGCCTGTCTTCCTCCTCGAGCAGGCGGGTGTTGAAATGTCCCGTATCCGTGGCCGTATAACCCTTGCAGGCGATGAGACAGGAACGGCAGCCGGTGCAGCGTGCCTGGTCAATGATCATGGTCATCCTGCCCGGGGTGGAGCCCCTTGCGGCCCGGCCGGCTCCGGCCAGGACCGAGGCCGCCCCCAGGGCCAGTGTGCCGCTGCCGATGAGAAATTCCCTGCGTGTTGTCATCTGCCTCCTCCATTGCCACATCATTGCGCTGGCCGGTCGCCGAATCTGCCGGGCAACCGTTGAATGCCATGCCCTATAGCACAGGAAAACCTATAAGACAAACAGGTAATTTCTATAAGAAACACCGCCGGTATCGTCATTCCTGATAAGAGGACTTCGACGGCCGGGGCCCGGCGGGTCTTACATTCCCTTGCCGGATATGATATTGTGGGAATGAAACCATGCCGGCCGCAGCCCACCGGGAATTTTCCGGCAGGGGCCTGGTCAAACCGCATACTGCACCAGGAACATAAAAAAAGGAGACTATCCCATGAAGACGCTTATCCTTCTTGCCCTGATCCTGCTGCCGCTTCCGTTGGCGGCCCAGACCTATCCAGGCATGAACATGAACCAGCAGGACATGCAGAAGATGATGCTCCAGGCCCAGAAGGCGCAGGAGTGCATGGAAAAGGTGGACAAGAACGCCCTGGAGGCGCTTGAACGGGAGAGCAAGCGGTTCGAGGCCGAGATCAGGTCGCTGTGCGCGGCCGGCAAAAGGGACCAGGCCCAGGAAAAGGCCATGGCCTATGGCAGAAAGGTCTCTTCCAGTCCCGTTGTCAGGGAGATGAAGAAATGTACGGAAATGATGCAGGGCATGATGCAGGACATGATGCCCGGCATGGATATGCGCTTCATGGAAGAGGATTCCGCCGAATCTTCACGCCATATCTGCGATTCGCTGTAGCCTGCCGCGGACATCGTCACAGTGACTTTCAAGGCATCCGGCAACAGGCCCCTGCCCTGCGGTCAGGTGCGGCACAATGGCAGGGGGCCGCGTGACGTGCATCTTCCCACCTGAATCAGGCCTGCTCCAACCTGCCTCGCCTCGTGGTGTTCCATGCAGGCACACTGCGCAACAGGACCCGCGTCCCGGGGGCAAAGTGAAAATCGCGCAATTCCGGTCACAGCATCTGCAGGGTGAGCAGGCCGAGGGCGGTGTAGCGGGCCAGCTTGCCCGCCAGGACCAGGACAAGAAACTTCACCGGCCGCACCCCCAGTACGCCGCCCACCAGGCAGAGGGGATCGCCCACCACCGGGAGCCAGGAAAACAGCAGGGACCAGCTTCCGTAGCGGTCATAGAGACGTCGGGCCCGGTCCAGGTCCCTGCCATCCAGGCGCAGGATCCTGCCCGCGAGGAAGGGACCGCCCCGTATGCCGATCCAGTAGGTGGTACAGGCCCCAAGGGTATTGCCGACCGTGGCCGTGGCCACGGCCAGGACCGGATCGGCGCCCCGCAGGAGCAGTGCCAGGAGAAGCCATTCCGAGCCCAGCGGGATGACCGTGGCGGCCAGGAAGCTGAGCAGAAAGAGCGCCGGGTAGCCATTCTGCAATAGCAATGTGTCCATGCACCAATCTCCGCAAACAGGAGGAACTCCAGGCCCTCCATGCCGGCCGGCGCGACCGTGCTGAGACAGGGCGGCTGTGAGTACAACCAGGATCCCTTGCTCAGCGCAGCCGTTGACAGCCGGCAAACATTTTCCCGAGCCACCGCTTCAGAAAAAACCTGTTCAGGTAGGTCCGGGGCGGCCTGCTGATCCTGAGCCGACCGGCCAGGGCCGCCCCGGGCATCAACAGGAGATCGAGGATGTGGCTGGTCTCCACCAGGGGTTCAAGAAATCCCAGGCATCCTGCGCAGCAGGTGACCACCCGCCTGTTGCCGGCCTCCTCCTTCCTCCGGCGGCTCCACTGCCGCGCAAACTCCGGCCGCACACAACCTGCCGCCCCGCCCTCCCCGCAGCAGATGGTCCTGGCCCCGTGGTGCTCCATCTCCCGGACCGTCAATGACCCGGCCTCGGCCAGGCGGCGGACGGCCGCATGGATGGCCGGTTCCTCCCGTGCTCCGCAGGGATCGTGCACGGTCACCTCGACCGGCGGATGTCCGGCCCGGGGCAGGGGCTCCATATGTTCATAGACCGTGCTCACCCGCAGGCCATGCCCATGGTGCCGGAAGACCCGGTGACAGCTCGGGCAGGCCACGAGGACGTTGCGCACTCCCCGCGCCAGCAGCTCCCGGCGCAGGCCATGGAACCGGGATTCAAAATACTCCTGCCGTCCCAGGTCATGGGAAGGCTTGGTACAACAGTCCAGGACAATGCCAAGCCGGGGCATGTTCCGGCGCAGATGCGCGATCAGGGCCCGGAGCAGGTCCGGCCTGCTCCCGGGCAGGGCGCAGCCCGGAAAGAACACGGTGTCGCAGTCCCGGGGCAGGAATGCACCGGCGAGCCAACGGGAGGCACCCATCTTCTCGTAGAAAAGCAGGGCCCGGTAGGGCGCAAGGTCCGCCCTACCCCGGGCCACCGCCTCCCGCCGCATGGCCAGGAACAGTCGGTCCGGCCGCAGCCCGACAGCAGGCGGGCAGACAGCGCCGCACAGCCCGCAGAGGCTGCAGGCAAAGGCGAGTTCCGGTTCCCGGCCGCCGCGGTTGGCGGCAATGGCCCCGGGTGTGCCGTTCTCCTGCAGAAAGGCACACTCCCGCACGCACAGACCGCAGTGCACGCACTGCTCCCGGTGCAGGGCCAGCTGCCGGGCCAGGCCGTCAGCCCCATCCTGTCCATCCATCCCGGCCCTGATTCTTCCGTTAATCCGGACATCCCTTTCCGTGCATTTTTCCCCTGCATTCCGGGAACCGGATGTTTTTCCATCAATATTCATTTGACAAAACAAAAACGTAGGACGTATAAGCAAACCAGGGTACATCACATGTCAGAAGCGGGAGACATGACACAGCGTGCCACACGATATCCGGAGCCGGGATCCGTGACCATCCCTGGTGGCAGATGGCCGGTGCGGCCCGGATGCCCCCGTGGGTTGTACCGCGGTGATCTCCCGTCTCCCAGACCTGTACAAGGGCACAGAAAAGGAGGAGCGTCATGGCCAACGAGCTCCAGCTTGCCGAAGACGAGCTGATTGTCAGCAGGACAGACCTGCAGGGCACCATAACCTACTGCAACCGGGTCTTCATGAGGATCACCGGCTACAGTGCCGCCGATGTCCTGGGCCGGCCGCACAGTGTGGTCCGGCATCCCGGCATGCCGCGGGGCGTCTTCAGGCTCATGTGGGAGACCATCGAACAGGGAAACGAATACTACGGTTTCATCAGGAACCGGACCAGCAGCGACGACTCCTACTGGTGCTTCATCGTGGTCACCCCGGACCGTGACCCGAACGGAAGGCGCCGCGGCTATTTTGCCGTCCAGCGCCGGGCCCGCAGCGAGGCAATCGGGCCGATCAGCCGGATCTACGACCAGATGCTGGCCGTTGAACGCCGTTCCGGCAGGGCTGAGGCGCCGGCCGCCTCCCTCCGCTGGCTCAGGCAACACCTGGCAGAGCAGAATACCGAGTACGAGCCGTTCATCATCATGCTGCAGCAGGGAGAGACGATATGAGCGAACAGACCAGGCAACTCCGCAGCGGCATCAGCAGCAGGACTCCCTTTTTCGATACCCAGTTGCTCATCGCCTGCTGGACCTTCCCCTTCTTCATCCTCCTGGTCGTGGCCACGACCTTTGTCCTCCACCAGTTTCACTGGAGCCTGCTCCTCTTTCCCGTCATCGCCGGAGCCTTTGCCCGGTTCGCCTGGCAGGAATCAAGGCGTCCCTTCACCCTGCTGGAGGAGGTGACCTCGGTACTGAAAAAATGCTGCCAGGGCGAGCTGCACCACCGGATAACCGATACCCGCCGCCTGGGGGAACTGGGCAAGCTGGCCTGGGAACTCAATGACCTGCTGGACAGGATCGAATGCCAGCTCAACGAACTCAACCACTGCTTTTCCAGCGCCGCCTCGGGCAGGTTCCACCGCCGCGCCTTCACCCGGGCCATGCCGGGCCGGTTCGGGGCCTCCCTGGAAGAGGCCAACAAGGTGATCCAGATCATCGAAGACAACTACGGCTACCTGTCCAGGAACGAACTCTTCTCCCGCCTCCATGAACTCAACACCACCAACCTCCTGACCAACCTCAAGGCCACCCAGTCCGACTTCGTGCGGATCAGCGAGGAGATGGACATCGTTCAGCAGATTGCCGAGGACAACCGGAAGGCAGCGGAAAACTCCCACCGGGAGGTGGAGCATATCTCATCCTCGCTCACAGATATCTCCTCCAGGGTGGACAACGTGAGTGGTTCCATCGGTGAGCTGGAACGTGAGTCAAAGACCATTACCGCGGCCCTGGACATCATCTCCGAGATCGCCGATCAGACCAACCTGCTGGCGCTCAACGCCACCATCGAGGCGGCCCGGGCCGGGGAACACGGCCGCGGTTTTGCCGTGGTGGCCAGCGAGGTGCGGGGTCTGGCCGAACGGACCAAGGAGGCCACGAGCCGGATCGGCGACATGCTGGGCCGGTTCCGCAACCAGGTCACCGCCATGACCGGGGAGGCGGAGAGCACCCGTGAACTGACCTCGAACATCGCGGAGATGGTCGCCGATTTCCGGGGCAGTTTTTCCGCCTTTGCCGATTCGGCCCGGACCACCATAGACCGGATCTCCTACACCAAGGATCGCGCCTTCGGCTCCCTGGTCAAGGTTGATCATATCATCTTCAAGCAGAACGGCTACATCGCCCTGGGCAGGAACGGCGAGGGGCCCGAGGCCGAGGCCGTCCTGGTCACCGACACCCAGTGCCGCCTGGGCAAGTGGTACCACTCGGGTTACGGCAGGGAGCACTTCAGTGCCACCCGCGCCTATGCGGAGTTGCACGATCCGCACCAACGGGTCCATGCCGAGGTGCAGGCCGCCCTGAAGGCGGCGGCGGGCGACTGGGAGAACAACGAGCGGCTCCGCGACGAGATCCTGCGCCACATCGAGGCCTCGGAGTTGGCCAGCGACCAGGTCATGCAACTGGTGGCCGACATGATCGAGGAACAGTATCAGCAGGCGGACTGACCACCCGGATTGCAAGCGTGCAGCCGGCTCCGGGTTTGAGGTGACGGGCCGCAACCGAACCGGCAATTCGCTTGTCTTCGGTTCCCGACCCGGCTAGAGTGGGAGCATGGCGCACCAACACTCCCATGATCATGCCATCCGCGATGACCGGTGGCTGGGCCTGGCCATCGGCATCAATGTCCTGCTCACCGTGGCGCAGGTGGCCGGCGGCATCTTCTCCGGCAGCCTGTCCCTCATCGCCGATGCCCTCCACAACTTCAGCGACGCCGGGGCCCTTCTCATCGCCTGGGTGGCGAGAAGAATCGGCCGCAGGCCGGCGGATGCACGCAGGACCTTCGGCTACCGCCGGGCCGAGATCATCGCCGCCCTGATCAACCTGGTCACCCTGGTCCTGGTCGGTCTCTACCTGCTGGCGGAGGCGGTCCAGCGGTTCTTCGCGCCCCAGGTCATCGAGGGCTGGACCGTGGTGCTCGTTGCCGCCGTCGCCCTGGTCGTCGACGTGTTCACCGCCCTGCTGACCTGGAAGATGTCGGCCAGCAGCATCAACATCCGGGCCGCCTTTCTCCACAACGTCTCCGACGCCCTGGCGTCGGCCGGCGTCATCCTTGCCGGCTCGCTGATCCTCCTCTTCCGCTGGTACTGGACCGATACCCTGGTCACCCTGCTCATCGCCGGCTATGTCCTCCACCAGGCGGCCGGTCTCCTGCCGCAGACGATCCGGATCCTGATGCAGTCAACGCCCGACGACATCCCGGTCTCCGGGGTGATCGCCGCCATGGAGGAGGTGGAGGGGGTGGTCGGGGTCCACCACGTGCATATCTGGCAGCTCGACGAGCAGAACAACGCTCTCGAGGCCCACGTGGCGGTCAGGGACTTCCACCGGGCCGAACAGATCAAGACCGCGCTCAAAAAACGGCTGGCGCAACGCTTCAACATCACCCATTCGACCCTGGAACTCGAATCCGAACCCTGCGACAGCCGGGATCACGACGACCGGACCTGACCCCCGGCGATCCTGTGCCGCAGATTCCCCTGGCCGACCCGGCGGTCAGGCCCCCACGGGATCCACGGCCCGGACCTCGGGCGTGGTCTGGTCGGCGAACTGGCGGAAGTTCTCCGAGAACATCGCCGCCAGCCGGGCCGCCTGGCGGTCATAGGCCGCCGGATCCTGCCAGGTGGCCCGGGGATCGAGTACCCTGTCCGGCACGCCGGGACAGTGCCGGGGCACCATGAGACCGAAGAAGGGCTCCCGCTCCAGGGGCACGTCAGCAAGCTGGCCGTCCAGGGCCGCGTTGACCATGGCCCGGGTATGGGCGATGGAGATGCGGCTGCCCCTACCATGGGGACCACCACTCCAGCCGGTGTTGATCAGCCAGACCTCGACATCATGGGCCGCGAGTTTGCGGCCCAGCAGTTCGGCATAGCGCATGGGATGCATGGGCATGAACGGTGCCCCGTAGCAGGCGCTGAAGACCGGCGCCGGTTCGGTCACACCCCGCTCGGTGCCCGCGACCCGGGCCGTGTAGCCGGAAAGGAAGTGGTACATGGCCTGCTCGCGGCTGAGCCGGGCCATGGGCGGCAGGACACCGAAGGCATCGGCGGAGAGAAAGATGATGGTCTGCGGATGGCCGCCGACTCCCTTCAGGCTGGCGTTGGGAATGGCGCTGATGTGGTAGGAGGCGCGGGTGTTTTCGGTGAAGGTGTCGTCGTCCAGGTCCACCCGGCGGCTGCGGGCGTCCAGGGCCACGTTTTCCAGGATGGTGCCGAAGCGGCGGGTGGTGGAGTAGATCTCGGGCTCGGCCTCGGGCGAGAGACGGATCAGCTTGGCGTAGCAGCCGCCCTCGAAGTTGAAGATCCCCTCTCCGCCCCAGCCATGTTCGTCGTCGCCGATCAGGGTCCGCGAGGCATCGGCGGACAGGGTCGTCTTGCCCGTGCCGCTGAGCCCGAAGAAAAGCGCGGTCCGGCCGCCGGGTCCGATGTTGGCCGAGCAGTGCATGGGCAGCACGTCCCGGGCCGGCATCAGGAAATTCATGACCGAGAAGATCGACTTCTTGATCTCGCCGGCATAGCTTGTGCCGCCGATCAGGATCAACCGTTTGCGGAAGTTGATAATTATAAAGGTCTCGGAGTTGGTACCGTCCAGGCTGGGCGAGGCATGGAAACGGGGCGCGTCGATGACCGTGAACTCCGGTACGTGGCGGCCCAGTTCCTCCGGCAGGGGCTGGATGAACATGTTGCGGGCAAACAGGCTGTGCCAGCCGTACTGGGTGATGATCCGTACCGGCAGCCGGTGGACGGGATCGGCGCCGGCAAAACAATCCTGGACAAACAGGTCCTGGGTCTGCAGGTGCATGCTCATCCGCCGGTGCAGGGCGTCGAACTGTTCTTCGGAGATGGGCCGGTTGTTCTCTCCCCACCAGATGAGCTGTTCGGTCCCCGGTTCGCGGACCACGTACTTGTCGTTGGCGGAGCGGCCGGTGTGATGGCCGGTGCGGACCACCACCGGCCCCAGGTGCGAAAGCCGGCCCTCGGAACGGGTCAGGATCTTCTCGTAGAGCCGGGCCGTGGGCAGGTTCCAGAATACGTCGTTGAGGTTTTCCAGGCCGTGGTTCTCCAGTCCGTACGGACTGTGCTCCCTGGCGAAGT
>DRKI01000089.1 GCA_011051875.1 Desulfobulbus sp. | reverse complement strand
TCCAGGGGCGTGTTCTTCAGGGTCCAGATACCGGCGGCGGCAATGAGGGCCATGCCGATGAGCACCAGGAACCTGTCCCGGATCGAGAGGTCGATTATCTTCTGTATCATTGCAATATTCGCTCCTTACGGCCAATCCTACCTGGTGGTCGGTGTCCTGTCTGTCCCGGTTCCGGTCTTCATGTCCTTCATCGCCTTGCCGTCCTTCGCATTGTTCGCGTCCTTCGCGTCCTTGTTCATGTCCATCTTCAGGGCCGGCTTGCCGGCGGCGGAACGTTCCAGCATCTTGGCCGTGGCCTCCTTGAGCTTGGATTCGGAGTCGATCAGGAACTGGGCCGAGGTCACCACGGTCTCATGTTCCTTGAGGCCGCTGACGATCTCGGTATAGCCGTCGGCCACGAGCCCGGTGACCACCTTGCGCGGCTCGAACAGGCCCTCGCCGCGGCGGATGAAGACCAGGGCCTCGGTTCCGGAACGGACAATGGCCTCGGACGGGACGGCCAGCACGTTGTCCCGCCTGGATGCGTGGATGGTAACGCCGGCGAACATGCCGGGCCTGAGCCCGAAATCCCTGTTCCTGAAGACCAGCCGGACCTTGACGGTGCGTGTCTCGCCCTCCTCGTAGGGGTAGATGTAATCGACAGTACCGCTGAAGACGGTTCCCGGCTGGGTGGTCACGGTCATGGTGGCCTTGTCGCCGGTCCGTATCCAGGGCAGGTCATCTTCGTAGACATCGGCATAGACCCAGACCGTGGACAGGTCGGCGATCCGGTACAGCTCGTCCTTGGGGGTCAGGTAGTGGCCGGCCCGGATGCCCATTCTGATCACTGTTCCCTGGTAGGGCGAGATGATGGTGATATCCCGCTCGATCCGGCCGGTTTTCTCCAGGGTATTGATCACCGAGTCGGGGATATCGAAAAACTCGAGCCGGCTCCTGGTCGCCTCCACCAGGCGCTTCGCCCCCTCCCGGATCTCGGCCAGTGAACTCCTGGCAAGGATCCTGGCATTGGCCAGGGCCAGGAGATACTCCTCCTGGGTGGAGACCAGCTCCGGGGAATATATGGAGAAGAGAGGCTCCCCCTTTTTCACCTGCTGGCCTGTCTTGGAGACAAACAGTTCCTCTGCCCAGCCGCTGAACTTGGAATGAACCATGCTCAGGCTCGCCTCGTTGAAGGCGATCCGGGCCGGGGTCCGTACCTCGCGGCTCATGGACCGTTTCATGGCCATGGCCGTGCGCACGCCGATCTTCTGGACCATGACCGGGTCGATCTTCACGGTACCCGGAGGGCCCGTGGTATCATCATCGGCATAGACCGGGATGTAGTCCATGCCCATCTCGTCCTTGGCCGGTACCGGCGAGGTGACGGCCGGGTTCATGGGACTGCGGTAAAAAAGCGGTTTCTTTTCTTCCTGCTGCGGGTTTTCCCCTGCCACGGCTGTCGAGGTCACGGTGGCAACGCCAACCAGGCCGGCAGGTGCAATCACTGCGGCCGCTGCCAGGAGGCAGGTACACATTATCAGGTCCTGAATCCTACTTTTCATTACTCTTCTCCCTCTGTACCTGGATGCCGGTGGCCGCCTCGAGGCCGGCCAGGGCCTTGAAACCGCCGGTCAGCAGACGCCAGTAGGTTATCTTGTAATTGTAGAGAGCCAACTGGGCACGGACCACGTTGAGAAAATCCACCTTGTTGACCTGGTAGCCCTTGAGCATGGCCGCGGCCGTCTGTTCGGCCTGGGGAATGATGGAGTGCTGATAGAAACGGCTCTGCTTGCGGGCCGACTCGTATTCACTGAGTTCACGCAGCACCTCGGCCGTGACCTTGTCCCTGGTGTCACGCAACCGGTGTTCCACGGCCAGGGTCTCGCTGGTCCGCTGGGCAACGGCCCGGTCCTGCTTGGTGGCGCTCCAGATGGGCAGGTTGAGGCTGAGCCTGACAGAGGCAAAATCCGCACGGTCCCTGCCGTCCGGACTGTCCTGCCTGTACCCGTAGGCCGCGCCCACGGTGAAGTCGGGATAATAGTCCTTGCGTGCCAGTTCTATCCGGCTGGCGGCGGCATCCTTTTCCCGCGCCAGGGCCAGCAGGGCCGGCCGGGTCCGGAAGGCCTCCTCGAGCAGGGTCTGTTCCGGCTCCACCTCCGGCATCGCGGTGGCCACGGCGGCCGGCATGCTGATGCAGAAGGATGCGGGCGCATCGAGGAGGGCGTTGAGGTCTGCCTTTTTCTTTTCCAGGCTGTTCTGCAGAGCGATCTCGCGGTCCAGGAGCTTGGACAGCTCGAGCTGGGCCAGGAGCACGTCCTGCTGAAGCCCCTTGCCTACCGCATACTTGGTCCGGGCCGCGCCGACCGTGGCACGGAGGAGATCCTGGTTGTCGCGGACAATGGCCAGGGTCTGTTCCAGGTAGTAGATATCCCACCAGGTGTTTTTCACCTGCCTCACGAGCTGAAGCCTGGCCTCGTCCACCTGGCTTGCGGCCGCCTCGGCCAGTGACGAGGCCGCCTGTTCGCGCAGTTTGAGCTTGCCGGGAAACGGCAGCTTCTGGCTGATCCCCACCTGCATCTGGGTCATGTTCTCCTGGCCTGCATCGAACGTGTCCACCGGCAGGTTCAGGGCGGCCAGCGACAGAACCGGGTCCGGCAGGGAACCGGCCTGGTCGGGCACGGCCGCCAGGGCCTCGTAACGGGCCTGGATCGCGGCAAGCCCGGGATTCTCGGCCATGGCGATCTCCACGGCCCGGTCCAGGGAAAGTTCCTCACACTCCCTGTTGTCCGGTGCCGCTTGTGCCCGCCCCGCAGCCGTCAGCGCCAGGGACAGCAGGAAGAGCGCCAGCAGGACCCGCCTGGCCGGCTTCCCTGTTTTCCCTCCAGTATCAGATTGCAGTCTCACCCCATGCTCCTCCTTGTCTGTTGCCACGATGTTCTCTTTCTCTCCCACAAAGCATAATACATGCCTTCCCTGCCAGGTACATGGCCGTGCACCATTGCGACGCAGACCGCGGTCCCGGGCAAACTGGCCCACACCCGGCATCCGCCCCTGTTTTCCGGCTTCAGACCGTGATGTAAACTCCACCCCTGCACCGGCCCTGAAACGGTTGCCCACGACCGGACCACCCAGAAACAAGACACCCGGCCCTGCCCAGGGGGATGGAAGTGTCTACTTTATGGACAGGCAGGCTGTCCGTGCAGGGCCGGGTCCCGCCTTCCCTGCCCGGCGGCAGGGCTCCGGGCCGGTACAAAGCCCGGTAATTGTCCCTGCCCCTGGATTGCGAGGCAACCTGGCATCAACCGTGCAAGAGAACAGGGAAACAGCACACACCATTCAAACATCTGGGAGAAAAACAATGATGCACTATGGATTCTCACACGGAGGCAACTGGTTCTGCGGTCCCGGGGCCTTTTTTCCCGGACCGCTGGGCTGGGTCATCACCCTGCTCTTCTGGGCCGTGATTATCTACCTGGTATTCTGGCTGTTCAAGACCATTTTTTCGAAAAAAAACGGTCCTGATCCGCGCCCCCTGGACACCCTGAAAGACCGGTATGCACGGGGTGAAATCAATGACGATGAGTTCAAACGGATGAAGTCTGAACTTTCATAGGAGGTGAAAACATGAAACGGTTGATCACGATTCTGCTGCTTCTTGCCCTGGCCATGATCCTCTCAGGATGCGGCCATCATGGAATGCATGGCTGGATGGTTGACAGCAGGCAGCAGAACAATGCGCATCTGCAGGATACCCGGTCCGGAACCCGGGCCTGAGGCAGGACCATGTACTGCGACTGGGGTAGCGGCTGGCATGACTCCCCATACTATCATGGCGGACTGGCCGCGCTGCTCATCCTGGTCTGTCTCCTTGGTATCGCAGCCATTGTCTTTTGTTATACCAGGAGAAAACGCTCCCTTCAACCACGATGTCCCGCCTGTGGCGGATCAGTGGAGGATGTCTATCTCCGCTGCCCCTTCTGTGGCACGGCCCTCAAGCGCCACTGCAGCTCGTGTCACCGGATCATCGGGGCGGACTTTCCCTTCTGTCCCTTCTGCCGTGCCGCCGCCGCGGGGGAGGACCGGGGCGCCACGCAGCAAGGTGCCACCCCCGACGTTGCCCCCTCAACAAACACAGGCAGGAAGGGATGAAACGTGGTAGACTGCATGGGGTGACAGAAGACAACAAGTTGAAAAACCTACAGAACAGCATGCTAAAGGAGGAACGGCCATGAAAATGACAACCACACTGATCGCAGCATTGTTCGCTCTTGGCCTGGTTTCCGGCCCGGTTACGGCCCGATCCGCGGAAACGGCCCACCCGGCGACCCCGTCCCATCAGCGGATGCACGCCGACATGATGGGAGGTGATATGGACATGGGCATGACGGGTATGGGCATGATGAACGGTAGCAGGATGAACTGGCAGTCGGAACAGTGGAACCGGGGCTGCATGGGCATGATGGGCGGCTTCATGATGAGTATCATGTCGCCGGATCAGCAGCAGCAGTTCCTCGATGCCACCAGGGACCTGCGCCACCAGATGCTGGAGCTCCGGTTTTCCTACCTGGAGACAATGCGCGATCCCAAGGCAACGCCTGCCGACCTGGCCAGGATCGAGAGCAGGATGCTTGATGTCCGCAAGCAGATGATGGCAAAACTGGAAGAGCTGCTGAACAGAAAGATCGACAATAATTGAATGATTTTCCAATAAATAAAGCGTTTCACCCCTCTGCAAACGGTACAGCGATTTATGAGTATGGCGGCTTTTCTTTTTTCAACTGTCGCATATGGGTGAAACCCTGCGGAATTTCCAGTGTCCCCCGAGATGGAGAACGAACCAATGAAACCGTCAACCTTCTGCCATGGTCTGCTCCTCGTTGCCGGTATCTTTCTGCTCAGCGGCTGCGCCGTGACCGATATCGGCTCCACCCTGCGGGGAGACCATTACCTGATGACCGGTGACTACCGGGCCGGAGAGGCAAGTTTCCGGCAGAGTGTGCGCGAGCGTCCCGACAGCGCAGCTAACAACTACTACCTGGGCCGTTTCCTGCTCGCGGAAGACAGACCGCAACAGGCCCTGCCCTGGCTGAAAAAGGCGGTTCGGCTGGATCCTGACAACCCGGACTATCACTTCTGGTACGGCATGGCCCTGGGCGCCACCGGAAAAGTCCAGGCGGAACGGAAGCAGTATGAACGGGCCCTGGCCCTTGATCCGCACCACCTGCAGTCCCTGATCTACCTGGGGAATGCCGAACTGAAACGCGCCAGGTACAGCCGGGCCCTGGCCCTCTACCAGAAGGCGCTCAAAATCTGGCCCCACAGTCCCATGGCCCTCTACAACCGGGCCCTGATCATGAAGGCCCTGGGCCGGACGCCGGAGGAAAAGATCGCCTGGCTGCAGTACCTGGACCGTTATCCGTCCGGTTCACTGGCCATCCGGGCCACCAACCATCTCAACAGGCTCGGCGATTTTTCCTATCGCAACCACTACCTGGGCCGTCGGACCATTACCCTGACCAAGATCTGGTTCAAACCCTTTACCGCTGAACTGGATCCATATTCCTACCCGGCCCTGAACCTGGTGGGAGCCACGGCATCCAACATGAAAAAGGGAACCCTGCAGGTGGTTGTCTACCAGAAAAACGACAGGGAGCTGGCCAGGAAACGGGCCGCAAGCGTAAAGAAGTACCTGCAGAAGAAATTTCCCCGCCTGCAGGGCAGAAAGATCAGGATCTCCTGGTTTGACCGGGACGAGGTCTTTACAGCGGACGGCAAGAAACAGAAGTCCGGGGAATCGGTACGATTCTTTCTCACCGGCTGGAAATAGCCCCCTTTCCCTTTTCCCCCCGGGCTTTCCGGTGAAGCCCGGGGGCCTGCCATATCCCATGCCGCCCCACCGGTCCGTTCCCGGACTTTTTTTCTCCTTTGCTGTGACGTTCGCGGCCCGCCGGCGTATATCAGGGTAGAAAGAGATTGGGAGGTGGGCCATGAAACCGGTCGCTGCCGCAACAGATCGGGACGTGCAACAACGGCCATGGGCGGCCCGGTTCCGGCCTGTCTCAGAAGGCGGCTCCAGGGAGCTGCGAAACACAATGGATCAGAGCGACGAAGAAATTGTCAGCCGGGTGCTTGCAGGCAGCAGCGGCGATTTTGCCATCCTGCTGCAACGCTACCAGCGCCCTGTCTACAACCTGATGTTCCGGTACTGCCGCTCCGAGCAGGAGGCGGCCGATCTCACCCAGGAGGTCTTTCTCCGTGCCTACGAAAAACTGGGCAGCTTTCGGCCGGGTCACAGTTTTTTCTCCTGGCTCTACACCCTGGCCTGCAACAGGGCCGGAGACTGGTACCGGAAAAACGGCAGGCGGATCCGGCACGAGCAGGAGATGCGCCTTGAAAACGAAAATAGTCCTTCCGTCCACCTTTCGGGCCAGGAGAGGGAACTGGAAAAAAAACAGCAACTGGCGCTGGTTGAAACCCTGCTTGAGCGGCTGCCGCACCGGACCAGGGAGATCCTGCTGCTTCGCTACCGGCAGGAACGTCCGATCAAGGAAATCGCCACCATCTTCCACTGTTCGGAAAGTGCGGTCAAAATGCGGATCTCCAGGGGACTGCAGCAGCTGCAGGACATGATGGCCGGAAGCAGCCCCGGATCACGGAAAACATGACCCGGTACTGCCCCATGGCTCAGCGAGCAGGCCAACACAGCTATAACAGAGCAGAACCACGATGAAACAGGATGAACTGATCGATCTGCTGAAGAAACTGCCTGAACGTGAACCGCCACCGGAACTGCACGGCCGGATCATGGGCGCCATTCGTGCGAAACAGCGCTCACCCCGGCGCAGGCTGGCAGAGCTGTTTTCCACCCCGGTGGTTGTCCGCTTTCAGCCCATGTGGCTGGCAGCGGCGGGGCTGGCCTGCATCCTCTTTTTCGGGCTCGGCATCCTGGCCGGCAGAACCACGATCTTCAACAGCGGCCAGGGGCCGGCACCACTGCCGAACACTGCCGACGGGCGGGCCAATTATTTCTTCGGGCGGGCCCTGCTTGCCGCCGGTGACCCGGCGCAGGCCGCCAGGTACCTCTCCAGGGCGGCACTGCTTTCCCCGGGCACGCCGGGTTACGAGTTCTGGCAGGGCGTGGCTTATGGCCTTGCCGGCCAGGAGGACAAGGAGCGTGCAACGTACAGACAGCTCATCAGCACGCGGCCGGACTATCTGCCGGCCCTGATCAACCTGGGCCACAATCTCCTGCAAAGCGGTGATCTTGACAATGCCCTGGCCATGTACAACAAGGCCCTGCAAAT
>DRKI01000088.1 GCA_011051875.1 Desulfobulbus sp. | reverse complement strand
GATGGGACCCGCGCCGGGCGGATGATCCTGGCCGCCGTATCCCGGCCGCTCTCCCGCAGCCGCTGCCGGAGGAGGTAGATGAAGGTGTCCTCGAACCGGGGCGGCACAGCGGTGACGGCCAGCGGCCTGTCCGGACTGCCGAACCGCTCCTGCACCGCGTTCTCGTCCATGGCCTCGGCCGTGACCAGGCGGACCCGGTCGCCGACGATGATGGCGTCGATCACTCCCCTGCTCCGGCTGAGCCGTTCCTGGAGCCTTCTCCGGTTCTCGCGCTCGCCATGGACCAGGAAACAGTGGCCGGCGAGCCGGTCGCTGAAGGCCTGCGGCCGGTCCTGGCCAAGCAGGACCCCCTCGTGCATGAGCACCACCTCCTGGCACCGCTCGGCCTCGTCCAGGTAGGCGGTGGAGAGCAGCACGCTCATGCCCCCGGACTCCACCTGGCCATAGACGATCTGCCAGAGCTCACGCCGCGAAACCGGGTCCACGCCGACAGTGGGCTCATCGAGCACGAGCAGGCGCGGCGGCTTGACCAGGGTGCAGGCCAGGCCCAGTTTCTGTTTCATGCCGCCGGAGAGCCGGCCGGCAAGCCGGTCCATGAAGGGCGCCAGGCCGGTCATCTGCATTAGCTCCCTGTACCGGTCCGGCCGGTCTGCGGCAGGCACCCCCTGCAGATCGGCATACAGGTCCAGGTTCTCCCGGACGCTCAGCTCCTCGTAGAGACCGAACCGCTGGGGCATGTAGCCCAGGGACGCCTGGACGGCCAGGTGGTCGCCGGCCGCATCCAGGCCCAGGACCTCGATCCGGCCGGAATCGGGCTGGAGCAGGCCGGCAAGCAGGCGCATCAGGGTGGTCTTGCCTGCACCGTCCGGCCCGATGAGGCCGGTGACCATGCCCGGCCGGACCGCCAGGGAGATCCTGTCCAGGGCTGTCACCGTCCGGTCACCGACAGTGAAGCGCATTGTGACATCGGTGAGAGTCAGGACCGCGTCCTGCACGCCTGCGGCTGTCATCACTCTTTCCGGCAGACAGACTGCTGGTCGCGGCCGGGGGGATTTGCCGCCCGGTCCAGGTCGATGCTGACCGTGGCCGGCATGCCCAGGCGCAGCTCTCCCCGCGGATCGCAGACAAAGACCCGTACCTGGTAGACAAGGCGCGTCCGCAGCTCCGGTGTCTCCACATTCTTGGGCGTGAACTCGGCCACCGGTGAGATGTAGCCCAGCCAGCCCCGGTAGACCCTGCCGGGCCGGGAGTCGGTGCGGACCTCGGCCGCCATGCCGGGCGCGATCCTGCCGAGCATGATCTCGGGACAATAGGCACGGACCCAGAGCGGATCGGTAAGGGCCAGGGTCAGGACCGGCAGGGCCGGCGAGACCATGTCGCCCGGCTCCAGGATCCGGTTGCGCAGGATGCCGTCGGCCGGGGCGGAGAGGCGGGTGTCGGCGAGCTCCTCGCGGGCCAGGTCCACGGCCGCCCGGCCGGCCCGGACCCGGGCCCGGGCCGCCTCGATATCTTCCCGGCGCGGTCCGGCCACGGCAAGCTCCAGCGCCTTCTTGTCCGCCTCCAGGGAATGGAGGGCCACTTCCATGGCCGCCCTGGCGTTGTCCACCGCCTGCTGGGAACCGACCTTCACCCTGACCAGGCGGGCAAGACGGTTGTAGGTCAGGGTGGTGTCGCGCAGCCTGGCCTCCGAGGCCGCCACCAGTGCCCGGGCCCGGGCGATCTCCTCCGGCCGCGTCCCGGCCTCCAGGCGGTGGAGTTCCTGCTCGCGGGCCGCCAGTTCATCCAGGAGCTGCCGCAGCCGGATCCGGTAACGCACGGGATCGATCTCGGCCAGGAGCTGACCCCGCCGTACCCGGTCGCCCTCGCGGACGTGGATGGCAAGGAGGCGGCCGCTGGCCTGGAAGTTGAGCTGCACCTGCCGCATATCCACGTTGCCGTAAAGGTGCAGGAGATTATCCCCGGCCTGACCGTTCCTGTGCAGGAAATAATAGCGGCCTCCTGCGGCCATGACCGCCAGCAGAACAAGAACCACGATCAGCCGAACAGGCTTTTTCACGATGCAATCTCCTGTGGTCCTGACAGCGCCGGATCAACCGGCACCCCCACGGACATGATAAGCCGGCGGGCTGAACCAGGTTTTGGCCACCGACCACAACGAATCATGAAACCTGAATTGCGCCTTCCCAACGCTCAATTCAGGTGAAAATACCACCGCCCCACGCACTGGGGCAGCCTCTTTCGCCTACGCCACGGTGCCTGCACGCCCCATATTCCTGCAATCATGCCCTGCCCAGGGCCAGGAAAGGAGCCACAGCGCCCGCAGGACAGGAGCGTTCGCGCAAGGCTGCACATCAACCTCAAACCTAAGAAATAAAACAGTCATGTCAAGGACGATGAAAACTTTTCCCTCCCTTCCCCCTCACCACGGCTCCGGAAACCGCTCGTTCTCCCTGGTGACCGGCGTACCCGGCACGGGAGCAGTCCTTCCCCGTCCTGCCCGTGGAACAGGGGGCCCGGGCCCGGAGAGCAGGGGAACATTTTTTCACTCCTCCCCCATGCGGCCGCCGGGTCCGGCGCGGCCGGATCCGGCGGCAGGCTCCACCGGTTTTCACGGGCCCGAGGCGGAAAAACACCAGAACTTGCCTTGTTCATTGAAAAAAAAAACTGTTCTGGTACATTGATAGTGAGCAGGCTCTGTATCGATAGCAGTATGCCCCTGATACAGGAAAGAGAAGTCGGCGGCGCCCATACAATCAACATCTTGATTTAATTATTATTATGGCAACAGCAGGCCAGCCGGCTCGCAAGCCGCTTTTTTACTCCCCATGCCCCTTGAACGGGCACAACCCATGAAAAGAACCAGAGGCATGGAACGCCGAACCTCGGTCAGCTCCGCCGCAGACGGGGACTGATCCGGTTTCTGACTTCTGGTTTCTGCTTTCTGATGACTGAACCGTGTCCGGAATAAGTGAAATAGTCAACGAGCTGCTTGACAGAACCAGGGTCGTTGTCGATATCCCCATCAGGGACAGCGAATCCCAGCTCCTGCAGAGCGTGCTTAGGAAACGCCAGGCCCCGCAGCTGGCATTGTTCTTCCCGCCCAATGCCCTGCTGGCCGAGGATATCGAGCCTGGAACCACCTGTCACCTGACCATCAAGCACCACGATTCCTCCATCAACCTGCTGGCCAGGATAGATGGCATGGAGGACAGCCGGACCCTGCTGATGACGGCCACGGAATCGGTCAGGCCCGAGGCGATGCGCGAATACTTCCGCGTCTCCATCAACACGCCCATTACAGCCGAGTACCGCCCCGGACCCAAGGAGATCAAAAACAAACCCTGGAAGCTGGAAGGTTCCACCATCGACCTCTCCGGCGGCGGCGTGCTGGCGCTGTTCACCGAAAAACCGCTGAACCGGAAACGAATCCACCTTACCATCAGTCTCCCGGAGCAGGCCGAACCGGCCGTCTGCATGGCCGAAGTTGTCAGGACCTACCGGATGCGGAAAAAACGTTACCAGGTGGCCTTCCATTTCGCGAACATCGACCAGAAGACCCGGGACCTGATCATCTCCTGCTGCCTGCAGGAACAGCGCCGCCAGCTGCGCAACAAGATCAGGGTGGACTGATCCCCGGCGCAAGGCCCCTGGCGGCAACCGCCCGCGACAGACGACAACGGCGGTGAAGACCTCTCCCCTCTTCCCGGTCAGGCCATGGACCCGAAAATCACCCTGACACCCACCCTGCGGATCGAGAGGATCGGCAGCCCGCATGGCGATGCCCAGTCGAGGCGATCGCCTTTCCCCTTTTCCCGCGGCCAGATGGTCCAGGGGCTGATCACGGGCAGGAATGCCGAGAACCAGTTCTATCTCGATGTGAACGGGACACGGTTTATCGCCGAGTCCAGGGCTCCCCTCCAGGTCGGTGAACTGCTCGACCTGCAGGTGGTGGCCACTCACCCGCGGACCACCCTGCAGGTGGTGGAAGATCCCCTGACCAGGGATATCGGAAAATCCATCCACCTCCTCACCCGCCAGGACACCCTGCTTCCGGATACCGCCACCCTGGCAGAACAGAACATGGACAATCCCGCCCTTTCCCGGCCGGCCCGCCAGACCCTGCAGTTCTTCGCCCAGGCGGCGGCCAGGCTCTCGACGCCGGTGACAACCGGGCAACAGCCCGACCAGGCCCTGGCAGCACTCACGGGCAGGCTGGCTGCGGCAACACCGGACGACACGGGGGCGCAACAGGTCGTGGCCGCGCTGCGGGAGCTGCTCGGCCGCCTGACGCAGACCACCACGGTCCGGGCGGAGATCACTGTTCTCGCCCGCGAGACCCTGCGCGAACTCGACAGCCTGGAAAAGTCCCTGCCGCCGGGACCGGCCTTCCTCGTCCAGGGACAATCCGCCGCCCAGGCCGGTGACCAGGGGCCTGACCGGGAGCTGGTTATCATGCTCAGGGAGCTGGGGCAGACCACAACCGGCGGCCTGGAGAAGGGCAATGCGGCAGACCTCCTGCTCTCCCTGTTTTCCGACCGGCAGGCCCGGCCTTCCCGGCTGCTGCGGCTGATCCTCGACCTGCACCAGCGGCTCTCCGCCCCGGAACAGTCCGCATCCCCTGTCCGCCTGCAGGGGGATGATCTCAGGCGGCTCACCGACCGGCTGGGCCTTGACATGGAACGGCTGCTGGCCGAGGGCCGGCGCGAGGAGGCGGTGCAGACCCTGAAGAGCGCCCTGTTCGAGATCTCCCGCTCCATGACCGGACAGCAGGCCGAGGGGGCACCGGAGAGGCTCCTGGGCACCCTCGAGCTGTACCAGATGCTGCAGATCCGGCTAGCGCCCGAGGGACTCTTCTTCCTGCCCCTGCCGCTGCCCTTTCTCAGCCAGGGATACCTGTTGGTGGACGAAAATACCGGGGACCGCAAGGACCGCAGCGATGCAGAGCCGAAAATGTTCCACCTCCACCTGCAGCTCGAGGGCCTGGGCAACATCCAGGTCGACATTACTCGCCGGGGCGATGGCGTGGGATTGCGTTTTCTGACCGAGGACCCGGAACGGGCCGGCTTCATGGCCGGGCACCGCGCCGAGCTGGAACAGTGGCTCACCGCGCTTCGGCTCGATTCGGTCAGCTTCCTGTCCGGGGCCCGGGACCCGGCCGCCGGCCTGCTCCGGAAGATGCTGCCTGCCGGCAGCAGTTCCGGCATCCTCGACACACGGGCCTAGAGCATGGTGGAAGAAAAAAAAACAGGCAGGGCCATTGCCCTGACCTATGACGAGAAACGGGGCTCGGCACCGCAGGTGGTGGCAAGCGGGACCGGCCTGATCGCGGAAAAGATCATCGAGACCGCCAGGGAGGCCGGGGTCTTCATCAGGGAGGATCCCGACCTGGTGGAACTGCTGGCCAAGGTGCCGGTGGGCGAGGAGATTCCGGCCGAACTCTACCAGACCATTGCCGAGATCCTGGCATTTGTCTATTCGGTGAACGAAAAGTTCAAGAAGAAACATGACCAGCAAAGAGGAAACGCCCCTTGAAAGCGCGGCCATGCGCCGGGCCCTGATCGATTGCGCCAGGGGCGATGCCCGCGCCGACCTGGTCCTCAGAAACTGCCGGGTTGTCCATGTCTTCTCCGGCGACATCACCCGGACCGACGTGGCCATCTGCAAGGGGCGTATCGCCGGCCTGGGGGGCGGATACCGCGGCAGGCGCGAGATCGACCTTCAGAACCGATATCTCTGCCCGGGATTCATCGAGGGCCATATCCATATCGAAAGCTCCATGCTCATCCCGCGCCGTTTTGCCGAGGCCGTGCTGCCGCGCGGCACGACCACGGTGATCAGCGACCCGCACGAGATCGCCAATGTTCTGGGCATGGACGGAATCAGGTTCATGCTGAACGACGCCGCGGCCCTGCCCCTGGACATATTCGCCATGGCGCCATCCTGCGTGCCGGCCACCCACCTGGAAAGCGCCGGCGCCGCCCTGGACAGCGATGACCTGGCCCGGCTGGAAAGACTTCCCGGTATTCTTGGCCTTGCCGAGATGATGAACTTCCCCGGTACTGTTGCCGGACAGCCGGAGGTGCTGAACAGGCTGCATCCCTTCCTGGCAGCGGACCGTCCCGTGGACGGGCATGCGCCGGGACTTTCCGGCCGCGACCTGCAGGCCTACTGCGCTGCCGGTATCAGCTCGGACCACGAGTGCACCACTCTTGCCGAGGCTGAGGAAAAGCTGCGGGCCGGCATGTATATCTATATCCGCGAGGGCTCCACGGCCCGTAACCTGGAGGCCCTGCTGCCCCTGGTCACCCCGGCCACGGCCCGCCGCTGTCTCCTGGTCTCCGACGACCTGCATCCCGACGATATCCTGCAACAGGGCCACCTGGACCGCATCCTGCGGCGCGCGGTCTCCCTGGGCCTGGACCCGGTCACGGCCCTGCAGATGGTCACCATCAATGGCGCCCGCCGCTTCGGCCTTACCTGGCAGGGCGCTGTCGCCCCGGGCTACCTGGCCGACCTGGTAGTCCTGGACGACCTGGAGAAATTCCAAGTACGCCGGGTCTTCAAGACCGGCAACCAGGTGGCTGCCGACGGCGGCCTGGATGCGGAGTTCGCCGCCTCCCTGCCAGCAGGCGACAGCACTGGCGACTTACGGTCCTCCCTCCATATCGACTGGAACGGGGTCGACCTGGTGGTACCGGCGCGATCCGGGAAGATCCGGGTCATCGGGTGCATCGAGGGCCAGATCGTCACCGAGCAGCTCCTGCTGGAACCCTTGATCGCAGATGGTGTGGTGGTGGCCGATCCGGCCCGGGACCTGCTCAAGATAGCCGTCATCGAGCGGCACCACGCCACCGGCCGGACCGGGGTGGGCTTTGTGCAGGGACTGGGTCTTGAGCGGGGCGCCCTGGCATCCACCGTGGCCCATGATTCCCACAACATGGTGGTGGTCGGCGCCAGTGATCGGGCCATGCTCCGCGCCGCCCGTGAACTTGAGCGCATTGGCGGCGGCCTCGCTGTCAGTGACGAAAACCGGACCATCGCCAGCCTGGCCCTGCCCGTGGCCGGCCTGATGACGGACGCTTCGGCCGTTGAAGTCTGCCGGGGACTCGAGAAGATCCGTTCCGCTGCCGCCGCCCTCGGCTGCCGCACAGGCAATCCTTTCATGCTGCTCAGCTTCCTGGCCCTGCCCGTAATTCCGGAGCTGAAAATAACCGACCAGGGCCTGGTGGATGTCAACCGGTTCGGGCATGTATCGCTGTGGTATTGAAGGAGTAATAAAAATCAGTATATTCAGCAAAAACCACTTCATATAAAATTTCTTCTGACGTATACTCTTCTTAAACCGGAGAGTATGCCCGCTATTTTGCGAGGGACACCTCCACCCGGACCTCGCGAAACAGCCATGATCTTTCCGGCCACCCTTTAGTGTTACAGGCATTTTCGTCCCGAAGAAACCGGGAGGGACAACCCGGTACAGTTTCGGGCGACGAGGCAAGGCCACCGGTTCTGGATGGAGACCGGCTCTCCAGTGTTTAGCAACCCATGGAAATATAAATGAGGTAATGCGATGAATTACGGCGTTGTCAGCCAGGAGCAACTTGAAAAGATTGACGAGATCCTGACCGAAAAACTCATCAAGATCGGCGTTGACTGTGTCATCATCATCGATATGGCCGGCAACATCATCACTGCCAAGGACAACGGAACCACCAAGTACGATGTCTACTCCTTTGCCGCCCTTGCCGCCGGCAACTTCGCCACCGTCGATGCCATGGCCAAGCTGGTGGGCGAGCAGGAATTCTCACTGCTCTTTCACAAGGGCACGGACTGTAATATCCATTTTTCCAAGATCGATGACGAACTCCTGCTGATCTCCATGTTCGGCCGCGAGATCTCGCTGGGTTTCCTGCGCCTCAACGTTGTGGAAACCATCGACCAGATCAAAAAACTCTGGGCAAGGGACTAGCCCCGCGACCGGTTCCCATGGAGGTCGCTGACAACGACTGCCCCGGCCTCACTCCATCTTGAATTACGGCAGCAGGAGATCGTTTTGAGCTTCATCAATCTCAGAGAAAAGATCGTACAGGTCAAGATCGTCTATTACGGCCCCGGTCGCGGCGGCAAGACGACCAACCTGGAATACATCAACCGCAAGTTCAGCAAACAGATCCAGTCGGAAATGGTCAGCCTCAAGACCCACGGTGACCGGACCCTGTTCTTTGACTTCCTTCCCTTTGACATGGGACAGATCAAGGGCTACGAACTCAAGATCCAGCTCTACACCGTACCCGGCCAGGTCAAGTACAACGCGACCCGGAAACTGGTACTCAAGGGTGTGGACGGCATCGTCTTCGTGGCCGATGCCCAGGAACAGATGCGGGAAAAAAACATCCGCTCACTGAACCAGCTGCACGAGAACCTGCTCGGCTACAAGGAATCCATCTTCCGTATTCCCCTGGTCCTGCAATATAACAAGGTGGACCTGCGCAACCAGGGCATCCCCATCCTGCCCACAAGTGTCCTCAACAAGGACCTGAACAGCAAACTCAAGGTGCCCTTTTTCGAGGCAAGCGCGCTTACCGGATACAACGTTCCGGAAACACTGAAGAAAATAATATCGTCAACCGTGGTGTCCATCCAGAAGAAACTCTTATAGGGAACAAAGCTGTGGAACCGAAGAACGGCCAGGACATGAACACCTCCCGGGAACAGATGACAACCACTCTCGATGACGCCGAGGATCTCACCCTTTTCGCGGATGAAACGTTTGACACCGACGATGTCGACCTGTTCGAGTTCACCGGCGAAGAGGATTCTCCGCTCACCCGTCTCAAGTCGATCATCCTGTCCCTGGACTGGGAGATCACCGACGAGATCCTCCAGGAACTCGCCGACGAGCTCGGAGAGCTGCAGAAGACATGGGAGGGTGACAAGGTAGCCCAGGTCTACCTGCAGGGCCTTGGCAAGATCGGCCGCTACCTGCGTAGCGAAGGCGCCTATGCCCACCCAAATGCCATCAAGCTGTTGCTCACCTTTTACTATGATTTTGAAAAGATCATTTCCTCTCCCGACATCACGGGCGACACCATAGCCGCCCTGATCAAGAGTGATGTCCGCAAGTTCAAGATCCTCCAGTACCAGATCAGCCAGACCGCCCCGCCACCGGAAAGCGACGAAGAGGGTGAAATCGGTGCCGAGGCCGAGTTTGCCATACCTCCGGACAGCCGGGATCCGCTACAGCTGCTCAAGGCCTCCATTCTTGGTCTGGAGTGGGAAGTGACCGACGCCGGGCTCGAGGAGTTCAACCAGCGGGTTACAGGATTCGAGGAAACATGCGGAGATGACAGGTCAGCCCAGGTCCTCATCCAGGGACTCAAGGCCCTGGGAGCCTATATTACCGAGGAAAAGGCAGATGCCCATCCTGAGGCTTTCACCCTGCTCCACTCTTTTTATGAAGGCCTGGAGACCCTGCTTGGCAACGACGACCTTGACACGGAACAGCGCCAGGAGATCCTCATCGACCGGGTTGGCCGGCTCAACGCCCTCAAGGCGGCCATTGCCCAGGCCGCGGCAAGCGCGGCATCGGGCAGCACTGCCGATGACGTGGTGGACGAGATCCTGCAGCCACGGAGCACCGATGAAGCCGAACCGCCGGCCCCTGCAGAGGAGCCGTCTCTTGAGCTGGACGAAGAACCGGGCCTGCCCGGCCTTGACAGCGCGGTATCCGGGGCGGTAGCCGCCATGGAGACGGCAGAGACACCCTATCCCGACGATGTCCTGGATCCATCGGCCATCCAGCCGGTCACCGACGAGATCGCCGATGATTTCATCGAGGAGGAACTCAGCATCGGTACGGAGATCACTCCCGCCCTGGCAGGAAGTGATGAGGAGATCGGGTTCGACGAGGAACTCGCGGCCGCCTCCCTGGACAGCCTGCCCGCCGACGAGATCGAGGAGCAGCTCGATCTGCTTTTCCCCGACTCGGAGCAGGAGGAGACGGGCGGAGAGACCGGCGGGGAAACCGGCGATACCCAGGAGACCGATCTCTCCTTCACCGATGACGAGATGTTTGCCGGACTCGACGACATCCTCTCCGAGGACTCGGAAGAGAGCGGTGACGAAACGATCGCCACGGTCCGGGCAGAGGAGGGGGAAGAAACCGAACCGCTGTCCGCCCTGGCTGACGCGGACGAGGAAGACCTGCCGCCTGCCCTGGCCGATGCCGGCGAGGAAAGAGGATTCGATGAAGATGCCACCGTTGCCGGGCTCGATGAATCGCCCATGGAAGACCTGGAAAAGAAACTCGACTCCTTCTTCGGCGAAAGCGAACCCGGGGAGACCCAGGCGGAGAGCGGGCCCGATCTGACCGAGGCCTTGGAACAGGAGGAGCCGGATGAGGCCGGCGAGACCATTGCGCCTGCCCTGGCCGATGCTCCGGACGAGGGTGGATTTGACGAGGAACTGGTGGCCGGCACCATCGATGACGACGCCAGTCTCGATATCGACCGCAAGCTCGACTCCTTCTTCGGCGAAAGCGAACCCGGGGAGACCCAGGCGGAGAG
>DRKI01000087.1 GCA_011051875.1 Desulfobulbus sp. | reverse complement strand
CGTCGATGCCCAGCTTGCCGAGCATGGGCACGAAGTCGTGGCGGGTGATCTTGGTGATGCACCGCCTGGTGCCGTGGTGCTTGGCCAGCAGGCTGGAGAGGATGTTGGTGGTGTCCGAGCCGGTGACCGCGATCACCAGGTCGGCAAGATCGATACCCTCCTCCAGCAGGTCGTGGGCGTCCAGGCCGTCGAAGTTGAGGACTATGGTGTGGGCGAGGTTTTCGGACAGAAACCGGCAACGCTCCACATCTTCCTCCACGATCTTGATCTCGATATCCAGTTCCTCCAGGCGGCGGGCGACCAGGTAGCCGATATCACCGCCGCCGATGATGAAGACCTTGCCCGGCAGCCGGCTGGCGAAGTTGAACATCTGTTCCACCCGCGCCATCTCCTCGCGCAACACCATGAGATAGATCTTGTCTCCGGCCCGGATGGTGTCCTCGCCGCGGGGGATGATGGTCTCGCCGTCCCGGATGATGGCGGTCATGACATAGTGGTGGGTACCGTGTTCCTTTCCCAGCTCGAACAGCGATTTGCCCACGTGCGGATTGTTCGCCTGGACCACGTAGCCGAGCAGGATCACCTTGCCCTTGGCGAACTCCGCGGTATCAAAGGCCTCGGAGACATGGATCAGTTTCATGATCTCGTCGGCCATGGCCCAGTCCGGGCTGATGAGCAGGTCAATGCCCAGGGCCTCCTCGTTGAGAGACATGCCGGGGGTGAGGAAGTCCTCGTTGCGTACCCGGGCAATGCGGATGCCCACGTCATACTGGCGGGACATGATACAGGCCACCAGGTTGACCTCGTCGCTGTCGGTGACCGCGATGAAGAGATCGGTCTTCGCGATACCGGCCTCGGCCAGGATGCGGGCCGAGGCCCCGGAGCCGTGCACGGTGAGGATGTTCATCTCCTTCTCGATCCGCAGCAGCTTGTCCTTGTCGCGGTCGATGAGGATCACGTCCTGGCCTTCCGAGGAAAACTTGGAACAGAGGTATTGTCCCACCAGGCCGGCGCCGACGATCATTATCCGCACGAATATCCTCCGTAAAGTGGTATGGGGGTCACGGCCGCCAGCTTATGAAGGCCCAGGTGGGAACATGCCTGCGCCTGAGCAGCAGGGCGCCGTTGTCTGCAGAGGTGGTAATGGACCGGACATATTTTTGCAACCGTTTTTCCTCCTCCGGGCTCAGGTCGCGGAACATCCAGCGGTATCCCTCCACGGCGTCCTCCAGGGAACTGTAGATCATCTCCTCCTCGAGGACGATGTATTCCACCGAGGGCAGGTGACCCATCTGGTAGAGCAGGTTCACGGTGTAGATAAAGTCCGGACCCGGCCGCAGGGGACGGCCGACGGCTGCAAAGGCGTCCGGGTCAAAGGGGCCGTACCGGACCCGGTCCGTGATCGCCACCCTCTGCCGGGCGTGGCGGCTGAGCTTCTCCAGGGCGGCACGCAGGTCGGGCACGGCCAGGGAGCGGGAGGCGATGGCCACGTCGTGACGGCCAATGCCGCGGGCCTGCCAGTCATCATCCCAGCCGGCATGGCAGGTGGTGATGTTGGTGATTCCCTTGCGGCCGGCCCGCTCTTTCAGGATATCCAGCATTCGGGCGGAGAAGTCCAGGGCCGTCACCCGTTCCACCCGCCGGGCCAGGGGCAGGGCCAGGGTGCCGGGCCCGCAGCCAACGTCGAGGACCGACCAGCCCTTTTCCGGCCGCAGCAGGGCCAGGAACTTGTCCGTATAGACCGATTTTTTCGTCCGCCGGGCAAAGGAGGCCGCTTTGCGGTCCCAGTCGGCGGCACCCTTGGATTTCCACGATTTCTCCTGCCGGGCACGGCCATACATTTCGTTCCAGTCGAGATCTTCAACGCGTGGTTGTTGCATACTTTCTCCGCATGGACATGAAATAATTTGACAGAGTGGGACCGCTATGATTAAAATACAAATTTTTGAGAAAGTAAATGGCGGGCGTCAAAGACGGTCAGCCCTTCCCGGTCAGATCCCGGCACTGGAGTCCTGTTTTCGATCGCAGACAGTGTGCGGGCACATCAGACAGAGTCCCCGGGACGGGCCCTACCAGTCCGGAGGGACCGCGGCGCCGGCCTTCAATTCAAAAGGAAATGGATCATGAGCAAGAGAACCTATCAGCCCAGCAACACCAAGCGCAAGAGGACCCACGGTTTCAGGGTCCGGATGAGAACCCGCGCCGGCCAGGCGGTCATCAAGCGGCGCCGCGCCAGGGGCCGCAAGCGTCTGGCTGTCTGACCCGGATGAAAAGGTTCGGACTTCCCAAGACCTGTCTGCTCAGGAAGACCGGGGAGTTTAACCGGGTATACCGGCAGGGCCGTCGTCTGCATGGCAGGGGGTTCACCCTGATCTGCATGGCCAACGACCTGCAGTGGAACCGTCTGGGGATCAGCGTACACAGAAAGATCGGCGGCGCGGTCCGCCGGAACAGGATCAAGCGGATCATCCGCGAGACCTTCCGCCTGCACCGGGATATCTTTCCCTCGGCATCCGATATTGTCTGTGCGGTGCGGCCGGATTTTGCCCTCGACAGCCCGGCGGCCATGCTGGCTGCCGTGAACCGGCTGTTCGATGCCGGCGAGGGAGTCGGATAGTGGCCGGTCACTGCTGCAGGAAAGCTGCGCCCCTGGGCGGGCGGGCCCCCCGGACGGGGATTTCCGCCCTGGCCGGCCGCCTGCTGATGGTGCTGTTTCGGGGCTACCAGTATTTTGTCTCACCGCTTTTTCCCGCCACCTGTCGGTATACGCCGACCTGTTCCCAGTACGCCATCGAGGCCGTGGCACGGTATGGCGCGGTCCGTGGCCTCTACCTGGCCATCCGCCGAATCCTGCGCTGTCATCCCTTTGCCCGCGGGGGCTTTGATCCCGTGAAATAGTCGTGCCAATACTATCAGTGACAGGCTGTTGCCGTCTTGCCGCGAAGCCGGTCCCTCACCATTCCCGCCGCGGACAACAGCTCTTTTGAGGTAATTCCCATGGACTTGCACAGAGCCCTTCTGGCCTTCGTTCTCTCCATCGCCATCCTTCTGGGATATCAGTATTTTTTTGTCCGACCGGTGGTCCAGCAGCAACCGCGGCAGCCGGCCCCGGCCGGAGACACGGCCCGGCAGGACCCGTCGGCCCCCGGCAAGGCCCCGGCCGCCGCACCCGCCGCGCCCGCCGAGGCTGCGCCGGCCGCCACCTCCATGGTGCAGCAGGTTGCCGTCAACCCGGCGGCCAGGGATATCACCATCGATACGCCCCTGTACAAAGCGGTGATCAATGAGCAGGGTGGCGGTTTCAAGAGCTTTGTTCTCAAGAAATACCGCCAGAAGCTGGATCGGAATTCCGATCCCATGCAGCTTGTCCAGACGCACAACCCTGTGGAACTGCCCCTGCTCTTCACGTTGGATAACGGTGCCGCCTCGCGACTGCCCCTCTACCGGGCCGATGCCACCTCGCTGACCCTGAAGGGATCCGGGGACACCGCCACCCTGGTCATGACCGCCAGCCTCGATTCCGGGCTCAAGATTACCAGGACGCTGACGTTCAACGGCGCCGATTACATGGTGAAAAACAGCTACAGGGTGGAGAACACCGGCTCTGCCCCGGTGCCGATCACCCCGGCCATGGTTCTGACCAACGAGCCGTTTGAGCAAAACGCCGCTTCCGGGGGGGTCAGCCGGTACCTCTTCTCCGGGCCGGCCGCCTACATCGATCAGAAACTCAACCAGGTCAAGGGCAAGGCCCTGAAAGAGGGCCCCAAGGTCATGCAGGGCAACGTCACCTGGGCCGCCTACGAGGACAACTACTTCATCTGCGCGGTCATTCCCCAGCCCCCGGGCCTGCGGACCGTGACCATCCGTGCCCGGGACGAGCGTGTACGCACCGTGGTCGCCGACGGACCGGTCAGCCTCGCGCCGCAGACGGCGAGGGAATTTCAGTTCAACGCCTACTTCGGGCCCAAGAAGCTGGCGATCCTCAAGGCCGTGGACCACGAGCTGGCCAAGGCGGTCAATTTCGGCTGGTTCGATGTCATTGCCAAGCCCATGCTCTGGCTCCTCAACTTTTTCTACTCCTTTGTCCACAACTACGGTGTCGCCATCATCATGGTCACCATCCTGATCAAGGCAGCCTTCTGGCATATCACCTCCAAGGGCATGAAGTCCATGAAGAATATGCAGAAGCTGCAGCCCAAGGTCGCCAAGCTCAAGGAGAAGTACAAGGACGATCCGACCAGGATGAACCAGGAGATGATGGCCCTGTACAAGACCTACAAGGTCAATCCGGTGGGCGGCTGTCTGCCGATGCTGATCCAGATTCCGTTCTTCTTCGCGCTCTACCGGGTCCTGATGTCGGCCATCGAGCTGCGGCACGCGCCGTTCATGCTCTGGATCAACGACCTGTCGGCGCCGGACCGGCTGATGATCGGCTTTGACATCCCCTACATCCACGGCATTCCGGTCCTGACCCTGCTGATGGGCGCCTCCATGTACCTGCAGCAGAAGATGACCCCGACTACGGCGGACCCGACCCAGGCAAAGATCATGCAGTTTCTGCCGATCCTGTTCACCTTCATGTTTCTCAACTTTGCCTCCGGCCTGGTCCTCTACTGGCTGGTCAACAACCTGCTTTCCATCCTCCAGCAGCAGCTCATCAACCGGCAGGTGAAGGCCACGTCCCAGGCCTCTTGAAAAGGACATGACTTCCATGGCAAAAGGAAAAGATTTTTTCGGCAAGGATGTATCCGAGGCAATCAGGCAGGCCTGCAGAGAACTGTCCGCGGCCCAGGAGAATCTCGATATAGAGGTCCTGGAAACCGGCTCGGCAGGGATCTTCGGCCTGTGCAGGAAGAAGGCCCATATCCGGGTGACGATCAAGCCGGAGACCGGGACCGGCAAGGAACCGCCCGAAAAACCCGGCCGGAAAAAGAAGCGGCCGGCGCCGGAAAAGAGTACTTCTGCGGACAAGAAAAGCGCGGAAAGCGGGACACCGGAGGAGGCCGCACCGCAGCAGCCGGCGGTGACGAAGGAGAACGCGCAAGCAGAGGAGAAGCCGGCCCCGGCAAGGGAGGAGGCTGTTGCCGCCAAGAGTGTACCGCCGGCCGGGGTGCCGCCCGCAAAGGCTACCTCCCCCAGGGAAGCGCCCGGAAAAGAGCAGCCGGCCGCCCCTGCACCGGAAGGGGCGCGGGAACCCCCTTCGGCCGAGGTCCTGGAGGCGATCCGTTCCGACCTGGAGCAGATGCTCACCCTGATGGGCTATCCTTCCCGGGTCTCGGTTGCGGTGGAGGACCTTACGGTCCGCTGCCAGATCAGCAGTGAGCACGAGGAGGCGATCATCGGCACCGACGGCCGCACCCTGGACAGCCTGCAGTACCTGCTGCGCAAGATGCTGAGCCGCCGCCTGCCCGACCGGGTGATGCTGACCGTGGATGCCGGCAACTTCCGGCAGCGCAGGGCCGAGGAACTGAAAGAGCGGGCCCGCGAACTGGCCGGCCAGGTGCGGGAAGACGGCAAGACCCGTGCCATTCCCGCCCTCAACCCGTCCGAGCGGCGGGTGGTCCACATGACCCTGCAGGAGGACAAGACCATCCGCTCCCGGTCCGTGGGCGACGGCCTGTTCAAGAAGGTCCTCATCTACCGGCCGGGCAAGGACAAGAAGTCCGGCTCCCGGAAACGCAGAGGTCGCCAGAGTGACCGCT
>DRKI01000086.1 GCA_011051875.1 Desulfobulbus sp. | reverse complement strand
TCAGGACCATCGCCTTTCCCGCCATCAGCACCGGCGCCTATGGTTTTCCCCCCGACCTGGCTGCCTTCGTCGCCCTGGAGGCGATCCACTCCTTCCTCGCCACCCACTCCCTGCCGGAAAAGGTGCTCCTGGTCTGTTTCAGCCGGGTCGCCTGCCGTGCCCTGGAAAAGGCCATGGCAAAGGTCGGGGCCGGCTGAGGCCGGTGCCGTCCCGAGGCGGTTCTTTTTTTTTCCGGCCGCCCCGGCCGGCTACCCGTAAACGGCCCGCAGCCGGGCCGGGCAGGGGCCCCGGTGGCCGACCGGCCATCGGTTTGTTGTTGCTTGACAAATTAACTTTTTCCCATTATCTTTACTTTCTCTAACTAAAGTGGCCGGGTTTGGACCTGGTCATGGCCACACCGTTTGATGAAAATCATCGCGGACAGAGCGCTTCGTCCCGGACGATTTTCGGTTGGTAGGAAATGGCGGGCGGGTGTAGCTCAGTTGGCAGAGCACAAGCTTCCCAAGCTTGGGGTCGCGGGTTCGAGCCCCGTTGCCCGCTCCACGCGTCAGGACGCAACGCATGTCCCGGTCCGCCGGCTGGCGACCGATCGGGGTTGCGGATCATACATCGGGATGACCGGTGTACGGAAAAGTGGGCTTTGCCCGCTTTTTTTATTGCCTTTTATCATCGGAAAGACAGCGGACAGGAATCAGGTCTGGCACGGTGTGAGGGGCCAGGCACAACAGGATCTTACAGGGGAAACCACGCAGGTCGTGAGTTCGGGAACAGAGAGGATTATCAGCACGATACAGGAGTTCGCCGAGCCTGTGCTCGCCGAACGGGGACTTGAGCTCGTCGAGATCCAGTTCCGGCCCGAGGCCCATGGCTGGGTGCTGCGGCTCTTCATTGACAAGGAGGGCGGGGTCACCATTGACGACTGCGCCGACGTGAGCCGCGAGATCAGCGCCTACCTGGAAGTGGAGGACCTCATCGAGCACAGCTATCACCTCGAGGTCTCTTCGCCCGGCCTGGAACGGCCGCTCAGGAGAAGGGAGGATTTTGAGCGTTTCAGCGGCCGCAAGGCCAGGATCAAGCTGAAGGAACCGCAGGGTGAGCAGAGGGTCTTTGTCGGCACGCTTGCCGGTGTCGAAAATGAGACTGTGCTGCTCCTGGTGGATGGTCGGGAACAGCGGTTTGCACTGAATGGGATTGCCAGGGCCCGCCTTGCCCTGTAGGGGGAAGCCGCGGGCCGCAAGATGAGCCGGGCTGCCGGGCATGCGCCGCGGCGGCCGGAGCTGGAGTATAGAGAATGACAGGTACGGAAAATTTAAAACGGATTCTCGATCAGATCTGCCGGGATAAGGGCATTGACCGGTCCCTGCTCATAGACGCCATCGAGGAGGCTGTCCGCTCGGCGGTCAGGAAAAAGTATGGCAGCCGCCGTGACATCGAGGTGCAGTTCAACGAGGAGCTGGGTGAAATCGAGGTCTTCCAGTACCGGACCGTGGTGGAGGAGGTCTTTGACGAGGAGACCGAGATCTCCCTGGAAGAGGCCAGGCAACTGGACCCGGAGGTGGAGCTGGAGGACGATCTCGGCGAGAAGTTGGACAATATCGCCGATCTTGGCCGCATCGCCGCCCAGTCGGCCAAGCAGGTTATCATCCACCGTATGCGGGACGCGGAACGCGAAGTGATCTATGACCTGTTCCGGGACCGCGAGGGCACCATTGTCAACGGCATTGTCCAGCGCTTCGAGCGCGGCAACATGATCGTCAACCTGGGCCGGACCGATGCGGTGCTGCCGCGCGAAGGACAGATCCCCAAGCGCTCCTTCAAGCAGGGCGACCGCATCCGGGCCTACCTCAAGGAGGTGCGCCAGGATACGCGTGACGCCCAGCTCATTCTCGACCGGACCAGCAACGAGTTTCTGATCAAACTGTTCGAGATGGAGGTGCCGGAGATCGCCGAGGGCATCGTCCAGATCAAGGGTGCCAGCCGGGAGCCCGGTTTCCGGGCCAAGATCGCCGTGGTCTCCATCGAGTCGGATGTCGATCCGGTGGGCGCCTGCGTCGGCCTGAAGGGGTCGCGGGTCCAGAACGTGGTCCAGGAGCTGCAGGGCGAGCGGATCGATATCGTGCCCTGGAGCCCGGATCCGGCCAAGTATGTCTACAACGCCCTGGCCCCGGCCGATGTCTCCATGGTCATTGTTGACGAAGAGAACAAGTCACTGCTGGTGGTGGTTCCCGATGACCAGCTCTCACTGGCCATCGGCCGCCAGGGACAGAATGTCCGCCTGGCCTCGCGGCTGCTGGGCTGGCGGATCGATGTCAAGAGCGAGTCGCGCTATGCCAACCTGGAGGACAGGGGATACCAGAGCCTGCTTGCCGTGGAAGGCATGGACGAGAACCTGGCCGACCGTTTCTTTGCCGCCGGCATCACCTCGGCCGCTGCCCTGGCCCAGGCCGAGACCGGGAAGCTGGCGGAAATCGGTCGCATCGAGCCCGAGCAGGCGGAGACCATGAAGGAACTCGCCGCCACCGTGGAGGTGCCCATGAGCGAGGCCGAGGCCCTCTTTGCACCGCCTGACGGGCAGGACGAGCAAGGCGGGGCCGCAGAGATCGAGGCCGGGAGCGGGGAGTCCCCGGAGATCAACGGGGCCGGAACCGGGGAGTCTGCGGAGATGACCGGGCCCGGCGGCGATGAATCGGCCGGGCAGGAAACGGCGGCCGATGCCGGAGAGTCTGCCGGTGCCCCCGATGAGGATGACCGGGAGAGCGGGGCAGGAGACGACGGGGCCTGATGCGGCGGGGACATGTACCGATCAGGACATGCCGGGGGTGCGGTCGCAAAGCGCCGAAACAGGAGCTGATCCGCCTGGTTCTGAGGCAGGGCAGGGTGATCGAGGATCCGGAGCAGACCATGGACGGCCGCGGCGCCTACTGTTGTGCGGATGAGACATGCCGGCAGCGGTTTATGAGAAACAGAAAGCTACAGAAGTTGGCGTTTCGCCTACAGGCCTGACGAGTAACGAGGACAGGAGTATTTGATGAGCAGGGTCCGTATATATGAGCTGGCAAAGGAAGCCGGTGTCAAGAGCAAGGAGCTGGCTGACAAGCTGATAGCGATGGGATACCCCATCAAGAGTCACAGCTCGACCGTCGATGACGACATGGCGGCGGATATTCGGCGCAAGGTGCTGCACGAGGCAGTGACCGAGGTGTCGTCAAAACGCATTGACGTGAAAAAGCGTTCCACCGTGGTTCGCCGCAGGCCGACCACCGTGGTCCGCCGTCGTTCCAAGGCCCAGAAGGAGGAAGCGGCCAGGCGTGAGGCGGCGCTGGCTGTCGAGGAGGCAGAGGTCCAGGAACGGGAAAGGGCCGCAGGCGCGGAGACTGTTGCCGATGAGGGCAGTGCCGCCGGGAGCCGGGATGTGAGCGCGGAGCAGGGTGCTGCTGCCGGGGAGATGCAGCGTCCGTCCCGGGAGGAGACGGTCGCCGGAGAAGAGACAGCCGCCGGAGAGGAGGTCGCTGCCGGAGAAGAGGCCGCTGCCCCGCCTGCCGCCGAGGTCGCGGGTCCGGAAGCGGAGCAGGCGGCACCGGAACCGGAGCCGGCGGAGGAGCCGGCCGAGGAGCCGGCGGCAAAGAAGGCCGCCACCGGGAAACGCCCCAAGGGACTGGCCAAGGTGGTGGGCCGGGTGGAGATCACCGTGCCGGAGAGGAAGTCCCGGCCGACCCGCCGGCCCGCCCGCCCGCCCCGTTCCCAGCCGCTGGGTGTGGGGCCGGTTCCCCCGGTCGAACCCGGCCGGCCCGGCGGCAAGAGCCGCAAGAAGGGCAAGCGGGTGGTGGCCATCGGCAATGGGGACAGCGACCACGCGCGCCGGGTGGGCAAGACCGGCCGCAAGGGACGGCGCCGGATCGATTTCACCCATGGCGATGTCGAGTTCATGCGGCCGCGCAGGGGCCGCAAGAAAAAGGATGCCGCCCGCAAGGAACGGGCCCGGCAGCAGGTGGTGGCCGAGACCAAGGCCATCAAGAAACGGATCAAGGTGGTGGAGACCATCAGTGTCGGCGATCTCGCCAGGCGTATGGGGGTCAAGGCCAGCGAGGTGATCGCCAAGCTGATGGGACTCGGTGTCATGGCCACCCTCAACCAGGCCCTGGACGTGGACACCGCCACCCTGGTGGCCGCCGACTTCGGCTACGAGGTGGAGCAGGCCATGACCGAGGAACTGGAGGTGGCCGCTCTCCAGGAGATGGAAGAGGAGAAGAGCGGCGAGCCGGTGCCGCGGCCGCCGGTGATTACGGTCATGGGTCATGTCGACCACGGCAAGACCTCGATCCTGGATGCCATCCGCGAGACCGACGTGGCCGAGGGCGAGGCCGGCGGTATCACCCAGCACATCGGTGCCTACCACGTGCAGGCGCCCTCGGGTGACCTGACCTTTGTCGATACGCCGGGCCATGCCGCTTTTACCGAGATGCGGTCCCGGGGCGCCAAGGTGACCGATATCGTCATCCTGGTGGTGGCCGCCGATGACGGTGTCATGGACCAGACCAAGGAGGCCATCGCCCACGCCAAGGCCGCTGACGTGCCCATCGTGGTGGCGATCAACAAGATCGACAAGGACAACGCCGACCCGGAGCGGGTCAAGCGCGAGCTGGGCGAATACGGTCTCATTCCCGAGGATTGGGGTGGTGACACCATCTACTGCGAGACCTCGGCCAAGAAGCGGATCGGTATCGAGAACCTGCTCGAACAGACGCAGCTCCTGGCCGAGATCCTTGAACTCAAGGCGGATCCGGCGCGGCGGGCCCGGGGCACGGTCATCGAGGCGCAGCTTCACAAGGGGCGCGGCCCGGTGGCCACGGTCCTGGTCCAGGAAGGCACCCTGCACGTGGGCGATTTCTTTGTCGCCGGCATGTACAACGGCAAGGTGCGGATGCTGATCAACGACCGGGGCGAGCGGGTCCAGGAGGCCGGGCCCTCCATTCCGGTCGAGGTGCAGGGACTTACCGGTGTGCCGGGGGCGGGCGACGAGTTTGTCGTCCTGGCGGACGAGAAGATGGCCAAGGCCCTGGCCCAGTCCCGGCAGCTCAAGGCGCGCGAGACCGAGTTGGCCGCGGCCTCCAAGGTCTCCCTGGACAACCTGTTCGAGAAGATGGCCGAGCAGGAGGTCAAGGAGCTGCGGGTCGTGCTGCGGGCCGACGTGCAGGGCACGCTGGAGGCCTTTGGCCAGGCGGCGGAGAAGCTCTCCACCAACGAGATCCGGGTCCGGATCCTGCACGAGGGCACCGGCTCCATTACCGAGAACGACGTGCACCTGGCCGCGGCCTCGGATGCCATCATCATCGGCTTCAATGTCCGGCCCTCGGTCAAGGTCAAGGAGGTGGCGGAACGGGAGCAGGTGGATATCCGCTCCTATGATGTCATCTACCATGCCCTGGAGGATATCGAGAAGGCCATGGTCGGCATGCTCGAGCCCACATACAAGGAGCGGGTCATCGGCACGGCCGAGGTCCGCGAGACCTTCCAGGTGCCCAAGGTGGGTACCGTGGCCGGCTGCTTTGTCATTGACGGCAAGATCGAGCGCAACGCCAAGGTACGGGTTCTCCGGGACGGGGTGGTGATCTACAACGGTGTCATCAAGTCGTTGCGGCGCTTCAAGGACGATGTCCGGGAGGTTGTTTCCGGCTACGAGTGTGGTATCGGGGTGGAAAACTTCAACGACATCAAGGTGGGCGATACCCTGGAGGCCTACGTGCTTGACGAAGTGGAGGCAACCCTCTGATGTCCGCCGGCATGGAATTCGATTTTACCCTGCCCGGCCTGGGCCGGCCCAGGAGTTCCCGGCCCGACCGTGTCTCCGAGGCCATCAGGAACGAGCTCTCGGTCCTGCTCCTGCGGGATGTGCGCGATCCGCGCCTGGCGCGGGTGACCATCTCCCGGGTGGTCATGAGCCCGGATCTCAAGCTGGCCCGGATTTTCTTCCTGGTTCCCGCTGGCAGCAGCCACAAGGCGGCGCAAAAGGGGATGGAGCGGGCCAGGGGATTTTTCCGCACCCACCTGGCCCGGACCCTGAACCTGCGCTACACCCCGGCGCTCAGTTTTTTCTACGACTCCAGCAACGACGAGATCGAGCGGGTCGAAAAGCTGCTGCGCCAGCTCGATCAGGAAAGGGAAGCCGATGAGCCGGGTTCCTGACGACCTGCTTGCCGCTGTCCGCAGCAGGGGCTGCGTGGTGCTGGCCACCCATGTCAACCCGGACGGCGACGCCCTGGGCTCGCAGCTCGGCCTGGCCGACATCCTGGCAGGCATGGGCAAGGATGTCCTCTGCTACCTGGAGGAACCGGTGCCCCATCTCTACCGGTTTCTGCCCGGCAGTGACCGGGTGGTGACGGACCTGCAGCAGGTGGAGCGGTTTGCCGAAAAGGCGGCCGACGATATCCTCTGCATCAGCCTGGACTGCGGCGACCTGCAGCGGCTCGGCGGCAGTGGCCGCAGGCTGGGCGCCATCCACCCCTTTGCGGTCATCGACCATCACCGGGGCAACAACGGGTTTGGTGATCTTGCCTGGATCGAACCGGATCGTTCTTCCACCGGTGAGATGATCTATGACCTGGCCGTGGAGCTGGACCGTCCCATCTCGTCCGATTGCGCCACCTGCCTCTATACGGCCATTGTCACCGATACCGGTTCGTTCCGTTACGAGTCCACCTCCAGCCACACCTTTGCCGTGGCCGGAGAACTCGTGGCCCTGGGCGTGCGGCCCGATGCCATGGCGGAAAGGCTGTTTGACAACTATTCCGTGGGCAGGCTGCAGCTCCTGCAACGGGTGCTGGCCACCCTGGAGATGTATGACGACAACCGGATCGCGGTGATCCGGGTCACCGGGGAGATGCTTCGCCAGACCGGCAGCACCATGGAGGACACGGAGAATTTTATCAATCTTCCCCGGGCGGTGAACACGGTGGAGGTGGCGGTCTTCCTCAAGGACAAGGGCGGGACCGTGGCCGTGAGCATGCGGGCCAAGGGAAGATGCGATGTCTCCAGGGTCGCGGCCCGGTTCGGTGGTGGCGGCCACCGCAATGCCAGCGGATTTCGCGTGGCCGGCTGCAGCCTGGACGGGGTACGGGACATGTTGATCCCGGTCCTGGAACGGGAGCTTGCGCAGTAACCGTGGCAGGGAGAAGACCGGAGATCGACGGCCGCGGGTTTGTGGCCGGTGTTTTTCCCGTGGACAAGCCCCGGGGCATGACCTCGTTTGCCGTGGTGCGCCGGGTCCGGCACCTGCTCGGCATCAGGAAGGTCGGCCATGCCGGGACCCTGGACCCCTTTGCCACCGGTGTCCTGATCCTGTGTGCGGGCAGGCCGGCCACGCGGCACATCGAGTGTTTCATGTCCGGCCGCAAGGAGTACCGGGCCCTGCTCCAGCTCGGCGTGGAAACCGAGACCCAGGACCCGGAGGGCCGGGTCACCGCCCGCGCCCCGGTGCCACCCCTGTCCGGGGCGGAGCTCCGGGCCCTGCTGTCGGAGTTCGTCGGTACGCGCATGCAGGCGCCACCACCCTATTCCGCGGCCAAGCACAAGGGCAAGCCCCTGTACCATTACGCCAGGCAGGGGATCGTCATCAGCAAGGAGCCGCGGCCGGTGGAGATCCACCATATCGGCCTGCTTGGTTATGATCCGGTCCTGGCCAGGCTCGAGATCACGGTCACCTGCGGCCGGGGCACCTATATCCGGGTGCTGGCCGGCGAAATCGGCACCAGGATCGGCTGCGGCGCGCACCTGCTCGAACTGCGGCGGACCGCCAGCGGCGGATTTACGGTGGAAAAGTGCGTGGACGGCAGGTTGCTCTTTGCCGAAGACGGACTGGCGCACCTGCTCGCCGGTATGATTCCGGTTGAGGAGGCGGTGGAGAAGTGTTAGTCTGAAAATCAGACCCTGACCTGGCCTGATCCTGTCACCCATCTGCAGGGAAAAAGAGCGATATGGGGGTTGTGACGGCTTTTTTTCAAGGTGGTGCAGACGGGTGCAAGGCGTGATTCAGGCAGGCGTCAATAGGCAGACGTCAATAACGAGTTGTCGGCGTGTTCGATGGAAGGACATGCTTTTTTTGCCGTTTCCCGGGTCATCCCTCTGGCCCGGAACAGGAAACGGCCGTATCCAGACTCCAGCGGAGGCTGAGGGATCAAAGGCTTCCCTGGCAGCAGAAGGAATACCAGGAGGTGCACTGTGGCACAGACAGCGGAAAAGAAGAAAGAGATCATTGAAAAATTCAAGACCCACGATACCGATACCGGCTCCTGCGAGGTACAGATCGCCCTGCTCTCCGAGCGGATCGCCTACCTGACAGAGCATTTCAAGACCCATCCCAAGGACCACCATTCGCGCCGCGGCCTGCTCAAACTGGTCGGTCAGCGCCGCAGCCTGCTCAAGTACCTGAAAAACAGGGACATCACCAGGTATCGTACCCTGATCAAGGAACTCGGTATCCGCAAGTAGAGAAACCTTGCCATGCCCGGACGGTTGTACCTGGATCGAGAGGTGCACTCACCTGCAATGCTGCAAGAAGAAGACTATCTGTAGCTCTTTGTTTTTTCTTTTGCAGGCGGGTGAGGCACTCGGTCCGGGTTGTACTCTCCGGGCATGGCTTTTTCCGGTGGGGCCTACCTGGAATCAAACCACTCACAGAGACACAAAGGATGCGGTGCCGGTCGCGGGGCCCCGGGTCGGCGGGCGGGCGGCATGCGCCGCATCCTTTGTGCCTC
>DRKI01000085.1 GCA_011051875.1 Desulfobulbus sp. | reverse complement strand
CCAGGACCAGGTCGTCGCCGATGAGTTCCTGCACGGCTCCAAAGGCGCGCCGCAGCAGGTCCGGGTCCTCCAGGTCCGGCACCTCGTTGCCCAGCCGGCCCAGGGTCTGGGCCAGGGCCGTGCCACCCAGCCGGTTGCGGCCCGGTGCCAGGTCGATGAAGAGCAGGGCGCTGCCCGGCTCCTTGATGTCCGGGGTCACCACCCTGCGCACGTCCGCCATGGCCGCGTAGGCCGAGATGACGAGCTGCCGGGGCGACTTGACGGTCTCGTCGCCCACCATGGTGGCCATGGACAGGGAATCCTTGCCGCCGTCCACGGCCATGCCCACGCCGATCATGGCATCGCGCATGGCCCGGGCCGCATCGTTCAAGGCCGCACCCTCTCCGGGCAGCTTGGGCGCCCACATCCAGTTGGCCGAACACTTGATCTGCAGCGGATCGTCGATCCTGGCCCAGACCAGGTTGGTGAGCGACTCGCCCACCGCCATCCGGGCGCCGGCGGCCGGGTCGACCACCATCTTGACCGGCTGCTCGCCGATGGCCGTGGCCCCGCCGGAAAGGCTGAAGTGGCTCTGCGCCACCACGGCCACGTCGGTGAGGGGGAGCTGCAGGGGCCCGCAGCACTGCTGGGCCGCAATCAGGCCGGTGACGGCCCGGTCCACCTTGCTGGTCAGAAACCGCTTGGAGCCCACCGAGACCAAGCGCAGGACGTTGTGCAGGGCGTCGCGCACCGTGAGATCCTCCGGCAGCCGCAGGGGTTCCAGGCCGGGATCGACACGGTGGTCGGTAAAGGTCTTCTGGGGCATGCCGCCCAGGACCCGGTCCAGTTCCAGATCCACGGGAGTGGTGTCGTCGTTGGCGTCGTGGACCACGAAGCGCAGGTCACCGGTCACCCTGCCCAGGACCTCGCAGGCCACCTTTTCCCGCTCGCAGATCTTTTTGAATCGTTCGATGTTCTCCGGCCGGATCAGGAAGCCGTTGCGCTCCTGGTATTCGGCCACGTAGATCTCGAGCACGCTCATGGTGGGATCGCCCACGTGGATGTTGCGGATCTCCACCCAGCCGCCCGAGTGTTCCACCAGCTCCTTGAGCACGTTGGCCGGCCCGCCCGCGCCCTGGTCGTGGATCACGTCGATGAGCGTCCGGTCGCCCATCTCGTTGCAGGCGCGGATAACCCGGTTCATCTTCTGCTCCATCTCGGCATCGCCCCGCTGCACCGCGTCAAAATCCAGCTCCGAGACATTCTCGCCCTGGAGCATGGAAGAGGCGGCGCCGCCGCCAAACCCGACCCGGTAGGCCGGGCCGCCCACCTGGACGATGAGCATGCCCTTTTCCTCGGCCGCCTTCTCGGTGTGGCGGGCATCGATCTGGCCGATGCCGCCGGTGAACATGATGGGCTTGAGATAGCCCCAGCGCTCGCCGTTTTCCAGCCGCAGGTCAAAGGAGCGGGTGAACCCCTGGACCAGGGGCTCGCCGAACTTGTTGCCATAGTCCGAGGCGCCGTTGCTGGCCTCGATCTCGATCTCCAGCGCCGGGGCCAGGTTGTCGGGACAGGGATAGCGGTTCTCCCAGGGCAGCTCGTAGCCGGGAATGTGCAGGTTGGCCACGCAGTAACCGGCCGTGCCGGCCATGACAAAACCGCCCCTGCCCGTGGCCTGCACGTCGCGGATCCGGCCGCCGGTGCCGGTCTCGGCCCCGGGGAAGGGGGCCACGCCGGTGGGAAAGTTGTGGGTCTCGGCGGTGAGCAGCATGTGGTAACGCACCTGGACCGGGACCAGCGGCGACGGCTCGCCGGGCCGCTCGGGGAGGAGGGTGGTGATCCCATGCCCGGCGACCACGCTGGAGTTGTCCTTGAAGGCAACCACCGAGCCCCTGGGATTGGCCTCCAGGGTGGCGGTCACCACCTGGAACAGGGTCTCGGGCAGCTCGGTGCCGTCGATGATCTGGCGGCCCCGGAAGAATCCGTGCCGGGAATGCTCCGAATTGGCGTTGTTGAGATCCATGATCTCGACAATGGTGGGATTGCGCTTGTGGCGGCCGACAAAGTAGTCATAGTAAAACTTGCGGTCCCACTCGTCCATGGAGATGCCCGGGATCTCGAGCAGGGCGTCGGGGCCCTTGCCGAGCATGTCCACCTCGTAGACCGGCTCCGGGGTGATGCCGGTCTCGAAGGTGGTGAGCGGCTCGGGATAGTGACACTCGGTCATCCGGTCATGGTGGGCGTCGATGAAGGCCTGCAGGTCCTGGCCCTCGGGCACGAGGTAGCGGCGCGACCGTTCCACCCGGGTGATGCAGTCCAGGCCGATGGCCCGGCAGATGGCAACCATGTTCGAGGACCAGGCAGTGGCAAAGTTGAGGCGCGGCCCCACCTCCACCACCCGCTCTCCCGCGAGGACCGGCTCCGGGGACACGGTGCCGGCAAGAAACCCCTCGGCCAGGACCAGCCGCAACCGCTCCAGCTCCTGGTCCGTGAGCGGCCGCGACGACTCGATGTTGAAACAGTAGGCAAATCCCTGATCGATCTTCCGGTACAACCGGCTGACAATGGCTCCCATAGTTCTTCCTTTTCCGATCCGGAGGCAGCGGATCGTTTTGTTCATACCAGTCCTGGACGTATCCCGTCACAGGGTATATACCGAATACAAGGGTTTCAGGTTCACAATCGCTGTTGTCCCGTGGCCTCGACCTTAGCACTAAACCAGAAAATTTTCCCGCGGAAAGTAGGTGGTGCAAAAGCACCGGCCCTGGTGGTGCATATGCACCGGCCAGGCCCGGATCCGCGGGTGGCAGTCCACGGATCCCGGCAGGGGGAATCGCCATCAACAGGCCGGGAACACATAACTTCAGTGACAGGAAACGATCCCGACGGACGAAACGGTCTCGCTGGCACGGGCCCTGCATTCAGTGTGGATATGCCCGGCACAACCACCACAATTTGCGCGGTCCACGGCCGTGCGGAACCGCAAAGCTCCGTACCGCCGGACAGGGCACCGCGGTTGTCATTCAACACTCCGGAACACCGGACAGAAACCAGGCCATGAATACCGAACCAGACCATTCCTCCACGCCTGCGGAACGTCGTCGCTGCGCCCGCAGGCCCATCCGGCTCGCCATCTCCTTCCGCTGCATGGCACCGAACCTCCGCACCGACAAGTGGCATTTCGGGGAAACCCGTGACGCCAGCATGGACGGCCTGCAGATAAGCAGCACCGATCTCTCCGGCCTGGACCGGGGAACAGAGATCGAGGTCATCTGCATGCCGGCGGTGGACCGCTACCGGCAGCATGAACGCCATCCGGTCCAGATCAGGGGCCGGATCATCTGGCTCGACCAGGCATCGGGCCGGCTCGGGATCACCTACACCGATCCCTGATCCCCTGTCATCACAAGAGATGTGCCTCTCCGGGCCTGCCCGCTCAGCGCGGTCAGCGGCCGGGGGTGGGGCTTGCTTCCTAGTACGGTCGTCCGGCGATGGCGCATTGCCATGCGGGCGATCGTGACCGGCCCGGGTGCGCCTCCGCGGGTCACGCCTGTTCCTCTTTCGTGATGCCGTATTTCCTGACCCGATAGCGCAGGGTATTGCGGGTGATCCCGAGAGAGCGGGCCGCCTGTGACTGGTTCCAGCCACAGCGGACCAGGGCCTCGCGGATAAGGTCCCGTTCCCGGGCCGCCAGGTCCAGCCCTGCCGGTGCCGTCCCGCCGGCTCCGCCCTGTCCGGACACGGTCCGGAGTTTTTCCGGCAGATCTTGCATCCCGATCTCTTCCCTCCCCGCCAGGACCAGCCGTTCCATGACATTGCGCAGCTCCCGGATGTTGCCGGGCCATGGGTAGGCACGCAGGCGCGCCAGGACCTCGTCCCCGACCAGGGGAACACGCCGGCCCTGACGGGCGGCAAAGCCGGCCAGGAAGTGACGCGCCAGCTCGACGACATCATCGCCCCGCTCCCGGAGGGGCGGCAGGTGAATATGCAAAGTATTGAGGCGATGGAAGAGGTCTTCGCGAAACCCGCCCGCCCGGACCATGGCCTCCAGGTCGCGGTTGGTGGCCGAGATGATCTTCACCTGCACCCGTCTCGGCCGCGATCCACCCACCGGCAGCACGGACTTCTCCTCCACCGCGTGCAGCAGCTTGGGCTGCAGGGAAAGGGGCAGGTCCCCGATCTCGTCAAGGAAAAGGGTGCCGCCGTCGGCCTGGACAAAGCAACCGGGACGGTCGCCGACCGCGCCCGTGAAGGCGCCCCGCCGGTGCCCGAACAGCTCGCTCTCCAGGAGATCCCGGGGAATGGCGGGACAGTTGACCCGGACAAAGGGCGCCCCGGACCGGGCATATCCCCGGTGGATGGCCCGGGCGACCAGCTCCTTGCCCGTGCCCGAGTCGCCGGTGACAAGAACCGCGGAATCGGTCCGGCTGACCATGGCGATCTCCCGTGCCAGTTCCCGCATGCAGCGGGACGAGCCGATCATGGCATGAGCAGGAGGCCGGGCGACCGTTGCCAGGGCCCTGGCCACCACCTCCAGGACCAGGTCGTTGTCCACCGGCTTGGTGAGATAATCAAAGGCACCCTCCTTCATGGCCGCCACCGCCGTATCCACGGTGCCAAAGGCGGTGAGCAGGACCAGGGGCACCTCCGGAAACTCCCGGTTCCGGAAACGCAGGACCTCCAGGCCGTCCATGCCGGGCATCTTCAGGTCACTGAGCACCATGTCGGGCCGCCACTGCCGCCAGAGCGCCACCCCTTCCCGGCCGTCGGCCGCGGTGCGCACCAGGTACCCCTGCTCGACCAGGACCAGTTCCAGCAGCCGACGCATGCGGGGTTCGTCTTCCAGGATCAGGATCTTTCCCGTCATTGTCCCGTCCGCTCCCATTCACCTTCCACCGGCAGTTGCGCACCATGTCCCAGGGGATGGCGGGGCAGGCGCAGGGTCACCACCACACCACCACCGGCCGCATTGTCCAGCCTGATCTCACCGTTATGGGCCCGAACAATCTGCCTGCAGACCGGCAGCCCCAGCCCCAGGCCCTCTTCGCGGGTGGTAAAAAATTTTCTGAACACCCTGTCCAGATCGCCGTTGCTGATCCCGGGCCCGGTATCCCGCACCGTGATCTCCACGTCCCCGCCGCAGACCCGCGCCCGGATCTCGATACTGCCGCCGTCCTCCATGGCGTCCTCGCTGTTGGCCAGCAGGTTGTGAAAGACCTGCTCCAGCTGCCTGGCGTCTGCATAGAGGGTCGGGATGGTCTCGTCCACATCCAGGCGGATGGTGACGGCGGGATTGTGGCCTTCATTGCGCAGCCACCGGTCCACCAGGGCCGGAAGCTCCCGCTCCAGGTCCACCGGCCCGAACAGCGGCGGCCGGAAACGGGCCAGTCCCAGGAGGTTGGAGACCACGCGGTTCAGGTCGTCCACCTCCTCGATGATGTAGCCCAGCAT
>DRKI01000084.1 GCA_011051875.1 Desulfobulbus sp. | reverse complement strand
CCGGCATCAACGCCGCCTGCCGCGCCCGGGGCCGGGAGCCGGTGGTCCCGCCGGCGGCCACGGCGCACGGCGCCCTGATTACCCACCTGACCAGGTCGGATCCTGCGCACTTCCAGCCCTCCAATGTCAACTTCGGCCTCTTTCCGGCCCTGGAGAGAAAGATAAGGAAACGGGAGCGGGGACCGTACAGGGCCCGGCAGGCCCTGGCCCTGCTGGATGGGTGGAAGCGCGGGATCCGTTGACCCCCGGACCATGACAGGGCCGCCGGATCATCCGGCGGCAGGTTCCTCGACAAAACCCCAGAAGGGATAGTCCAGCCGGTAGGTGCCGACCTGGCCCGGGCTCTGCTCCCGGCTGGCCACCAGCCAGAGTTCGTTGGTGCGCTGCTCCCGGCCGCTGTCGGTAAAGGGATCCCAGCGTGGCAGGAAGACCAGGGCGTTGTCGGCCGAGTACTCGATGTCGCCGGACCCCTTGAACGATCCCAGCTGCGGCTGGCCGTCATACCGGCCGTCCCTGCCCCGGCTCAGTTCCGAGATCACCAGGAAGGAGACATCCAGTTCGTCCCGGATCGCCTCGAGCTGGCGCAGCCAGGCGTCGATCCCGGTGCGGCGTTCGGAAAAGTTCTTGAACGGCAGCTTGTGCAGGGAATCAATCACCACCAGGGTGTAGTCGGAATTGGTCTCGTGGCGCAGGAAGTCGATGTGCCGGCGCATGAGCTCCGGTGACAGGGATCGGTCGGTCACCACCCGGAACCAGGGCAGCATCTGCCTGAGGTCGCGCTGGGCCGCCTGCAGCCGCTTTCTCTCCTCATCTCCCGGGGCATGATCCTTCACCTGTTCCACCGACAGCCTGGCCAGGCGGCAGACGGTGCGCAGGTAGATCTTCTGTCGTCCGTTTTCGAAATCATAGTAAATCACGGGAATCCTGCGTCGTGCCATCTCGGAGGCGATCTGGATGAAGAAGCAGGATTTGCCCGCCTTGGGCGTGCCCCCCATGATGTTGAGGCCGTGGATTCCGCCCAGGGCGCGGTCCAGTCCCGCAAAGCCCGAGCGCATGGTCCGGTACGAGTTACCGCTCTCCTGCTCCAGGGTCTCCAGGAAACGCAGGTGTTCCCGTTCCGGCGAGGAGAAGGGGGAAAAGGAACGGGCATCCCGTATCAGGGCAAAGGCCGTCCGGCGGAAATCCTCGCCCTCGGCAGCGGCAAGCCGGGCCGGGGTGCAGTTCTTGGGGGCAGTGGCCGGCCAGGCGATGAGCCGGACCTTGTAGCCGAGGCGGGTTGCAAGGGCCCGGGCCGCGGCCTCGGACTGGGCGCTGTTGCCGACCCAGAGAAAGATGGTGCGCAGCCAGGCGAACCGGTCCGGCGCCAGGTGTTCCAGGTCAGTGGCCGCGGGAACGGCCACCACGGGCAGGCCGAGCTGCTTGATGGCCAGCAGGCTCTCCTCGCCCTCGGTGATGATCAGGCTGCCGTTCTCGCAGGCATCGATATCGCGGCTGTTGAAGATCCGGAACCCGGGACCGGCAAAGGTCTCGTCACCGTGCCAGAAGGTGTCCTCGGGCCGGTCGGGATGAACGCAGCGGGCCGAGTAGCAGTTGCCGTCGGCCTGGATGTATGGATAGACCAGGTAGCGGCCGTTGTAGCCGATCTGCATCCGGGCGAGCAGGGTGTCGCCGATCCCCATGGTCCGGAAACGTCTCCGCAGGTCCCCGGTCAGCCGGTCCATGAACTCGAGGATCTCGTGGTTGATGTTGCGCAGGGGATAGTCGATCCTGGCCGTTCCATGGTCCCGGTCCGGGTCGAACCCGGGAACCAGGCGCAGGTCGATTCCGCGCAGGCGGGCGAAGTGGAGCGGAAAACCACCTGCCACGCAGAAATCCAGGCAGCGGAAATAGCCGTGGAAGTAACTCTCCGGGTTCAGGACCACGGCCAGGGTGGCGGCCGGGGCTCCTTTTTTTTCGCAAAATGGACATCTGGCGGAAAGAATGTTGTTTTTCAGTTCCGCTTCTGGTAGCTGGTTCTGGTAGAACCGTGTGATGGGATCTGTCATGGCATGGAGAGGGACTGGTTGGATGTACTGAGATCCTGTAAAAGTTCAGCAGTGGGCCGGGGTGTGCGTGATCGTGGCTGTCCGCTGAAAACCTGTGCGGACAGCCGCGGGCGCGTGCGGGCGGCGTGCTGCAGAGCGCATATACTCTCCCTCTATTCAAGCAGAAAGAGGGGGCCGCTTCAAAGAAATTAGCCCGCATATTTGACAAAGGTCGTCGCGAAAGGTCTGAAAATGCCATGAACGTCAGGAACAGCGCGAAAAGGTCCGCGGACATATTGAAATATGTCGGGGAATCCTTTTTGGCGCTGTGACGCGGCAGGCATGGTGTTTCCGGGCCTTGCAGCAGATCGCTCGTGAAATACGCGGGTCAGCAAAGGGAGGCGTTGTTCATGATCGATGCAGCACGTTTCGAGAAGATGGACCTCTTTTACCTGGGCCGGGAGATCGACCCGGAGAGCCTTGCCCCGACCGGGCGTCCCCTGCTCTACAGGAGCCGCGACCTGACCACGCACGGGGCCATCATCGGCATGACCGGCAGCGGCAAGACCGGGCTCGGCATCGCCCTGATCGAGGAGGCGGCCATTGACCGGATTCCGGTCATTGTCATCGATCCCAAGGGCGACATGGCCAACCTGCTCCTCTCCTTTCCCGGCCTGTCTGCGGACGATTTCCTGCCCTGGGTGGATGAACAGCGGGCCGGCCGGCAGGGGATCAGCCGCCGGCAGCTGGCAGAACAGACCGCCGCAGCCTGGAGCAAGGGGCTTCGGGACTGGGGCCAGGACGGGGATCGGATCCGCCGCATGCGCGACAGCGCCGACTTTGTCCTCTACACCCCGGGCAGCACCGCCGGCCGGCCGGTTTCCGTACTCGACAGCCTGGAAGCGCCGGGCGCCGACCTGCTTGGCGATGCCGAGACCCTGGCCGGCCTGGTCAACTCGGCGGTCTCCTCGCTCCTGGCCCTGGTGGGCATAAGGGCCGATCCGCTCAAGAGCCGGGAGCATATTCTCCTCTCCTCGGTGCTCCTCCATTCCTGGCGTCAGGGCGAGGGCCTGGCCCTGGAGCAGCTGATCAGCGCCGTAATCCGTCCTCCCTTTGAACGGATCGGGGTCTTTCCCCTGGATACCTTCTATCCCCGGCAGAAGAGGATGGAGCTGGCCATGCAGCTCAATAACATCGTGGCCAGTCCCGCCTTTGCAGCCTGGAGCCGCGGCACGCCGCTGCGGATCGATGATTTTCTCTACTCTCCGGCCGGCCGGCCCCGGATCTCCATCTTCTCCATTGCCCATCTCGACGACTCGCAGCGGATGTTCTTCGTCACCATGCTCCTGGGCCGCTTGATCAGCTGGATGCGCAGGCAGGAAGGGGCCTCCGGCCTCCGCTGTCTGCTCTACATGGATGAGATCGCGGGGTATTTCCCTCCCAATGCCAACCCGCCGGCCAAGAAGCCCATGCTCATGCTCCTCAAGCAGGCCCGGGCCTATGGCCTCGGGATCGTGCTTTCCACCCAGAACCCGGTGGACCTCGACTACAGGGGGCTGGCCAATATCGGCACCTGGTTCATCGGCCGCCTGCAGACCCGGCAGGACCAGGACCGTGTCCTGGACGGTATCACCGGCAGCTCTGCGGCACTGGACCGGGCCGGTCTGCGCCGGCTGCTGGCCGGCATGCGGGGCCGCAACTTTCTGATCCACTCGGCGCACCGGCAGGAACCGATCCTGTTCGAGACCCGCTGGGTTCTCTCCTACCTCAAGGGACCTGTTTCCCTGGCCGAGATGAAGCCCCTGCTGGGAAGCGGCCAGGGGCAGGAGGATGCCGCAACCGGCCCGGTGCCGCCTCCAGGCCAGGCCCCGGCCGGAGAGCTCGGCACCCGGCCCCTGCTTGCCGACGGCATCCGCCAGTGTTTTGTGCCGCCACCGCTGGCTGTCGAATCCCTGCCCCACGCACCCTGGCTTGCCGGTTCAGCCACGGTCCGTTTTTTCAACCAGCGCCGGAATATTGACCAGCAACACCGGATCCTGCTCCGGCTGCCGCTGGAGGACAATGAGCCGGCGGGCTGGGACAGGGCAGAGGAATATCCCCTGGACCCCGCCGACCTGACGGATACGCCACCCGCCGGGGCCACCTACCGGCCCCTGCCCTCCTGGCTGGGACAGCGCAGGAACCTGAAGGCGGAAGAGGGAGCGTTCAAGGATTTTCTCTATCATTCGCAACGACTTGAGCTGCTGCGGGTCGAGAGGTTGAAGCTGGAGTCCAGGCCCGGCGAGTCCGAGGCAGCCTTTCGGCAACGGATCGCCTCGGCATTACGGGAGAAGAGGGAGGCCGAGGCCGCCAAGGTGGAGGAACGGTTCCGCAGGAAACAGCGTCAGCTCGAGGCACGGATCGAAAAGGCCCGCGACCGCCTGGAAAAGGAAGAGGGCGATGTCAAGGCCAGGGGGATGGACACGGCGCTCTCGTTCGGTGTCGCCATCTTCGGCGCCCTGTTCGGCAGAAAGGCGGTGTCGGTGTCCACGGCCAGTCGTACCGCCAGGGGGATGCGCAGCGCCGGCCGCCTGATGAAGGAAAAGGGTGACGTGGAGCGGGCCGGGGCCGCCCTGGCGCGGCTGGAAGAGGACATGGAGGCGCTCTCGCTGGAGCTGCAGGAGAAACTGGCCGCCATTGCCGACCGTTTTGACCCGGAGAAGTTTACCCTGCAGCGTTTTTCGATAACTCCCCGCCGCAGCGATATCTTCGATGTCAGGGTCTGCCTGCTCTGGGAGCCGGTTCTTGACTTCTCCCAGGCGCAATTCCACGTATCCTAGGCGTGTCTCATGGTAGCAGTTCCTTTTTCCGCAGGTCGGTCACCAGCAGGGAGGCCACGTGCTCGTACTCGCTGCGCAGCAGTTTCGGGTCCCGGGCCTCGGTACGGGCGCTCCAGATCAGCCGTCCCGTGGCCGCATCATAGAGATTGGATTCCAGGCTGACCCTGGTCCTGGTGACCTCTGTCGCCGGCATGTGAACGGCGCGGTAGGCCGTGCCGTAATAGCGGTCCAGGTTCCGGTAGATGGCGCGGGGCTCGAAATGGACCATGCCCGGGTGGGTGACGGTCTCGGTGGAGACGTCCACCAGGCGGGTGACGAGAACCGCTCCGGCGCCGGTCCTGCGGACAGCGCCCTCGATCATCTGCCGGTCCGGATCCGGCAGGGTGCCGATCACCTTGTGCCCGGCCTCGGCCCGGATTCCGAGGCGGGTGAAGGCGTCGACAAAGACGTTTTCCCATAACCGGGTCGCGTTTTCGTCCCGGCTGATCCCGATGACGAGGATGTTCCGCACTGCCGGGGCCGGCTGCCCGGGATCACTCCAGGAGCGGACCAGCCTGGCCCTGGAGCCGCAGGCAGTGAAGAAGAGGGGAATGAGGAGAACAGCAGACAGCCGGAGGATGTAGCGCATGGTATGAGGTGGCTCCCGAGGTTGCTCCTCAGCCGAGGATGGTCTGGAGGATATTTTGGGCAAGGGGCTCGCTGAACTTGATGTGGACGGAAAAATCGCTCTCCAGGAGGTGGAAGGGCGCCACCCCGATGGCGAGTCCATCCACGTGGAGATGGTCGGGGTCACTGGCCACCGGGATGGTGATCCGCATGGTGCGGCCCAGGAGCAGGCGGGTGTTCTCCTTCCTGGAGATGCGGACGAGAAAGGAGAGCCCGCCCCGGGAGATATCGGCCAGCTCGCCGCGGAACCCCCGGCCGATGGGCCTGCCGGCAGCGTCGATCATCTGGACCTGCACCTTGCGCGCCAGCTGGTACCGCTCGTAACGCCGCCGGTCCAGGCCCTTTTTCTGCAGCAGGTCCTGGATGTTGTTGCACCGGTCGTAGAAGTCGCGCAGTTTTGATTCCAGGCCAGGATATTCGCTGTGCCAGCGGGCGAAGCTGCCCTGTTTCAGGACCGAGATCCGGGTCGGGGTGAGGGCGGTGAGACTGATGGTCCAGAAGGAGGGATTGAAAAAATTTTCTCCCGCGATTTCGCCGGCATTGAGACTGGTGACGAATATCTCCCGCTCGCCCCGGGTATAGGAGACCTTGACCGAGCCGTGGTCGATGAAGAAGAGCTCGTCATTCCTGTCTCCCTGGCTGACAATGACCTCTTCGGCCTGGTATGTCCGCCGCTCCAGTTCGTGGTAGATGGCGCTGAATTCCTCCGTGGTCAGCTTGTCGAGCAGCCTGGACCAGGTCTGGAGCTGGTCCCGCGAGATGGCGCCGGTCTTTTCCTGCTCTATGATCTCGCCCGAGCGGATGATCTCGGTGAGGGCCATGGGATCGATCTCGTAGATGCGCTCGCGCAGCCGTTCAGCGGTGGCAAAATCCCTGTTCCTGGCGCAACTGACCACCAGGTCGAACAGGGCCTGCTTGGCCTCTTCCGTTTTGCCCTGGGCCGCCATCCGGAAGATATTGGCCTCTTTGTTGGCAATGGGATCGTTTTTCCGCGCCAGGGCGGCGGCGGGCTTGCGGGGGCCTTCCTTTGTCCGGCCCGTCTCCTGGATCTGCCGGATTGCCGCATCGGCCGCCTGGCGGACTTCTTCGCAGAAGTCGGCGTTTCCCGGAACCTGCCCGGCACGGACGATTTTTTTCAGCAGCGGCAATGCCTTCTTCGAGCCGATCCTGGCCATGGCCCTGCAGATCTCCACCTGCAGATCCTTCTGCCCCGGTTGCCCGCCGTGCAGGGATTCCTCGAAAAGATCCTCCAGGGGGAGCACCAGGCTGTCATCGGGAATATGGCCCAGTTGCCGGACCAGCATGGGCCGGAGGCGGGGATGGATGGAGTCCAGGACCTTGAGAAAGAAGGATTTTCGCTCAGGGCCGCCGATCCTGCCCAGGGTGGAGATAACCTCCTGCTGCACGCGCAGGTCCTTGTGCTCCAGGAAGGCGGCAATGGTGTCGAAACAGCCGGGATCGCCCACCTCGCCCAGCAGCCGGATCAGGTTGCGGACCACGTACCAGGGCCCGGGTTGCCGCAGGTGCTCGAGGAGAGCGTCTTTGGCCGGTTTGCCGATGGCGCCGATCAGTTGCAGCAGCTCGGTCCGTTCAGAGCGGCTTTCACTCCTGCCCAGGCGATAGAGAAGAAATTCGGCAGACTTCCGTCCCAGTTCGGTGAGCAGACGACCGGCATCCTCCCGGCATTCCTCCCGGTGCAGGTAATCGTCCAGGATCTCTTCCATCAGCGGCAGGGAGGCCAGCCTGTCCAGGCCGAAACCGGCCTGGAGGCGGAGAGCTTCGAGGTTCGGATCCTCATCCCCGGTCAGGTTGACCAGGGGCGCCAGGCTGTCTGAGGCCTGTTTGTAGTCCCCGGCCTCCATGTAGTGCCTGACCTGCTGCTCGATGGCGGTGACCGCCTTGATGGCGCGCAGTGTGTCGCGGCCGCAGGTGCGCAGTGTCTCTTCCAGGGCGGGCTGGAGTTTTTCCAGGCGCTGCCACTGGCCGGCGGCCGCGAGCTGGTGGGCGGTTTCGGCAAGGCAGCCGGCCACGGCCTCCTGCAGCTCACCATCGGTTTCGCAAAGGCCGGTGACCAGGCGGACCAGGAGGTTGTCCGCGGCCTGTTCCTTGTGGTTTTCCAGTAGCCGGACAATGGTTGCCGGAACGGAGCGGCAGATTCCCTCATCATTGAGGACCTCCAGCCGGCCCTGGATGAGTTGCCTGATGGCCTCCCGGACCGCCTCCAGGCCGGGGCCCCCGGCGCCGGCCACCGTATTTCCTTGCCCCTGTTTCCCGGGTCCCGCTGTTCCTGCAGGCGGTGCATCCTCCAGGATCCTGATGGACCGGATATCCTCTTCGCGCATGGCGCCGGCCAGTCGGCCGGCGGCATCCATGCCGCCGGTGCTGAGGTCGCCCAGGATCTGCAGGAAACGGCGGCAGGTCCGGGCATCGACCTGGCCGGTGAAGAGCAGTCCCCGGATTTCCATCCTGGCCAGGAGGCCGGCCAGGTCGCGGACCTGGGGGCGTTCCGCTTCCCGGTCCGGCAGGGGGCGACCATTGACCAGGAAGCCGTTGCCGGCAAGACGCAGCTCCACCACGGGATCTCCCTGGTGGAAGACGGGACGCAGGCAGGAGAGAATCCGTTCTGTTTCGTCGGTCACCTTGGGATCCGCGGGAGGATAGAGACGCAGAAGGCGCAGGGTATTGTAGATGTGCAGGGGAAGCTGGAAAGACTGGGGGTCCATTGCTGAAGTCCGGGCGTTGGTATCAGGGCTCATCTGGTCTCACCATGGGAACCATTTTCATCCGGCGGCCCTTGAGAGCGGGCTTGATCGATATCAGGTTGTCTCCCGGGAAAAAACAGTGCGCAGGGTGGAGCCGGGGCGAACCGCTGTCTCCCGTTGAACGGCAATGGGAATCATGGACCGGCAGGCAGGGACTCTGGCTACAGGGGTGGAGCATGGACAGGTCCGGGGGAATGATAATTAACTTCTTAAAAACAGAGGAAAACTTTTTTTGATGTTAGCATGGTTCAGCCGGTGCTGTCAAGCGGGAGCGGGTAAGCGGTCACAGACCACCCCGGAAGTCCGTGCCGGCTTATGGATATCCCGTGATCGGTTACGGGACCGGTGGGCCCGTCTCAAACGGGTCCTATCACCTTGTGCCCGAGCAGCAGGGAGACCAGGACATTGACCGGAAGACCGATGACATTGCTGCAGGAACCCTCGATCTTCCGGACCAGGAAACCGCCCATGCCCTGGATGCCGTAGGCGCCGGCCTTGTCCATGGGTTCCCCGGTGCGGACATAGGCGGCCAGCACCGCGGCGGGAAAGGCGGCAAAGGTGACCGAGGTGACGGTGGCCGTGGTCTGGTGCAGCTCCGACTCCCTGCAGATGAGGGAAAGACCGGTGATCACCCGATGGGTCCGGCCCTGGAGCTGTTTCAGCATGGCCAGGGCGTCCTGTTCGTCTTTCGGCTTGCCGAGGATCAGCCCGTCCAGGCTGACCACGGTATCGGCGCCGATGATGCAGGCCTGGCCATGATCTGACGCCACCGCTTCTGCCTTGGCACCGGCCATGCGCCGGGTAAAGGCCTCCGGTGTCTCGGCCGGCAGGGGAGACTCGTCGATGGCCGCCGCCCGGATGGTAAAATCCAGGCCGAGTTCGCGCAGGAACTGCTGTCTTCGAGGTGAGGCCGAGGCCAGGATGATGGGACGGCGGCTGTAAAAGAGGGCTGGTCGGGGCATGGCGGAAAAATTGGTCTGGGCCGGACCGTGGGGCGTCAGCCGTCCCGGCCGGCGGGGATGGGATGGTAGTGGACCCGGACCAGGAACAGGCCGCAGGCCGGGGCCGTCGGGCCTGCCAGGGTGCGGTCACGGCCGGCCAGGATGGCCGCGAATTCATCGACACTGATCCTGCCCCTGCCGGCATCGATCAGGGTGCCGGCCAGGTTGCGGACCATGTGACGCAGGAAACCGTCGCCGGTGAAGACGAGGGACCAGCAGCCGGGCTGGCCGGACAGGGGGAGACAGCGGGCCTCGCTGATGGTCCGGACCGCGCCGCGGCCTCCCGGCTGTTCGGGGTCCCGGGAACCGGCGGCCTCGAAGCTGCTGAAGTCGTGGCTGCCGGTGATGATCCGCAGGCAGCGGTGCACGGCGCCTGCATCCAGGGAGCAGGGGCGATGCGCCATGTAGAGCCTGGAGGTGGGCAGGATCACCTCGGCGGTGCAGAAGTCGTAGCGGTAGGTCTTGCCGGTGGCGCTGAAACGGCTGTGGAAGCCGGGGTGTTCTTCGCGGACCGCCATGATGCGGATGTCACGCGGCAAAAGCGAGTTGAGCCCCCGCTGCAGGCCCGGCACCGGGATGGTGCTCCTGGTGTGGAAGTTGGCCACCATGCCCAGGGCATGCACGCCGGCATCGGTCCGGCCGGCCCCGTGCAGGCAGACCTCTTCTCCGGTCATGGCGGCGATCCGGTCTTCGAGTACCCCCTGGATGGTGGGCACGTCCGGTTGCCGTTGCCAGCCCTTGTAGCTGCTGCCGTCAAAGGCGACGAGCAGCCGGATGTTGCGTTGCCCGGCGGCGGTGGCCATCGGTGCGGGTGCGGCTGCGCCGCCGGTCTCAGGGGAAGAAGGGAGCCCCCAGCAGCCCGGTGGTCTCCTCCTGCCCTGTCATCAGGTTCATGTTCTGCACCGCCTGGCCCGATGCGCCCTTGGCGATGTTGTCGATGGCGGCCAGCACGATGACCCGGTTGGTGCGCCGGTCTGCCTGGATCCCGATATCGCAGCAGTTGCTGCCACGGACATGCTGGGTGGCCGGCAGGCTGCCGGCGGGACAGACCCGGACAAAGGGCTCGTCCCCATAGGTGGACTCGTAGAGTTCCTGGAGTTCACGGCTATCCACGGTTCCGGTCAGGGTGGCATACATGGTGCTCAGGATACCGCGTGATATGGGCAGCAGGTGCGGCGTGAACGAGATGGTGACCGGCGTACCGGCAAGGAGGGAGAGTTCCTGTTCCATCTCCGGGATGTGGCGGTGGCTTCCCCCCACCTTGTAGGCGCGGAAGCCGTCGGTGACCTCGCAGAAAAGGGTAGCCACGCTGGCAGCCCGGCCGGCGCCGGAGGTACCGGACTTGGAGTCGATGATTATGGTGGCCGGGTCGATCAGTTTCTCCCGCAGAAGCGGCGCCAGTCCCAGGGTGACCGAGGTGGGATAGCAGCCCGGATTGGCCACCAGCCGGGCCTCCCTGATCTCCTGACGGTAGAGTTCCGGCAGGCCGTAGACCGCAGCCTGCACCAGCCCGGGGCTGGAATGTTCCTGGTACCACTGCTCGTAGACAGCCACGTCGCGGATCCGGAAGTCAGCACTCAGGTCGACCACCTTCCTGCCCGCATCGAGCAGGGGCGGAACGATATCCATGGCGGTCTTGTGCGGCACGGCGGTGAAGAAGAAGTCGGCCCGGTCGGCCAGCTCGTCCGGCGGAAGGTTCTCACAGGCGACATCGACCCGCTGCCGCAGGCTGGGAAAGACCTCGGCCAGGGGCTTGCCCGCGTAGCGGCGGGACGTGGCAACGGTGATCTCCACCGATGGATGACCGGCGAGAAGGCGTGCAAGTTCGACCCCGGTATAGCCGGAGGCGCCGACGATTCCGACACGTAGCATGGGATTGTCCTTGGTTGTGGCTGCTGGCCGTACGGCTGCCGCGGCGGCAAGCATGAACCTGGTGGGTGAAACGCCCAGCCTGCGATAAAAAAAAGGGAATAACGAACCTGGTCGTTATCCCCTCCTGGTCCGTCATGCCGGGACCGGAAATAGAGCCGGGAAAGCGGTTGGCCCGATCAACGCTTGGAGAACTGGAAACGGGCGCGGGCCCCGCGCTGACCGTATTTTTTCCGCTCCTTGATCCTGGCGTCCCGGGTCAGCAGGCCCGCCTTCTTCAGGGGGATACGCAGGTCCGGGTTCATCTCCTGCAGCGCCTTGGAGATGCCGTGTACCAGGGCATCGACCTGGGCGGATTTGCCGCCGCCCTTGATGGTGGCCTTGACGTCGATCTTGTCCGTGGTCTCGGTGACGGCAAAGGGCTTGCTGATCTTCGGTTCAAAGAATATGTTGCCGAAGTAGGCGTCCAGTGACTGCCTGTTGATGGTCATCTTGCCGGTGCCCGGGGTGATCCAGACTCTGGCAATGGCTGTTTTCCGTTTACCGGTAGCATAGATTTCCTGCGCCATGGGACGTGTACTCCGTTAGATATCCAGGGTTTCAGGCTGCTGGGCCTGGTGGGGATGCTCGGCTCCGGCATAGATCTTCAGCTTCTTGAGCTGGGCCCGTCCGAGCTTGTTCTTGGGCAGCATACCCTTGACGGCCATGCGGATCAGCTCCTCGGGCTTCTTGGCCAGGACCTCCTTGGCGGTCTGGGACTTGATACCGCCCATGTATCCGCTGTGGCGGTAGTAGATCTTTTTATCCCACTTGTTGCCGGTCAGGTGCACCTTGTCGGCATTGATGACGATGATGAAGTCGCCGTTATCCTGGAAGTTGCAGAAAGTGGGCTTGTGCTTGCCACGCAGTCTGCGGGCGATCTCGGTGGCAATCCGTCCGAGTACCTTGCCGTCGGCATTGACGACATACCACTTCCGTTCAATCTCTTTAACCGGCGTGTAATACGTTTTCATTCCATGCGCCTCAAAAAAAAGATGTAGCCGAGAATCAGGACATCACGTCGTGTGCACTGCCGGACTGATCCTGGCGGTCCCGCGGATTAACAAAAAAAGGTTCGAACTGTGTTCGAACCTTGAAAGGTCTGTGGAGCGGGAAACGAGATTCGAACTCGCGACTTCAACCTTGGCAAGGTTGCACTCTACCACTGAGTTATTCCCGCTCGTTGCTATTACCTCAAACAGCCGCAGACTATACCAGGATTTTTTTCATTGTGTCAATAAAAAATTCCACGGTGAATGGTGAAAAAAGAGAGGGCAAAAAAAGGAGCCGGAGTGAAGAACAGTTGCCAACAGCCGGCAAGCGGAATAGTATAGGCCGGCCGGGTGCTGTTGTGACTCGTGGATTCCGGTGGACGCACGTTTCCCGGATCCCGGAGCCTTGCACCCGGAACCCGGAACCTGATACCCGGAACCCCGAACCCGAGAATCGAACCAAACGAGATATGATGACCAACCAGGCAGGGCGGAGTGCGGAGATCGTCCGCCGGACCAGGGAGACCGATATCGGCCTGACCCTGGCACTCGACGGCAGCGGCCGGACCGATATCGTGACCGGAGTCGGATTCATGGACCACATGTTGACCCTGTTCGCGGTGCATGGTTTCTTTGACCTGACGATCCGGGCCAAGGGAGATACCGCGGTGGATGATCATCACACCGTGGAGGACCTGGGCATCTGCCTCGGCCAGGCCCTGGCCCGGGCCCTGGACGACAAGGCCGGGATCAACCGGTACGGCCTGGCCTATGTCCCCATGGACGAGGCCCTGGCCCGGGTCTGTGTCGATATATCCAACCGTCCGTGGCTGCACTACCAGGTGGCCATCCCGGATCAGAAGGTGGGCAGCTTTGACACCGCCCTGGCCCGCGAATTTCTTCAAGCCCTGGCCCAGCACGGTGGCCTGACCCTGCACGTGGACCTGCTCCACGGCGGCAACAGTCATCACATCATCGAGGCGGTCTTCAAGGCTCTGGGCCGGGCCCTGGCCCAGGCTGCCGCCATCCGGCCCGGACTGGTGGGGCACCTGTCTTCCAAGGGTGTGCTGTAGCCGGAGGGTGGAGAGCTGCGGGAACGGGACAGCCGCGTCGCCCGGGCGGATGCTGTTTTGCAAAAAGGAGGATGAGAGTGAGGAAGCTATTTCAGGGTGCATGGATTCTTGCCGCCTGCCTGCTGCTGACCATGGCCGGCTGCGGCGCCAAGCCGCAGGAGTCTGACAAGCCGCAGGAACCGGCTGTGGCCGTGACCTGCATCGCCGTGCTGCCGGCGATATCGGTGGTCAACTATGACGAGACCGTTTCCTATGCCGAGGCCAGGAAGCTGGACAAGGGAATCCAGGTACTGGACAGGCTGCTGCAGGCACAGCTGGCCGGGCGCAAGGATATCCGGTTTGTCCCGGACAGCCAGCTGTACGGACAGGAAGGGAACCTGTCGGAAAATTTCCTCGAGCAGGCCCGGACGATCGGCGAGCGGACCGGCTGCAATGCCGTCCTGGAGACCACGCTCTGGCGGTACTCGGAACGGGTGGGCGGCAAGTATACGGCCAAGGAACCTGCCTCGGTGACCTTCGAGTACCGGCTGGTGGAGACCGGCAGCGGCAGCGTGCTTTGCCAGGGACGTTACGACGAGGTCCAGAAGTCGGTGCTGGAAAACCTGTACAACCTGAGAAAGGCCAGTGAGCGCGGCTTCACCTGGGTCACGGCCGAGGAGCTCCTGCGCGAGGGACTCCGCGACAAGTTCGACCAGTGTTCCTACCTCAGGGGTGAGTGATCCGGTTGCCGGTGGTGAAGCAGCAGGTCCTTCCGGCGGAGATCAACCGCCGTATCGGCCGGGCCATGCACACCTACGGCATGCTGGCCCATGGCGACCGGGTCCTGGTCGCCGTTTCCGGCGGAGCCGATTCCCTGGCCCTGGCCTGGGTCCTGTCCCACTGGCGGCGCAAGGCACCCATCGACTACGACCTGCAGGCCGTGCACGTGGACATGGAGCCGTGCGGCGGGCGGCCCGGCGCCGCTGCCCGGGAGATCATCGGGATCATGGAACGGGCCGCTATTCCTGTCCGCGTCCTGCCTGCCTCCTGGCAGCCGCCCCCGGAGGCGGCAGGGGAGAGCCGTGATGTCTGTTTCCGCTGCTCGCGCAGCCGGCGCAACCAGCTCTTCCGGTTCGCCCGTGACCACGGCTTCAACCGGCTGGCCCTGGGCCATCACCGTGACGACATCATCGAGACCTTTTTTCTCAACCTCACCTGCGCCGGCAATATCTCCACCATGCGTCCCTGTCAGAAGCTTTTTTCCGGCCGCCTGGCAGTGATCAGGCCATTCAGCTATCTTGACAAGACAGAGGTGGAGGCCATCTGCCGCCGCCTTGGTCTTGTCCCGGTCCGGACCCGCTGTCCCCTGTCCGGCCAGACAAGGCGCAGCGAGGTGCACGAGATGCTCCGGGAGATCTATGCCCGCATACCGGGCGCCAAACAACATATCTTTGCCGCGCTTGGCAATGTCAGGACCGAGTACCTGCTCGGACCGGTGGAACATCATGCAGACAACCCTTGACTGCCTGGTCTGCTTCATGCGCCAGGCCCTGTCCGCGGCCAGGCTGAGCTGCAGCAGCGAGTCTCTCCAGCGGCGGGTGGTGGAAGAGGCCGGCCGGCTGCTCTCCCGGGTCGATTTCGCCCGGACCCCGCCGGAGAACGCGGTTGCCCTCTACCGGATGATCGCGGAGCTGACCGGCCGGCCGGACCCCTTTGCCGATCTCAAGCGGCAGAGCAACGACTTCGCCCTGGGCCTGCGCGATCAGGTCCGGGGCCGGATAGAGACAGCCGACGACCCGCTGCTGGCCGCGGTCCGGTTCGCCATCTGCGCCAACATCATCGATTACGCGGCCCAGCACGAGTTTGATGCCGCCCGGACCATGGCCGGCTGCAGCAAGCAGGATTTCGTGCTCGACGAGTATGGCGCCTTCCGCGCAGCCGTGAGCCCGGGCCGCCGGCCGCAGGTCCTCTACCTGGCCGACAACTGCGGTGAGATCGTCTTTGACGGTCTCCTGGTCCGGGAGCTGCAGCGGCTCGGCTGCCGGGTGACCCTGGCCGTGCGGGGCAGGGCGATCATCAACGATGCCACCATGGAGGATGCCCGGTATTGCGGTCTGACCGACATCTGTTCCGTTATCGGCAACGGTACCGACTGTCCGGGCACGCCCCTTGCCGACTGCAGCCCGGAATTTCTGGAATATTTCCGGGCCGCTGACATGATTATCAGCAAGGGCATGGGGAATTACGAGACCTTGTCCGACGTGCGGGCGCCGATCTTTTTTCTCTTCACTGTCAAGTGCAGCCCTGTGGCCCGCCACATCCGCAGGAGCAAGGGAGGACCGGCGGAACAGCTGGAGGGCAGGGGTGAGATGGTACTGATTCGACAGGAGCTGTGATGAACGGGCTGACGATCAGGGCAATCCTTGCCGACAAACCCGTGGACCGTGAACTGGAGGTGCATGGCTGGGTCCGGACCAGGCGTGATTCCGGCGGCCTTTCCTTTCTTGCCGTCAGCGACGGTTCCGCACTGGCCTGCCTGCAGGTTGTCCTTGAACGGGACCTTCCCGGTTATGACCGGATGGTGAAACAGCTGACCACCGGCTGCGCTGTCCGCTGTCGCGGCATCCTGGTTCGGTCGCCGGCCAAGGGGCAGGAGGTGGAGCTGCGGGCCAGCGGGGTCGAGATCCTCGGGGCCGCCGATCCGGCCGCCTATCCCCTGCAGAAGAAACGCCACAGCTTCGGGTTCCTTCGCACCATTCCCCACCTGCGGCCGCGGACCAATGCCCTGGCCGCGGTGGCCAGGGTCCGCAGTACCCTGAGCTTCGCCATCCACGCCTTTTTCCGGCAGCGGGACTTTTTCCTGGTCCACACCCCCCTGATTACCACGTCGGACTGCGAGGGTGCCGGCGAGATCTTCACGGTCACGTCCCTGGAACCGGACCAGCTTGGTGGTCCTGATCCCTTTGCCTCGGATTTCTTCGGCCGCCGGGCAGGGCTGACGGTGAGCGGCCAGTTGCAGGCCGAGATCTATGCCATGGCCCTGGGCCGGGTCTACACCTTCGGCCCCACCTTCCGGGCCGAGAATTCCAATACCAGCCGTCACCTGGCCGAGTTCTGGATGGTGGAGCCGGAGATGGCCTTCTGTGACCTGGCTGGGGCCATGGACCTGGCCGAAGAGTTGGTCCGGGAGTTGGCAGGCACGACCCTTGCCGAGTGTGCCCCCGAGATCGATCTTTTTGACCGTTTCGTGGCCAGGGGGTTACGGCGCCGGCTCGAGGCGGTGCAGGAGCGCGCCTTTGCCCGCATGAGCTATACCGCCGCCGTACAGGCGCTGCAGGAGTCGGGCCGTGAATTCACCTGTCCTGTCACTTGGGGCATGGACCTGCAGGCCGAACATGAACGGTTTCTGTGCGAGGAGATCACCCGCGGTCCGGTGATCGTCACCGATTATCCCAGGCAGATCAAGCCGTTCTACATGCGCGGCAACGATGACGGCCGCACCGTGGCGGCCATGGACATTCTGGTGCCGGGCGTGGGAGAGCTGGTGGGCGGCAGCCAGCGCGAGGAGCGCCACGATCTGCTCCGGGTGAAGATGGAAGAGGCCGGGCTTGATCTCGAATCCTATGGCTGGTACCTGGACCTGCGCCGTTTCGGCTCGGCGCCCCATTCCGGATTCGGCCTGGGATTCGAGCGGCTGGTCCAGTTCGTCACCGGCATGGCCAATATCCGCGACGTGATTCCGTTTCCCCGGACTCCGGGCAGCGCCCCATGCTGAGCAGCGGGAGAGAAAAGACCATGGCCGGCCCGCGGGAGGTACGGTCATAGCTGCGGTCACCGGCAACAGGGCCGGCCTCAAGACCCGCCAGTTGCGGGCCCTGGAACGGCTGGCCAGGAAGAAGATCGATCCGGCCGAGATCATCGGCCGGGACCTGGCGCGGGGCCTGGCCGCCATCTCGGCGGAACTCAACCGCCAGGTCGGCCTGCTGATCCACCGCCAGGGCAGGGTGGAGTCGGTGATCGTCGGCGACCACGACCGGATCGTCATCCCGGCCCTGGCCGGGGTGCGGACCGCGGGCGGCAGGCTGCGCGGCCTGCGCTGCGTCCATACCGTGCTCGGCTCCGGTGGTCTCAATGACGAAGACATCATGGACCTGGCCTGCCTGCGCCTGGACCTGATGGGGGTCCTGACCATAAGCGACGGCCTGCCGCACCTGCTCCACGTGGCGCACCTGGTCCCGGGCAGCCGGGACGGCCGCGACTGGGCGGAACTGGCACCGGTCCACCCGGCCGCCCGGGACCAGTCCTGCATCGGGCTGATCGAGGCCCTGGAGGAGGAGTTCAGCCGGGCCCGGCCCATCCGGGAGGTGGACAAGGGCCAGGACCGGGCCATCCTCATCGGGGTGACCACCGGTTCCAGGGCCGCGGCCGGGGAGTCCATGCGCGAGCTGGCCGAGCTGGCCAGGTCGGCCGGGGTGCAGGTCCTGGCAGAGGTGATCCAGCGGCGGCGGCACATCCATCCCCGTTTCATCCTCGGCCGGGGCAAGCTGATGGAGATCGTCATCATGAGCCTGCGCCTGGGGGCCAACCTGCTGCTCTTTGACCGCGAGCTGAGCCCTTCCCAGGTCCGGTCGGTCACCGATCACACCGACCTGCGGGTCATCGACCGCACCCAGCTCATCCTGGATATCTTTGCCAGCCGGGCCCGCTCCCGGGAGGGCAAGCTGCAGATCGAGATGGCCCAGCTCAAGTACATGCTGCCCATGCTCGCCACCCGCGACGACGCCCTGTCCCGGCTCACCGGCGGCATCGGCGCCCGCGGGCCCGGCGAGACCCGCCTGGAGATCGACCGCCGCCGGATCAACGACCGGATCAACCGGTTGGCCGCGGAACTGCAGCGGGTGGGCCGCCAGCGCTACCACCGGCGGAGCCGGCGGCGCAAGCGGGAGGTGCCGGTGGTCTCGCTGGTGGGCTACACCAATGCCGGCAAGTCGACCCTGCTCAACACCCTGACCCGCAGCGAGATCCAGGCCGAGGACCTGCTGTTCGCCACCCTGGACCCCACCAGCCGCAGGCTGCGTTTTCCCCGCGACATGGAGGTGATCGTCACCGATACGGTGGGATTCATCCGCAACCTGCCCGCCGAACTGCTCAAGGCCTTCGAGTCCACCCTGGAGGAGCTTTTCGAGGCCGACCTGCTCCTGCACGTGATCGATGTCGCCAACCCGGGCTGGCACGGCCAGGTGGAGGTGGTGGAGGAACTGCTCCGCGACCTGGGCCTGGAGAGGATTCCCTGCCTGCGGGTCTACAACAAGGTGGACCTGGTGGATGAAGAGACACGGCAGGGCCTGGTCGCCGCCGATGGGGTGGCGATCAGCGCCGTGGACGAGACCACCCTGCCGCCGTTGCTGGAACGGGTGGAGACGCTGCTGCGCCGGGATGCCGGGAGAGGTGCGGGTCAGGGCCTGAGATAGAAGCCCAGCGCCTTTTCGATATGCTGCTGGTTGATGAACTGGCAGCCGATGTAGCCGCCTTCCACCAGGCGGACCACGGCCTCTTTTTTCAGGAAGGTGCGTTTCTTGTCATCGAGGTGGAACTCGATCTCCAGCTTCTGGCCCGGACGCAGCCGGTGGCTGCCGGGGACCTCGAAACCGAGCCCCTCGAACGAGATATTGGTGATCCGCACCGTACCGCTGCCCATGCCTGGCGGGTCGGTGGTCATGTAGGTGCCCACCAGGTCGACCTGTTTGCGGTAGTGCCTGCGGAAGTCAAGGTGCACCATGAAGACCTCGCCGCAACTGCAGCGGGCCTTTACGCAGTGCCTGTTCCCAGAGCATCCCTTGATGGAGACCGTCTTTGCCCTGTTGCAGGCCGGGCAGATGATGGTCGCCGTGTTGTCCTGGCGGATGTAGGTCTTGACGGTTTCCATGCCCGCTCAGTCGTAGATGATGGTGGTGTAGCGTTCGAGCTGGGCCTCGGTCTCTGCGTCGAGATCGGCTGCCACCTCGTGGATCCGGTACTCATGGCCGCAGCCGGTACACCGGAGGCGCACCTGGCGGCAACGCCGGGCCACGACCAGTTTTTTCCCGCACTTCCTGCACTTCATGATCCGGAGGACTCCATGAGCTGGGCGCGGGTGAAGATGGCCCGCAGCGGATAGCCGTGTGTTGCCAGGGTCTCGGCGCCGCCTTCCTGGCGGTCCACCACCGTGGCCACCAGGCCGACCCGGAACCCCTCTCTCTCCACCCGTTCGATGACCTTGACCAGGGTGCCGCCCGTGGTGACCACGTCTTCGACCAGGGCCACCGTGCAGCCGGGGGCGAGGTTGTTCCTGCCTTCGATATAGTTGCCGGTTCCGTGGCCCTTGGCCTCCTTGCGGACAATGAAGGCCGGGATCGGGCTGCCGGCAAGATAGCTGACAATGGAGACGGCCGTGACCAGGGGGTCGGCGCCCAGGGTCATGCCGCCGACACCGGCAATACCCGTGTCTTCCGCCCGGATCAGCTCGTAGAGGAGCCGGCCGCAGAGGTAGCCGCCCTCCGCATCCAGGGTCGTCTGTTTGCCGTCGATGTAAAAGTCGGAGGTCCTGCCGGAGGTGAGGGTGAAGGTGCCCTCCCGGTAGGATTTTTCCAGGAGTAGCTCCCTGAGTCGCGCTCGTTCGTTCATGGGGTTTCCTTTTCCGGGCATACCCCGCAGGTCGCAGGGGGCCTCGAAGGTGGTAATCTGTGGCCAGGCGCTGCGGGAAGTGGACCGCGGGCATGGCCGCTGACGTGGGCCGGAAGCGGATCAGCGGCGGGCATGATCGACTGTTTCCTCCGGGCCGCGGCTGTTCGCCGGTATCCAGTGTGCGTTTTTGGCCTTATTGTCGAATCCGGACAGGATCCGGCACACCTGTGGCCATATGGATACACTCCTTATTTAAAAAATACCTGCTTTTGCAGTCCGTGCAAAGGGATTTCTCGTCCGGAGATACGTTCCCGTACTTTTCAGTGTGCTTCCATTTGACCATGTGATAAGATATCAGGTGATTACCAGGAGGCGGCAGCCGGTGCCGGGGAAGAAGGACGCGTCTTCTTCCGCCTGCAGGTGGGGAAAACGCTCAATCCGGGTTTGGGAAAAGGGTGATGGACCGGATTACCGGTCCATCTTTTTTGATATTCAGTTGGACACCCAGCGGGAAGGGAGGAGCTGCGGCATGTGCGGAATAGTGGGGTATATCGGGACGAGAAAGGTGGTTCCCATTCTCATCGAGGGGCTCAGGCGCCTGGAATACCGGGGCTATGATTCCGCAGGCCTGGTCTACGAACACGGCGGCAGGCTGGTCAAGTACCGGGCCGCGGGCAAGCTCTCCAACCTGGAGGCCGAGGTGGACGAGAACATCGGGGTGGCGAGCCATACCGGCATCGGTCACACCCGCTGGGCCACCCACGGCGCCCCGACCCGCGACAATGCCCATCCTCACAGTGACTGCACCGGTGAACTGGTGGTGGTCCACAACGGCATCATCGAGAACTACGGCCGGCTCAAGAAGGAGCTGGAGGCAAAGGGGCACCGGTTCGCTTCCCAGACCGACACCGAGGTCCTGGCCCACCTGATCGAGGAGTACCTCGATGATGACCTGGTGACCGCGGTGCGCGAGGCCCTGGCCCGGGTGGAGGGGTCCTATGCCCTGGGCGTGCTCTGGGCCGGGGATCCCGATACCCTGGTCGCGGCCCGCAATCACAGTCCGCTGGTCATGGGGGTAGGCGAGGATGCCTGCTTCATCGCCTCCGACGTGCCGGCCCTCCTGCCCTATACCCGGCAGGTGATCTTTCTCGACGACCGGGAGCTGGCCGTGCTTTCGCGCGGCAGTTACACGGTCATGGATGTGGACGACGGCGCCGTCCTGGACAAGGAGGTCCGCACCATCGACTGGAACGCGGCCATGGCCGAGAAGGGCGGCTTCAAGCACTTCATGCTCAAGGAGATCTACGAGCAGCCGCAGGCGATTCTCAACACGGTGAGCGGCAGGATCGTCCCGGACACCGGCGCGGTGGAACTGCCCGAGATCGGCCTCGACGATGACGCCATCAGGTCGATCCGCCGCATCGCCCTGGTGGCCTGCGGCACATCCTGGCACGCCGCCCTGGTGGCCAAGTACTGGATCGAGAAATGGGCCGGGATCCCGGTGGAGGTGGACATCGCCTCCGAGTTCCGCTACCGCCGGCTGCTGCTGGGACCCGACGTGCTCACCATCTCCATCTCCCAGTCGGGCGAGACCGCCGACACCCTGGCCGGTATCCGCCTGGCCGCCGAGCTCGGCTCCCGGGTGGTCACCATCTGCAACGTGGTCGGCTCCACCATGACCCGCGAGGCGGACGGGGTCATCTACACCCATGCCGGGCCCGAGATCGGCGTTGCCTCCACCAAGGCCTTTACCTCGCAGCTCGCGGCCCTGTTCCTGCTCACCCTCTACCTGGGCCAGGTGCGGGGAACCATGGATCCGGCCACGGGCAAGGCGCTGGCCACCGGTCTCGTGGGCGTGGCGACCGTCATCGAGGAGGAGCTGCCCCGCATGCAGGAGCAGATCCGGGTCCTGATCGAGGACTACTACGATGCCCGGGATTTCCTGTTCGTGGGCCGCGGCCTCAACTTTCCCATTGCCCTGGAAGGGGCCCTCAAGCTCAAGGAGATCTCCTACATCCATGCCGAGGGATACGCGGCCGGCGAGCTCAAGCACGGGCCCATCGCCCTCATCGACCGCGACATGCCGGTGCTGGCCCTGGTGCCCCGGGACTCGGTCTACCAGAAGACCGTCTCCAACGTTGAAGAGATCAAGGCCCGGCAGGGACGGCTGGTCCTCATCGGCACGGCCGGTGACGAGCATCTCGCCAGGCTGACCGACGATGTCCTCTACCTGCCGCCGGTGCACGAGGAACTCAACCCCCTGCTCTACACCATCCCGGCCCAGCTCCTCTCCTACGAGATCGCCAACCGCCGCGGCTGCGACGTGGACCAGCCGCGCAACCTGGCCAAGAGCGTCACCGTCGAGTAGTCAGGTGGGCACAGCCAAGGAAAAGCCCCGGGTGCGGCTCGGAGTGGAGGAGCTGGTGGCCCGGCCGCCGGAGTGGCTGGACGGCCTGCGCCTGGGACTGCTCTGCAACCAGGCCTCCACCGACTCCCGCTTCGTCCACAGCCGGGACCTGCTGCTGGCCCGCTTTCCGGACCGTCTGCGCTGCCTGTTCT